>NZ_CP007597.1:3691141-3796317 GCF_000661955.1 Stenotrophomonas rhizophila
CAGCACGAGGAGCCGGCCAGCGGCCGGCACTACCGGTTCTTTCCTGGGTCATGAGGAGCCGGCCAGCGGCCGGCACTACCGGTTCTTTCCTGGGTCATGAGGAGCCGGCCAGCAAAAGGCGTGCCGACCAACGGTCGGCACCTACCCGTTTAGCCTGTCGCCTTGCGACAGGCTAAACTGTTGGTCTTTCTGCCTTTTAGACTGCGACCGCGCACCATGTCCGAGCCTACTGCCGCCCCCACCGACGCCCTTCCGGAAGCCCACGAAAAGCGGGATTTCATCCGTCAGATCGTCCGTGAGGACCTGGCCGCGGGCAAACATGCCGCGATCAAGACCCGCTTCCCGCCCGAGCCCAACGGCTACCTGCACATCGGCCATGCCAAGTCGATCTGCCTGAACTTCGGCATTGCCGGCGAGTTCGGCGGCGTGTGCAACCTGCGCTTCGACGACACCAACCCGGCCAAGGAAGACCCCGAGTACGTGGCTGCCATCCAGGACGACGTGCGCTGGCTGGGCTTTGAGTGGAACGAGCTGCGCCACGCCTCGGACTACTTCGACGCCTATTACCTGGCCGCCCAGAAGCTGATCCGCGACGGCAAGGCCTACGTGTGCGACCTGTCGGCCGAGGAAGTGCGCGCCTACCGCGGCACCCTGACCGAGCCGGGCCGCCCCTCGCCGTACCGCGAGCGCAGCGTGGACGAGAATCTGGACCTGTTCGCGCGCATGCGCGCCGGCGAGTTCCCGGACGGTGCCCGCACCGTGCGCGCGAAGATGGACATGGCCAGCGGCAACATCAACCTGCGCGACCCGGCGCTGTACCGCATCAAGCACGTCGAGCACCAGAACACCGGCAACGCCTGGCCGATCTACCCGATGTACGACTTCGCGCACGCGTTGGGTGACGCGCTTGAAGGCATCACCCATTCGTTGTGCACGCTGGAATTCGAAGACCACCGCCCGCTGTACGACTGGTGCGTGGACAACGTCGACTTCGCCCACGACGATGCGCTGACCGCACCGCTGGTCGAGCGCGGCCTGCCGCGTGAGGCGGCCAAGCCGCGCCAGATCGAGTTCTCGCGGTTGAACATCAACTACACGGTGATGAGCAAGCGCAAGCTGATGGCGCTGGTCACCGAACAGCTGGTGGACGGCTGGGAAGACCCGCGCATGCCGACCCTGCAGGGCCTGCGTCGCCGCGGCTACACCCCGGCCGCGATGCGCCTGTTCGCCGAGCGCGTAGGCATCAGCAAGCAGAATTCGATGATCGATTTCAGCGTATTGGAAGGCGCGCTGCGCGAAGACCTGGACAGCGCCGCGCCGCGCCGCATGGCCGTGGTCGACCCGGTCAAGCTGGTGCTGACCAACCTGCCGGAAGGCCACGCCGAAACGCTGACCTTCTCCAACCACCCCAAGGACGAGGCGTTTGGAACCCGCGAGGTGCCGTTCGCACGCGAACTGTGGATCGAGCGCGAGGACTTCGCCGAGATCCCGCCCAAGGGCTGGAAGCGCCTGGTGCCGGGCGGCGAAGTGCGCCTGCGCGGCGCCGGCATCATCCGCTGCGATGAGGTCATCAAGGACGCCGAGGGCACCATCACCGAGCTGCGTGGCTGGCTGGACCCGGAATCGCGCCCGGGCATGGAAGGCGCCAACCGCAAGGTCAAGGGCACCATCCACTGGGTCAGCGCGGTGCATGCCGTGGCGGCCGAGATCCGCCTGTACGACCGCCTGTTCTCGGTGCCCAACCCGGACGATGAAACCGACGGCAAGACCTACCGCGATTACCTCAACCCCGAATCGCGCCGCACCGTCACCGGCTACGTCGAGCCGGCCGCGGCCAGCGCCACGCCGGAGCAGTCGTTCCAGTTCGAGCGCACCGGCTATTTCGTCGCGGACCGTCGCGACCACACCGCCGCCACGCCGGTGTTCAACCGCAGCGTGACCCTGCGCGACACCTGGTCGGCGTAAGCCTGCAGGCCGGTGCCATGCACCGGCCACCCTGCTGCGCGGCCCCGCACCGGCGGCGCCGCGCCGCCACTCCCCACGCCAGCGGCGCATCCCCTGCGCCCCCAGCCCCGTGGCCGCGTTCAGCGCGGACACGGCATCCCTACGCGCGGCCCGATACACTGCCGCTGCTCCATATTTGAAGAGGCCCACGCCCCGATGCTGTACGCGCAAGTCCACCTCACCCTGCCCGCCTGGATCCACGACCAGATCGACCTGGCCCGTGTGTATCCCGACGATGCCGCCAAGGTCGCCCTGGCGATCGAGCTGTCGCGCCTGAATGTCGAGGCGGAAACCGGCGGCCCGTTCGGCGCGGTGGTGTTCGGCCCGGACCACCGCGTCATCGCCGCCGGCGTCAACCGCGTGGTGCCGCACAGCACCTCGCTGGCCCATGCCGAGAACATGGCCTACATGCTGGCCCAGCAGCGCCTGCAGACCCCGCGCCTGAACGACGTGCTGAGCCCGATCACCCTGGCCACCTCGTCGCAGCCGTGCTGCCAGTGCTACGGCGCCACCATCTGGGCCGGCATCGACCGACTGCTGATCGGTGCCAGTGCGCAGGACGTGGAAGAACTCACACCGTTCGATGAAGGCCCGCTGCCGGCCGACTGGGTCGGTGAACTCAACAAGCGCGGCATCGAAGTGGTGCGCGACATTGAACGCGACGCCGCGCGCGCCGTGCTGCGCCAGTATGGGGAGATCAACGGTGCGCATTACTGACCGCCGCGCCTCGGGCGCGCTGCGATGAGCGGCCTGCTGTGTCTGTGCCGCCAGGGCTTCGAGCCGGAACTGGCCGGTGAACTGTCCGAGCGCGCCGCCTATGCCGGCATTGCCGGCTATGCGCGCACCCAGCGCAACGACGGCTATGTGCTGTTCGCCACCGACGAAGGCGCCGCGCTGTCCAAGGCGCTGCCGTGGCGGTCGCTGATCTTCGCGCGCCAGAAGCTGGTGGTGCTGGCCGAACTGCGCGAGCTGGACCCCAGCGACCGCATCACCCCGATCATCGCCGCCCTGCAGGGGCAGCAGCGCTTCGGCGACATGTGGGTGGAACATCCCGACTCGGACGAAGGCAAGCCGCTGGCCGGCCTGGCCCGCGCGTTCGGCAATGCGCTGCGTCCGGCGCTGCGCAAGGCCGGCCTGCTCACCGACAAGGCCAACACCGCGCTGCCGCGCGTGCACGTCGTGTTCGTCGATGGCCGCCATGCGTTCGTCTGCGTAAGCGACACCCGCGACAGCGCGCCGTGGGCGCTGGGCATTCCGCGCCTGAAGCTGCTGCCCGATGCCCCGTCGCGGTCGGCGTTGAAGCTGGACGAAGCCCTGCTCACCCTGCTCACCCCGGAAGAACGCGAACAGCTGGTCAAGCCGGGCATGCGCGCGGCCGACCTGGGCGCCGCGCCCGGCGGCTGGACCTGGGTGCTGACCCGCCAGCACGTCAAAGTGATCAGCGTGGACAACGGCCCGCTGCGCGAGCACGTGCTGGAGACCGGGCTGGTGGAACACCTGCGGGCCGACGGCTTCCATTGGCAGCCCGACACGCCGCTGGACTGGATGGTCTGCGACATGGTGGAACAGCCGCGCCGGGTGGCCGAGCGCATGGCCACCTGGTTCCGCGAAGGCTGGTGCAGGCATGCGATCTTCAACCTCAAGCTGCCGATGAAGAAGCGCTGGGACGAAACCCGCCTGTGCCTGGACCTGTTCCAGGAACAGGCCGGCAAGCCGCTGGTGGTGCGGGCCAAGCAGCTGTACCACGACCGTGAGGAAATCACGGTGCTGGCCTCGCCGCTGCGGTGATCAACGCGGTACAGCCGGGCATGGCCCGGCTCTCCCTGCCCACGTAACTCACGGAGTCTGCATGCGACCTCGCCCCACCCTGATCCTGCTGCTGTGCCTGCTGCCTTCGCTCGCTTTGGCGCAGGCCTACACGCCGTCGCCGGCGATCAGCGAACCGCTGCGCGAGGTCCCCGCCAGCGTACGTACGCAGTCGCTGTCCGAGGGCCGGGTGACCCACCAGGTGACCTTGGCCGCCCCGGCGGGCGAGGCGGCGGTGACGGTGCGGTCGGTGCAGCCGGTGAGTGTGGTGGGCCAGTACCGGTTCGCGTTCGCGACGCTGGACACCGATGGGGATGGCTTCATCAGCCGCGCCGAAGCACAGGCCAACCCGGCGTTGGCCGATGAATTCGGCGCCCTGGATGTGAAGCGGCGTGGCAAGCTGGACCGTGCCGACCTGGCCGGCTGGCTGACCGACTGAGGCGGGCGCGCCACCATCGTGCAGCCGGGCAGAGCCCGGCGCTACGGCCCAACGCACCGCCACCGCCACGTAGTGCCGGGCGCTGCCCGGCTGCGCGGCCTTACACGCCGGCGGCGCGCTTCCAGAACATCGACACCAGCGGCGGCAGTTTGCCGGCGCAGCCCAGTACGCGGCCGCGGGCCAGGGTGAGGTGCAGCTCGTCGTTGGAGAACACGGTGTTGATCGCATCGAAACTGTAGGCGGCCACGGTGTTCTCGCTGCGCCGTTCACGCGCCCAGCGCTGCAGCCGGTGCGGTGACATCCAGTCCTGGCGGCGCTGCTGCGCCTGCAGGACCAGCGTGCGCAGCGCGGCCACGTCGCGCAGGCCCAGGTTGACGCCCTGCCCCGCCAGCGGGTGCACCACGTGCGCCGCATCGCCCAACGCCAGCACGCGCCCGGCCACGTAGCCGGTGGCCAGCTGGCGACGCAAGGGGAAGGCCGCCCGCCGCGATGCCAGCGTCATCGCCCCCAGCCGCCCGGCGAAGGCCTGGGTGAGCTCACGCCCGAAGGCGGCCTCGTCCAGCGCAAGCACCCGCTCGGCCTCGGCATCGGGCAGAGTCCAGACAATCGAGCTGCGCTTCCCGGCAATGGGCAGCACCGCCAGCGGCCCGGTCACCAGGAAGCGCTGCCACGCGGTGGCTTCGTTGTCGTTTTCGCTGTCCACGTAGGCGACCACGCCGCGCTGGCCATAGTCCTGGCGGCTGACCTCCAGCCCGGCCAGACGACGCAGGGTGGATTCGGCACCGTCGGCAGCAATGGCCAGCGATGCTTCCAGCCGGCGGCCATCCTCCAACCGCAGGCGCACGCCGTCGGCCTCCTGTTCCAGCGCTTCCACGCGCGCCGGGCAGCAGACCTGCACGCCGGCCGCCGGCAGCGCCGCCCACAGGCGGTCCACCAGCAGGTCGTTCTCCACGATCCAGCCCAATTGCTCGCGGCCAAGGTGGTCGGCATCGAAGCGCAGTTCATCGCCGCCGCCGGCGTCCCACACGCGCATGCGCCGGTAGGCACAGGCACGCGCCGCGGTGACGGCCGGCCATACCCCGAGCGCGGCCAGCAGGGCCGCGTTGTCCGGCGCAAACGCATAGACGCGCAGGTCCGGCTGCTGCGGCTGCCACGGCGCCGGCTCGCGGCCTTCCACCAGGGTGACCTGCAGCCCCGTGTCGGCCAGCGCCAGCGCACAGGCCGCGCCCACCACGCCGCCGCCCACCACGATCACATCGCGCGCGCGCCGGCTCATACGCCCGCTCCACGGCACAGCGCCGGCACTTCGCCCCGGAAGCCCATCGCCCCGCCGACCAGCATCGACTGCATCGGGGTGGCCTGCGCGGCCAGCAGGCCCAGGCTGCGCAGCGGCCGCATCAACGGCGCCGGATTGCTGGTCAGGCGGGCCAGCCCGCCGGAGAAGGCGATGGTCTGCGCGCGGTCTTCGGCACGGCGCGCCACGTGCGCCTGCAGCAATGCGTCGCTGCCGGGGTCCTGCGCATCGGCCACCAGCTCGGCGAGAGTGAGCGCGTCACGCAGGCCCAGGTTGAAGCCCTGCGCACCCAACGGATGAATCGTCTGCGCGGCATTGCCCAGCAGCACCGCGCGCTCGCCCACCAACGCCTGCGCCAGCACCTGGATCAGCGGGTAGGCGCTGCGCGGACCGCTTTCCAGCAACCGCCCGGCGCGCCAGCCGATCGCGTCCTGCAGCCGCTGCAGCCACGCCGCATCGTCCAGCGCGTGGACCGCCTCGGCCTGGTCGCGGGCCACGCCGTGCACGGCGCCAAAGTGGCGATCGCCACGCGGCAACAGCGCGGTGGGGCCGGTGTCGGTGAACCGCTCATAGGCCGTACCATCGGGCGCACGCGCGCCACGCACCCGCGACACGAACAGGGTCTGTTCGAAATCGTGTTCGTCCACGCCGATGCCCAGCCCCTCGCGCACGCCACTGCGGGTGCCGTCGGCGCCGACCACCAGCCGCGCCAGCAGGCAGCGCTCGCCGCTGTCGTCGGCGATGAATACCTGGCGGTAGCCGTCGACCGTGGCGCCCAGCCGCACGAAGCGCGCCGGGCGGTAGCGGGTAAGGTGCGACAGCGCCTGCAGGCAGGTTTCCAGCGCGGTGCCGAAATCACGCGCCACCACCACCTGGCCGAACCACGGCCGCTGGTACTGCGCGGCGTCCATCTGCACCCGGCCGAAATCGCCGGCGCGGCTGACATGGATGCGGGTGATCGCACCGGGCGCGGTGCCCAGCCGCTGCATCACGCCCAACGCGGTGAGCGCGTTGACCGTGGCGGCGGCGAAGCTGAGGTTGCGCTGGTCGAACACCGTCGGCAGGGTGCCAGCCGGGGTGGCTTCCACCAGCCCGACGTCGCGCCCGGCGCGGTCCAGCGCAATGGCCAGGCTGGCACCGACCAGCCCGCCGCCCACGATCACTACGTCATGTCGTTCACTCATGCCGCCATGATAAGCGCTGGGCCGTTCCCGGCGCGTGCGGCGGCCTGCCGCAGCAGGCGCTAGAATGAATGCCTGACCCTTTCCCGTGGCTGCCATGTCCACCACCGCCCAACGCGCCTTCGTCCTGTCCGTGCTCGTACTGCTGATGGCCGCCACCCGGGTCAATCACTTCATGGCGATCCCGGATGCCTCCTGGGCCGTGTTCTTCATCGGCGGGTTCTACCTGCGCAGCTGGACCCGCTGGGCGTTCCCGCTGCTGATGGCGCTGGCCATCGTGATCGACATCCTGGTGATCCGCAGCAGCGGCCAGCAGTACCTGCAGCATTACTGCGTCTCGCCTGGCACCTGGATGCTGCTGCCGGCGTACTTCTCGATGTGGGCCGGCGGCATGCTGCTGCGCCAGGGGTACCACGGCGCGCAGTGGCTCACGCTGGGCAAGGCGGCCCTGCTGCTGGTGGGCGCGGTGGGGGTCTGCCACCTATTCGCGCAGGGCGGGTTCTACTGGAGCAGCGACATGGTGGCCGAACCGACTGCCGCCGGCTGGCTGAAGAACTACGCCGACTGGTTCGTGCCCTACCTGCGCACTGCCGCGATCTATGTCGGCCTGGCCGCCGCGCTGCAGCTGACCACCGAACAGGTCGGCAAGCTGCTGCAGGCGCGCCACGACGTCCTGCGCTGAGCGGTCGGCACGCATGGGCAACCGGCTTTCACGCATCTATACCCGCACTGGCGATGACGGCAGCACCGGGCTCGGCGACGGCAGCCGGGTGCCCAAGGATGCCCAGCGGGTCAACGCCTACGGCACCGTCGACGAGGCCAACTCGGCGCTGGGCGTGCTGCTGGCGGTCGCCCTGCCCGACGACGTCCGGGCGCTGCTGACCACCGTGCAGCACCAGCTGTTCGACCTGGGCGGGGAGCTCTGCATTCCCGGCCACGCGGCCATCCAGGCGGCCGACATCGACGCCCTGGAGCAGCAGCTCGACCATTACAACGCCGACCTGCCCGCCCTGAAGGACTTCATCCTGCCGGCCGGCGGCGAGGCGGCCGCGCGCTGCCACCTGGCCCGTACCATCGTGCGCCGGGCCGAGCGCGAAACGGTGACCCTGGCGCGGCTGGAGCCGGTGCGCGCCGAAGCCATCGGCTACCTCAACCGCCTTTCCGACCTGCTGTTCGTGCTGGCCCGGGTGCTGGCCCGCGCCGACGGGCACGGCGAGGTGGTGTGGCGCCACGAACGCCGCCACGCCTGAGCCCTCCTTCCGCCCCACCGGAACCCCTGCCCGCATGCTGGTCTTTACCCACCCTGCCTGTCTGCAACACGATCCCGGCCGCGGCCACCCTGAATCCCCGCAACGCCTGCAGGTGGTGCTCGATGCCCTGCTCGCCGCCTTCCCCGACCAGCTGGACTGGCGCCAGGCGCCGCCGGCCAAGCTCGGCGAGCTGGCGCGTGTGCACGACAGCGAGCTGATCGACCTGGTGCTCAAGGCGCAGACCGAGCCGCTGCGCCAGATCGACATGGACACCCTGACCTCGCCCGGTTCGGCCAGCGCGGCCCTGCATGCCGCCGGTGCCGGAGTGGCCGCCGTGGACGCGGTGATGCTGGGCGATGACCCGGTCGCGTTCTGCGCGGTGCGACCGCCCGGCCACCATGCCACCGCCAGCACCGCGATGGGGTTCTGCCTGCTCAACAACATCGCCGTGGCCGCCGCCTATGCGCGCGACCGCTACGGCCTGGAACGCATCGCCATCGTCGATTTCGACGTGCACCACGGCAACGGCACCCAGGACATCTTCATCGCCGACCCCGGCGTGGCCTACTACAGCACCCACCAGGCCGGGCTGTTTCCCAACTCCGGGCTGCGCCGCGACCGCGGTGCCGGCAACCTGATGAACATCCTGCTGCCGCCGGGCAGCGGCGGGTTCCGCTTCCGCAACACCTGGGCCGATGAAATGCTGCCGGCCATCGACGATTTCCGCCCGCAGCTGCTGCTGATCTCGGCCGGTTTCGATGCGCATCTGCGCGATCCGCAGGCCGACCTGATGCTGGAGACCGACGATTTCGCCTGGATCACCGCCGAGCTGCGCGGGCTGGCCCGGCGTCATGGCGGTGGCCGGGTGGTGTCCATGCTGGAGGGCGGATACGACCTGCAGGCCTTGGCCGAATGCAGCGTGGCCCACGTCGGCCAGCTGCGCTGAGCAGCTGCGCGGGTCGAGCCCGCGCATGAACCTGAACCCTTGGCCGGGCAAGGCCTTCATTGCCCCTATGCAAGGGATGGGGCAAGCTACGATCCGTTTTCCCCCGAATCCGACTCCCGCGTGCGCCGAGCCCTCCGCCTGCTGCCTCTCCCCCTGAGCATCGCCATCTGCCTGCCGGCCATGGCCGACGACAAACCGGTGAACTGGGGCCTGTGCCCGGCCACTGACGTGCTGCCCGTGTTCGACGATGCGCCCAAAGCCGACAAGGCCGCGGCCGCCACGCGCGACCAGCAGGACACCGACATCGAGGGCGACCAGCTGTTTGGCACGTCCACGGTGCCGCAGTACCAGGGCAACGTCGCGCTCAAGCGCGGCGACCAGTTCCTGGGTACCGACCACCTGAGCTTCGACACCGAAAGCGGCAACTACATCGCCGAGGGCAACGTCCGCTACCAGGACTCCTCGATCCGGATGGTGGCCAAGCGCGCCGAAGGCAACCAGGAAGCGGACACCCACAAGATCAGCGACATCCAGTACCAGCTGGTGGATCGCCGTGGCAACGGTGGCGCCGAATCGGTGGACCTGCAGGGTGCGGTCGGGCAGATGCACCGCTCCACCTACACCACCTGCGACCCGTCCCAGCCGGTCTGGAAGCTGTCGGCACCGCAGATCGAAGTGGACAACGACGAAGGCTTCGGCACCGCGCGCAACGCCGTGCTGCGGATCGGCAAGGTCCCGGTGCTGTGGGCCCCGTACTTCAAGTTCCCGATCGACGACCGTCGCCAGACCGGCCTGCTGTATCCGCAGCTGGGCCTGTCCGGGCGCAACGGCTTCGATTACGCCCAGCCGATCTACTTCAATCTGGCGCCGAACTACGACGACACCCTGACCCCGCGCTACATGAGCAAGCGCGGCCTGATGCTGGACAACGAGTTCCGCTACCTCTACGACGGGGGCCGCGGCACGTTGCTGACCGCCTACCTGCCCAACGACAAGCTGCGTGACAAGGATCGCGGCCGGGTCGAGTTCGAGGGCTACCACAACATCAATGCCAACTGGCAGGCGCGCGCCAATATCGCCTGGGTCAGCGATGAGCGGTACACCGAGGACTTCTCCAGCAAGCTGCTGGGCGTGACCGCGTCCAACCTGCAGAGCCAGGTGGGCATCTACGGCACCGGCGAGAACTGGACCGGCGGCCTGATGGCCGATTACTGGCAGCTCACCGACTACACCCTGACCGAAGATTCGCTGCCGTATGCGCGCCAGCCGCGCGCGTTCTTCAACTGGGACAAGCCGCTGCTGCCGTGGCTGGAAGCGGGCGTGTATACCGAAGCCGTGCGCTTCACCCACGACGACAACCGCCGCAAGATCGTCGATGGAGACGGCGAGTACCTCCGCTCCGGCGTGGTTGATCCGCGCTTCAACGGCTCGCGCCTGGACATCAAACCCTACGTGTCGCTGCCCTTCAGCGGGCCGTCGTGGTACGTGACCCCGACGCTGGCCTACCGCTACACCGCCTACGACCTCGAGCAGGGTCTGGCCGACCAGGTCCGCCGCCAGGCGCTTTTCGACGCGGGCATCGATCCGACCACGGCCACCCCGGACCAGCTACGTGGCAATACCTCGCCCAGCCGCAGCCTGCCGGTGGCCAGCCTGGATGCGGGCATGTTCTTCGACCGCGAGACCACCATCGGCGGCAAGTCGTTCCTGCACACCCTGGAGCCGCGCCTGTTCTACCTGCGTACGCCGTACCGCGACCAGAGCGAGCTGCCGATCTTCGACACCCGCGACTTCACCTTCAGCTGGGGCCAGCTGTTCCGCGACTCGCGCTATACCGGCGCCGACCGCCAGAACGATGCCAACCAGCTGACCATGGCGCTGAGCACCCGCTTCATCGACCAGACCACCGGGCGCGAGCGCTTCTCCGGCAGCATCGGCCAGATCCTGTACTTCGATGACTCGCGGGTCACCCTGCCGGGCCAGCAGGCCCAGGTCGAGCAGGGCAAGTCGGCGTGGATCGCCGATGCCAATTACGCCGTCAACGACCGCTGGACGCTCGGGGCCACCTACCAGTGGGATCCCAAGTACAAGCGGGAGGACCTGGCCAGCCTGCGGGCGCGGTATCTGATGTCCAACGACGGCGTCGTCAACCTGACCTACCGCTACCGCATCAACGCGGCAGCGCCGATCACCGCGACCAAGGAAGAACGCACGCTGCTTGAACAGGTCGACCTGTCGTTCCTGTACCCGATCAGCCCGCGCTGGAGCCTGGTGGGGCGCTACTACTACTCCCTCGAAGACAAGAAGCCGCTGGAAATCATCGGTGGCGTGCAGTGGGACAGCTGCTGCCTGGCGGTTCGCGCCATCGCCCGCCGCTACGTGCGCAACCGCGAGGGCGAGCTGAACAATTCCTTCCAGATCGAGTTCGTGCTCAAGGGCTTGAGCTCCATCGGCCAGAACACGGACCGCACCTTGCGCCGTGCTATTCTCGGGTACTACCGAGACGACCTCTATCTCGTGCCGCCCAGCAACACCGGGGCCGACCGCGACGACTACGATCCGAATCAGATCCCATGACCAAGACCCTTCCCGTTCTACTCGCTTCCCTGCTGGCGGTATCCACCGTCTCAGCACCGCTGCAGGTGCTGGCCCAGCAGAGCCAGCCGCTGGACCGCATTGCCGCCATCGTCGATGAAGACGTGGTGCTGCAGAGCGAACTGGACCGTGCGATCCAGAACATCAAGGCGCAGTACGCCGGTCGTGAGAACCAGCTGCCGCCGGAAGACGTGCTGAGCCGCCAGGTGCTTGAACGCCTGGTGCTGGTCAAGCTGCAGGTGGCGCGCGCCCAGAGCAGCGGGATCAAGATCGGCGACCAGGAGCTCAACCAGGCCCTGAACGCGATCGCCCAGCAGAACGGTTCCAACCTGGACGCCCTGCGCCAGCGCCTGGCCCATGACGGCATCGATTTCAACGATTTCCGCAACTCGGTCCGCGATGAAATCACCGTGCAGCGCCTGCGCCAGAGCTTCGCGCAGAGCCGCATCAGCGTCAGCGAGGGTGAAGTGGATGCCGCGCTGAAGCAGCAGGCCTCGGTGGGCACCCAGTACCATCTGGCCCACATCCTGATCGGCCTGCCGGAAGGCGCCACCGCCGATCAGATCAGCACCGGCCAGAAGAAGGCCGATGGCGTCAAGGCGCTGCTGGACAAGGGCGAACTGGACTTCAACGCGGCGGCCGTCCGCTATTCGGACAGCCCCAACGCGCTGGAAGGCGGCGACCTGGGCTGGCGTTCGCTGGATGAAATTCCCAACGCATTCGCGCAGATGATGGCGCAGATGAAGGCGGGCGACGTGGTCGGCCCGATCCGCGGCCCGAGCGGCTTCCAGCTGCTCAAGCTGGTGGAAGTGCGCGATGCCAGCGCCGCCGCCAGCGGCCAGACCATCACCGAGTACCATGCCCGCCATATCCTGGTGCGCATCACCGACCAGCAGGACAATGCCGCGGCCAAGGCCAAGATCGAAACGCTGCGTGCACGCATCGCCGGCGGCGCCGATTTCCAGGTGGTGGCCAAGGAAGCGTCGGAGGACAACAACAGCAAGGGCCAGGGCGGCGATCTGGGCTGGTTCCCGGCCGATGCCTTCGGCCCGGACTTCGGCAAGCAGGTGGCGGGCGTGGAAGACGGCGGCGTGAGCCCGGCCTTCCGCACCGATGCCGGCTGGCACATCGTGCAGCGCGTTGCCACGCGCCAGACCGATGCGACCACCGACAACCAGCGTGCCCAGATCCGCGAGACCATCGGTCGCCGCAAGCTGGAAGAAGAGTACAACCGCTACCTGCAGGAACTGCGTGGCGAAGCCTACGTCAACCTGCGTACCGGCGCGGACGCCACCGGCACCGGCACCACCACGCCGCCGCAGTCCTGAGGTTGCCCCGATGATCCCGCAGCTCGCTCTGGTACCGGGCGAGCCCGCCGGGATCGGTCCGGAACTCTGCATCCGCCTTGCCCAGCAGCCGCGCACCGAGTGCCGGCTGCTGGCCTTCGCCGACCCGGACACCCTGCACGCCGCCGCCGCGGCGCTGTCGCTGCCCCTGCAGCTCCTGCCTGAAGATGCCATCGCCCGCCAGCCGGGCGATCTGCGTGTGCGCGCAGTGCGCAATGCCGTCCCCTCGCGCTTCGGCCACGCCGACCCGGCCAATGCCGGCGCGGTGATCGGTGCGTTGCTGCAGGCCGGCCAGGCCTGCCTGTCCGGTGAACTGGAGGGCGTGGTAACCGGCCCGGTGCACAAGGCGGTGATCAACCAGGGCGGCATTGCCTACAGCGGCACCACCGAACTGCTGGCCGACCAGGCCGGCGTGGAGGTGGTGATGATGCTGGCCAACAACATCGTGCGCGTGGCCCTGGCCACCACCCACCTGCCGCTGCGCGCGGTGGCCGATGCCATCACCGCCGATGGGCTGGCGCGCACCCTGCACACCGTGCATGCCGCCCTGCACCGCGACTTCGGCATCGCCGCGCCGCGCATCGCGGTGCTTGGCCTGAACCCGCATGCGGGGGAAGACGGCCACCTGGGGCGTGAAGAGCTGGACCTGATCATTCCGCTGCTGCAGCGCCTGCGCGACCAGGGCATGGACCTGATCGGGCCGCTGCCCGCCGACACCGCGTTCCTGCCGGCCAAGCTGGCCGGCTTCGACGCGGTGCTGGCGATGTACCACGACCAGGGCCTGCCGGTGCTCAAGTACAGCGGCTTTGAACAGGCCGTCAACATCACCCTGGGCCTGCCCTATCCGCGGGTGGCCGTTGACCACGGCACCGCGCTGGACATGGCCGGCCGGGGCATCGCCGACCCTTCCAGCCTCCTCGCTGCCACCGCGCTGTGTGCCCGGCTGGCGCGGCAACGTAAGATGGTGCCATGACTTCCTCGTATTCCTCCTCGGCCGGCGGGTTCACCGCGCCGCCCAAAAAGCAGCTTGGCCAGCACTTCCTGGCCGATCGCAGCTACATCGACAAGATCGTGCTGGCGGTCAACCCGAAGGACGACGACCGCCTGGTCGAGATCGGCCCGGGCCAGGGTGCCATCACCCTGCCGCTGCTGCGCCGCCATCCGCGCCTGACCGTGATCGAGTTCGATCGCGACCTGATCGCGCCGCTGACCGCCGCCGCTGAACCGCTGGGCGAGCTGACCATCGTGCACCGCGACGTGCTGCAGGTGAATTTCACCGAGCTCGCCGGCGACGGCCAGATCCGGCTGGTGGGCAACCTGCCCTACAACATCTCCTCGCCGATCCTGTTCCACGCCATGGAGCATGCGGCGGTGATCCGCGACATGCACTTCATGCTGCAGAAGGAAGTGGTGGACCGCATGGCTGCCGGCCCCGGCAGCAAGGTCTACGGCCGCCTGAGCGTGATGCTGCAGGCGTGGTGCAAGGTGACGGCGCTGTTCGTGGTGCCGCCCGGTGCCTTCCGGCCGCCGCCGAAGGTGGACTCGGCCGTGGTGCGGCTGGTGCCGCGTGATCCGGACACCGTCGGCATCATTGACCGCAAGCGCTTCGCCGATGTGGTCCGGGCCGCCTTCGGGCAGCGCCGCAAGACCCTGCGCAACGCCCTGAACGGGGTGGTCACGCCCGAGCAGTTCGAGGCCGCGGGCGTACGCAGCGATGCCCGTGCCGAGCAGCTGGAAGTGGCGCAGTTCATCGCCTTGGCCAACGTTCCGCAGGTGGCGGCCGACGACGCGCCGCAGGGATGATCGCCCCGCCCTGCGCCGCTGACCGGGCGCAGGCACGTAAAACCGCTTGAATTCCCTGAAGGAGCGCGCCATCCCATGGCGCGCTCACCTCAAACTGCACGACATTCTCTAAACTGCCTGCATGAACGACGCTGCACACTATGCGATCTCGGTCGAGGTCGCTCCGCGCTTCCTCGACGACCAGTCCACGCCGGAGGACGGGCGCTACGCGTTCGCCTATACGATCCGCATCCACAACCACGGCCGTGTGGCCGCCCGTCTGGTGGCGCGCCACTGGCGCATCACCGATGCCAACGGCCGCATCGAGCACGTGGATGGCGACGGGGTGATCGGCGAGCAGCCGCGGCTGCGCCCGGGTGAAGACTTCCGTTACACCTCCGGTGTCATGCTGGAAACGGAACACGGCACGATGCAGGGGCATTACGACATGGTGGCCGACGATGGCACCGAGTTCGCCGCCGCCATCGCGCCGTTCGTGTTGACCGTTCCGCGCACACTGCACTGATGGAGGCGCGCGCATGAGTGTATGGGCCATCGGCGACCTGCAGGGCTGCTACGACGTCACCCAACGGTTGCTGGAGAAGATCCGCTTCGACCCGGCGGTGGATACCCTGTGGTTCTGCGGCGACCTGGTCAACCGCGGTGGGCAGTCGCTGGAAACCCTGCGCCTGGTCCATTCGCTGCGCGACAGCAGCGTGGTGGTGCTGGGCAACCATGACCTGAGCCTGTTGGCCGTGGGTGCCCGCACCGAGGAAGAGCAGCGCAAGGTCAACCCGGACCTGCTGCGCATCGTGCAGGCCGACGACCGCGACGTGCTGCTGGACTGGCTGCGCCTGCAGAAGCTGGCGCACGTGGACCGCGAACTGGGCTGGATGATGATCCACGCCGGGCTGGCCCCGAAATGGACCACCCAGCTGGCCGAAAAACATGCCCGCGAAGTGGAGGTGCAGCTGCACGGCAGCGGCTACCGCAAGCTGTTCCGCAACATGTATGGCGACAAGCCCAGCTGGTCGCCCGGCCTGGCCGGGTACGACCGCTCCCGCGCGATCATCAACCTGTTCACGCGCATGCGCTACTGCACGCCGCGTGGGCGCATCGGGATCGAGGACAAGGGCACCCCGGGCACGCAGGAACAGGGCCTGTACCCGTGGTTTGAAGTGCCCGGGCGCGCCGAGCGTGACCTGAAGATCGTGTGCGGGCACTGGTCGGCCCTGGGCCTGACCATCACCCAGGGCGTGCATGCCATCGATACCGGCGCGGTATGGGGCGGCAAGCTCACCGCGTTGCAGCTGGATACCGACGAGCTGCGCGTGGTGCAGGTCCCGGGCCGCGATGTGCCCCGGCCGGTGTCGCCGCCGCGTCCGCCGGCACGGCGCCCGGCCGGCGATGCCGAGCCGCAGGGCAACGGCCGTCCACCGCGGCAACCGCAGGGCCAGCGTCGCGAACGCGGCCCGCGCGGCCCGTCGTCGCCGCGCCGCAACCCTGAACCGGCCGGCGACACCGGCGGAAGCACCCCGACCCCGGCATGATCGGCACGAGGCGGCGGCTGCGGGTGGGTCTGGCAGCACTGCTGGCCCTGGCCGGTGTGGCCTGCCAGCGCAGTCCGACGCCGGCCGACGCTGACACCGGCGCGCCGGTCGCCACGCCCGCCCCCGCGGCACGGCCACCCACGCTGCCCTCGCCGCCACTGGTGGCCGCTGCGCGTAGTCAGATCGGGCAGACCGTGCGCTACGACTCGGCCTATGCCGTACTGGGCTATCCCGGTGGCGACGTCCCCCTCGACGGCGGCGTGTGCACGGACGTGATCGTGCGCGCCCTGCGCACCCAGGGCCTGGACCTGCAGCAACGTATCCACGAGGACATGCGCGGTGCGTTCAACGCCTACCCGGCGCTGTGGGGGCTGTCGCGGCCGGACCGCAACATCGACCATCGCCGCGTACCGAACCTGATGCGCTGGTTCGAGCGGCAGGGCTGGCAGCAACCGGCCTCGCGCCAGGCGGCCGACTTTGCCGCCGGCGACATCGTGGCCTGGAAGCTCAACGGCAACGGGCTGCTGCACGTGGGCATCGTCTCCGACCGTCGGCGCAGCGACGGCACCCCGTTGATCCTGCACAACATCGCGCGCGGCACGCAGGAAGAAGACCTGCTGTTCGCCCACACCATCATTGGCCATTACCGGCCGCCCGCCTGAGCGCTGGCCACCGCAAGGACGCGCCCATGCCCGAACCGTCTCCCGCCACTCCCACGGCATCATTGGCAGGCATGCAGGCCGCGTTCGACGCGCTGCTGGCGCCCATCGGGTTCCAACGCACGCGCAAGATGCTGTGGGTGCAGCGCCATGCGCATACCGCCAGCTTCGTGTTCCTGCAGCGCGAAGGCGCCGGCCGGGCAAGCATCGACACCTCGCTTGCGCTACGTCTGCAGGCCGGCGTCCGCGTGCTCGACAGCGATTTTCCGGCGCTGGCCCTGAACGGGCCGGACAGCCAGGACGCGTTGCTGGCACTGCGTGAGTCGCGCTTCCACCTGCGCTTCAACCTGGCATCGGGGCATGGCCGTGAGCGCTGCCTGGCCGATCTTGAGCGCTACACCGCCGACGTGCTGCTTCCGTGGTTCGCGCGTTTCGCCGCACCGGAGGCATTGCTGGCGGCACCGTCGTTCGTACCGGCCGCCGGCCTGCAACGCGATGCCGCGTTGAATGACGACGACAAGGCCTGCCTGCAACATGCGCTGCAGCACGGCGCCGACCCGGCGCGGATGGCCGCATCGTTGACGTTGCTGGGGATCAAAACGCGCGCATGACGTCGGGCACTGCCCGGCTGCGCTTCTGTAAGTGCACAGGCTGCTGAACGAAGCCGGGCAGAGCCCGGCTCTACGGCGCTTCCCTTCGATGGGTGCACGGGCGTCTGGCACAAGCCACGTAGCGCCGGGCTCTGCCCGGCTGCCGTTCGGTGGGTGCGCGCGCTGCTGATACCAGCCGGGTAGAACCCGGCTCTACGGGTGACGCGTGTAATCCACGAAGTCGAACGCGGTCGAATGCCGTGCGTCGGCCGGGTGGTGCTCGCGTGCCACTTCCACCCACAGCGCCGGGTCGACCGGCGGGAAGTAGGTGTCGGCGGTCACTGTGGTGTCCACCCAGGTCAGGTGCAGGTCGGTGGCCTGGGCCATCGTCAGGCGATACACCTCGCCCCCGCCGATCACGCACAGTTCGTCGGCACCGCTGGCCGCGGCGAAGGCCAGCGCGTCGTCCACCGAGGCCACCGCCTGCATGCCCTCGAACGGCACCTGGCCGCTGCGGGTGAGCACCAGGTTGGGACGCCCCGGCAGCGCGCGACCCAGCGACTGCGCGGTCTTGCGCCCCATCAGGATCGGCTTGCCCAGGGTCAGCGCCTTGAAGCGTTTGAGGTCATCGGGCAGCTGCCACGGCAACTGGTTGTCGTGGCCAATGCCGTGGCTGCGGTCCAGCGCGGCGATCAGCGACAGCCGGATCGCCGTCATACCGCCACCGGCGCCTTGATCGCCGGGTGCGGGTCGTAACCGTCGATGCGGATGTCATCGAACTGGAAGCCGAACAGGTCGGTGACCGCCGGGTTCAACCACAGCTGCGGCAGCGCGCGCGGCGTGCGCGACAGCTGCTCGCGCGCCTGCTCGACGTGGTTGGAATACAGGTGCGCGTCGCCCAGGGTATGCACGAAGTCGCCCACGCCCAACCCGGTGGCCTGCGCCACCATGTGGGTGAGCAGCGCGTAGCTGGCAATGTTGAACGGCACGCCCAGGAAAATGTCGCCGCTGCGCTGGTACAGCTGGCAGCTGAGCTTGCCGTCCACCACGTAGAACTGGAACAGGTTGTGGCACGGCATCAACGCCATCTGCGACAGCTCGCCCACGTTCCAGGCGCTGACCACCAGCCGCCGCGAATCAGGGTTGCGCTTGATCTCCTCCACCAGCCACTGCATCTGGTCGATGCTGCCGCCATCAGCGGTGGCCCAGCTGCGCCACTGCTTGCCGTAGATCGGACCCAGGTCGCCGTTGGCATCGGCCCACTCGTCCCAGATGCGCACCTGGTTGTCGGTGAGGTAGCCGATGTTGGTGTCGCCCTTCAGGAACCACAGCAGCTCATGGATGATCGACCGCAGGTGCAGCTTCTTGGTGGTGACCAGCGGAAAGCCGTCGCCCAGGTTGAAGCGCATCTGCCAGCCGAACACGCTGCGCGTGCCGGTGCCGGTGCGGTCGGACTTCTCGGTGCCGTGGTCCAGCACGTGCTGCAGCAGGTCCAGGTACGGCTTCATGCCTTCGCCCCCGCGGCCTGCACCGGCAGCTGCGGCTGCAGCACCGGGGCGCGGCGCGACAACGCCAGCAGCACCAGGCCGAAGGCGATCAGCGGCACGCACAGGATCTGGCCCTTGGTCAGCCAGCCGAAGGCGACGTACACGCCGTTGTCGGGCATGCGCACGAACTCCACTGCGAAGCGGAAGATGCCGTACAGAAGCGCGAACAGGCCGGCGATGACGTAGCGGTGGCGCGGCGTGGCCGACACCGCCCACAGCACCAGGAACATCACCAGGCCCTCCAGCAGCGCTTCATACAGCTGCGAGGGATGGCGGGCGTATGGGTTGAGCGCGCCGGTGGCGAACTGCTCCTTCAGCGTGGCCAGGTCCAGCGCGTTCAACGGCGCCGGCAGGCCACTGGGAAACACCACGCCCCAGTTGCCGCCGGTGTACTTGCCCCACAGCTCGGCACCGATGAAGTTGCCGACGCGGCCGAAGCCCAGGCCCAACGGAACCAGCGGGGCCACGAAATCCAGGGTATCGAACAGGTGCAGGCGGTGCTTGCGCGACCACCACCACGCGGCGAACAGCACGCCCAGCAGGCCGCCGTGGAAACTCATGCCGCCGTCCCACACCTTGAACAGCAGCAGCGGGTTGTGCAGGAAATCGCCCAGCGCATAGAACAGCATGTAGCCCACGCGCCCGCCCACCACCACGCCGAGCATGGCGTAGAACAGCAGGTCGGAGAAACCGTCGGCATTCACCCCCGGCAGGCGCCCGGCCGCGATCCGCTTGCGCCCCAGCCACCAGGCGGCGGTGAAGCCGAGCAGGTACATGATGCCGTACCAATGCACTTTGACCGGCCCAAGCGAGATGGCGATGGGGTCGATGTCGTGGAAATAGATCATGAAGGACGCCTTGCAGGGATGCAGATATTCTAGCGCCGCCCGGGAGCGGCCTCGCGGCGGCCCCGATCGCGCGATTGCCGGGCTTCAGCCCAGAATCTGCGGCGTGTTCGGCAGGCCGTCATCCTGTGACCCCGGAACCGGCGGATAGTGCCCGGCCAGCAGGTCTGATACCTCCTCGATGGCCAGCAGTACCGCGTCCTGCAACGCACCGTCGCGCAGGCGCTGCTGCATGTGGGCGCAGATCGCCGCCCATTGCGCCTCGCCCACCTTGCCGCGCAGGCCGCGGTCGGCGACCAGCTCGATGGCGTGGTCGGCCAGCAGCAGGTACACCAGCACGCCGTTGTTGTGTTCGGTATCCCAGGTGCGCAGCTGCGCGAAGGCATGCTCGGCGCGCTGGCGGGGGCTGACCCGCTGCCACAGCGCCAGCAGTGGCAGGTCCGCCTCCACCGCGAACATGACCTGGCCACCGTGCCGACGCTCGCCGGCGGTGATCGCGTCGGTGATCGCCTGCAGGCGTCCTGGCGGAAACGCGCGCCGCACCGAGGGGGAAAACACGTGCCGAAGCCAGCGCATCACCAGCCTCCCGAGGCGCCACCGCCCCCTGAACGTCCACCGCCGCCGCCCCAGCCGCCGCCACCGCCGCCGAAGCCACCACCGCCGCCCCAACCACCGCCGCCACTGCCCCAGCCTCCGCCACCGCCCCAGCCGCCATTGCGCGCGAACGCGCCGGCCCGGCCCGAGGACAGGCCGACGAACAGGCCGATCAGGCCGGCCAAACCACTGGCCAGCCACAACGAGGTGAACAGGAAGGCGACCACCGCCGCGCCGCCGCCGCCCAGCAGCGCGCGCACCGGGCGCGGCAGCCAGCCGAGGATGGCGCGCAGGAAGCTGCCGACGAAGAAGCCGATCACCAGCGCGAAGGTCCAGCCGCCGCCGTCGGGGTTGGGGCTGGCGCGGTGGGTGCTGACCGGCGCCGGCAGTGCCTCGCCGTCGATCAGTTTGACCAGCGCGGCGCTGGCATCGGCCAGGCCGCCGGCGTAGTCGTTGGCGCGGAAGCGCGGGGCCAGGTACTCCTGGATGACGCGGTTGGCGATGGCGTCGGGGATCGCCCCTTCCAGCCCGTAACCGGGTTCGATGCGGACCCGGCGGTCGTCCTTGGCCACCACCAGCAGCACGCCGTCGTCCACGCCCTTGCGGCCGATCTGCCACTGCTCGAACACCCGCTGGGTGTACTGCTCGATCGACTCGGGCGCGGTGCTGGGCACCATCAGGATCTGCAACTGGCTGCCCTTGCGCTGCTGCAGGGCCAGGGCCTGTGCCTGCAGCGCCTGGACCTGGGCGGCGTCCAGGGTGCCGGTGGTATCGACCACCGGCGAGGACAGCGGCGGGATCACCGCGTCGGCCTGGGCAACCGCCGGCCCGGCCAGGCAAAGCCCGGCCAGCACCAGGCCGCGCAGCAGGCGAAGGAGGTTCATCGGGTTACTGCGCCGGGGCCTGCTGCGGCTGCGGCGCGGGGGCCGGAGCCGGAGCCGGCGCCTGCGAACCGAACTTGACCGCCGGCGGCTGGGAGATCTGCGCTTCGTTGTCCACGGTGAAGTTCGGCTTGACCTGGTAGCCGAACAACTTGGCGGTGATCAACTGCGGGAACTGGCGCAGGAAGGTGTTGTAGTCCTGCACCATCTGGATGTAGCGGCCACGCGCCACGGTGATGCGGTTCTCGGTGCCTTCCAGCTGCGCCTGCAGGTCGCGGAAGCCCTGGTCGGACTTGAGGTTCGGGTAGTTTTCGGTGACCACCAGCAGCCGCGACAGCGCGCCGCTCAGTTCGCCCTGGGCCTGCTGGAACTGCTTCAGCGAGTCCGCATCGTCGGCGTTGACGTTGATCTGGCCCACCCGCGAACGCGCATTGGTCACGTCGGTGAGCACCTGGCGTTCCTGGTTGGCATAGCCTTCCACGGTCTGCACCAGGTTGGGAATCAGGTCGGCGCGGCGCTTGTACTGGTTGAGCACTTCGGCCCAACCGGCCTTGACCTGCTCATCCTTCTGCTGGATGGCGTTGTAGCCGCAACCGGACAACAGGGCGGCCAGCACGGCCAACAGCAACAGGCGGGAGAACGATCGCATGGCCGGCTCCGGATCTCGATGAACGGGACCCGGAGCATGCCACGTTTGCGGTAAAGCCGATGTGGGTAACGGCGGTTGGTCGGTATCTACCAGTTGCCGGCGCCCGGCACGTTATGGGCCACGGCACGGCGGCGCATCAACAGGTTCAGCCATTCGACCAGCACCGAGAAGCCCATCGCCGCGTAGATGTAGGGCTTGGGCACGTGCACGCCCAGACCGTCCAGGATCAGCACCGCACCGATCAGCAGGATGAAGGCCAGGGCCAGCATCTTCACGGTCGGGTTGGCGTCGATGAAGCGGCCCAGCGGGTTGGCCGCCAGCAGCATGACCGCCACCGACAGCAGGATCGCGGCCACCATCACCGGCACGTGGTCGGCGATGCCGACGGCGGTGATGACCGAGTCCAGCGAGAACACGATGTCGATCACCGCGATCTGCGCGATGACCATGCCGAACACGGCCGAGGCCTTGGTGGTGGTGGGGTCTTCGTCTTCGCCGCCGGTGATCAGCTCGCGGATTTCCATGCCGCCCTTGATGATCAGGAACAGGCCGCCGAGGATCAGCACCAGGTCGCGGATGGAGATGCCGATACCGGCCACGGTGAACAGGTTGGCTTCCATGTGCGCCAGGTAGGCCAGCGACACCAGCAGCAGGATGCGGGTGATGCAGGCCACCGCGATGCCGAGCTTGCGCGCGAACGGACGGCGCGACTCGGGCAGCTTGCTCACGGCGATGGAGATGAAGACCAGGTTGTCGATGCCGAGCACGATTTCCAGGGCGCTCAGCGTGAACAGGGTCAACCAGACGTTGGGGTCGGACAGCAACTCAAGAAACATGGACATGGATCCTTACAAGGGGGAATGCGCCGTGGGGGCAGCTCAGAAGAAGCGGGGCAGCAGGACCAGGCCCCAGCACAGCAGTACGTTCATCATCAGCACGAACACGGCCGCCGAGCCCATGTCCTTGGCGCGCCCGGCCAGTTCGTGGAATTCGGCGCCGTAGCGTTCGATCACCGCTTCGATGGCCGAGTTGGCCAGTTCCATGGACAGCACCAGCAGCATCGAGCCGATCATCAGCGCGCGCTCCACCGGGGTCTGGCCCAGCCACAGGGCCAGCGGGGCCAGCACCACCAGCAGGTAGACCTCCAGGCGGAACGAGGACTCGTGCAGCCAGGCGGCCCGCAGACCCTGCCAGGACCACACCGCCGCCTTGAAGATGCGCCGGGGGCCGCGCGGCATGTGCCCGATTTCGTCAGCCACGGGGGCACGCTCCATCACGCAGGGCGGGCCGGGACACGGGGAACAGCGCGCAGCAAGGGGTCATGGGCAGGGCTGAATGGGCAGGCAATCCGTCATTTTGCCACAAGCCTGTCGCACCTTCGTCGGAGGCGGCCGGGGCCGGGGCGTGCTAGTGACGGGCCCGGCGCCGGCAACGCGTGGCGCACAGCCCCGCCACGGCGGGTAAAGCGGTGCCGGTCACCAGCTTCTATGATGGGGTTTCAACCGAACCGGGCGCTCGATGGGGCGCCATGCCGAGGAGTCTGCCGATGCGTTACCGCTGCACCCGCCCCCTGTTGCTCGCCCTGGCGCTTGGCGCCGCCCTGCCCGCGTTTGCCCTGTCCCCGGCCAAGCCGCCGCAGGTGCCGGCGCAGGTGTCCAACGTGGCCTGGGCCCAGGACATGGCCGCTTTCGCCAAGGCAGACGCCACCACCCCGCCGCCGCGCGGGGGCATCGAGTTCATCGGCAGCAGTTCGATCCGGATGTGGGACACCCTGGCCGCCGACTTCCCGGGCCAGCCGGTGTTCAACCGCGGCTTCGGCGGTTCGGAAGTGCGCGACAGCACGTGGTACGCCGGGCAGGTGGTGGTGCCGTACGCGCCGTGCAAGGTGTTCTTCTACGCCGGCGACAACGACCTCAACAGCGGCCGCAGCGCGGTGCAGGTGCGCGACGATGTGCTGGCCTTCGTGCAGCGGGTGCACCGCGATCTGCCGAAGACGACGGTGGAGTACATCTCGATCAAGCCGAGCCCGTCGCGGGCGAACCTGTTGCCGGCGATCATCGAGGCCAACGCGATGATCAAGGCGGCGCTGGCCAAGCTGCCGAACACGGGCTACACCGACATCTACACGCCGATGCTGGGCAGGGATGGGCAGCCGCGCGCGGCGTTGTTCCGCGAGGACATGCTGCACATGACGCCGGACGGGTATGCGATCTGGCGGGCGGCGTTGGCGCCTAAGGTGTCATGCGATTGAAGCAACGGCTGAAGCCGGTTTGCTGAGGGGTGGCCGGGGTGGGTGAGGTGGCGGGACACGCCGTAAATCCATCCCTGGAGGCTCGTGGGCGCCATCCATGGCGCCCAACGGTCCCGCCACCTCACCCACCCCGACCCTCGACAGTAGGTCGGCGCGTTTGGGAAAAGAGGAAGAGCGTGCCGACCAACGGTCGGCACCTACCACGGCGGGTGTGCGTTGTCGGAGGCAATCCGCGAACGCGTTTGCTGGGAACCATCCGGAAACACACCCGGTAGAGCGGACCGTTGGTCCGCTGCCTGGATCGGTAGAGCGGACCGTTGGTCCGCTGGCCGCGCGCGGCGCGGCAATGATCAACACGCGAAAAAGACACCCTCTGAACAACACCGGTAGAGCCGAGCCATGCTCGGCTGCTTCTGCCCTCCCCACCCGGCCCGACCCACACGCAGAAAAACAGAACCAGCAGCCGTTGCCCTGAAACTCCCTACCGGTACAAAACAGCCGCCTGCGTGCCCTGCCCCAACTCGCTGTCCAGACGCACCTCCCACCCGAACCGGTCGCACAACCGCCGCACGATCGACAGCCCCAGCCCCGTGCCCTGCGGCCGCGTCGGCTCGGCCCGGTAGAACGGCTCGAACGCCCGTCCCAACGCCTCGGCCGACATCCCGATCCCGGTGTCGCGCACCACCACCCGATCGTCCAGCACATCCACATCGATGCGCCCCTCGTCGGTGTAACTGCAGGCGTTGCGCAACAGGTTGCTCACCACCACCTGCAGCACCCGCGGCGGTGCGTGCAGCTGCACCGGGCCTGCACTGTGCAGGAAAATCTCCACCGGTCGACCCGCCATCAGCTCGCGCGCGTTGTCCACCTCGTAGCGCACGATCTCGTTGACATCGAACAGCTCCACCTGCGGCTCCACGTCCGCCTCGCGGGCCAGGATCAGGAAGGCGTCGATCACCGCCTCCATGTCGCGGCCTGCCCGCTGGATGCGGTTGAGTCCGCGGCGCAGGCGCGGCGTCAGCTCCTGGTCACCCAGGGCGATATCGCTGGCGACCCGGATCACGGTCAACGGCGTGCGCAGCTCATGGCTCGCATCGCGGGTGAAGTTGCGCTCGCGTGCCACATGCGCGGTGACCCGCGTGGCCAGCGAATGCAGGGCCGCTGCCAGCTGGCGCGTTTCGCCCTGCATGTCCGCCGGCAACTTGTCCGGTGCCAGATCGGCCGCTTCGGGATGCCCCGGGTCCCAGCGCGACACCCGCCGCGCCAGCCAGTTCACCGGCGACACCAGGCGCTTGGACGCCCGATAGGTCACCCACGAGGCGCCATACACCGCCAGCAACGTCAGCAGCACCGGCACGATGCCGAACCAGAACGCCAGCATCTCCGCGCGCGAGCGCAGGAACACCAGGTACAGCCGCCCTTCCGGGCGCGCGTCCACCAGCACCAGCTGGTCGTCTGCTTTCAGTTCGTGGAAGCCCGGCGGCAGCGCGCGCAGGTTGGCCGGCAGGCTCAACGGCGAACGCCCGGTTTCGAGCAGGTAGCCGCGGATGTTCTGCGTGTTCGGCGGCGGCTGCATCGGCGAGGCGTCGTAGAGCTGCCAGTAGTACGTCGCCTCCTCCTTCAGCGCGCTGCTGACCAGGCTGTGCTTGATCACCAGCGACACCAGCCATGCGCCCAGCAGGATGCCCAGGCTGGCCAGCACGGCTTGAAGAATGAAGACGATGCGTATCTTGCGCGGCAGACCGTGCGGCATTACGGGGTCCAGGGCGGTTCGCCGCGATTATAGGGAAGCGCGCCGTGATTCCGTCGTGCAAGAAACGACAACGACCCGCAAACACGCGGGTCGTTGTCTCGATCGGGGCCGTTCACGGCCCCTCCGGTCATGCGCCAGCCACTGCGATGTGCATCAGCTCATCGGCTGGGCGATGTCGGCGATGCGGTAACCCGCGCTCTGCACGGTGTGCAGCAGGGGGCGGTCGAACGGCTTGTCGATGATCTTGCGCAGGTTGTACAGATGGCTGCGCAGGGTGTCCGAGTCCGGCAGGCCATTGCCCCAGATCTCGCGCTCGATTTCCTGGCGGGTCACCACGCGGGGCGATTCGCGCATCAGGATGGTCAACAGGCGCAGACCGATCGGCGACAGCTGCAGTTCGGTGCCCGCGCGGGTGGCCCGCATGCTCACCGGATCCAGCACCAGGTCGGCCACCTTGAGCACTTCCGAGCCCACCTGGCGACGTTCGCGACGGATCAGGGCACGCAGGCGTGCCTCCAGTTCCTGGATCGCGAACGGCTTGGTCAGGTAATCGTCGGCGCCAAAGCCCAGGCCAGTCAGCTTGTCGTCCAGCGTATCGCGCGCGGTCAGCATCAGCACCGGGGTCGACTTGCGGGCGTCGTTGCGCAGCCGGCGGCAGACTTCAATGCCGTCCAGGCGCGGCAGCATCAGGTCCAGCACCACCACGTCATAACTGTTCTCCGCCGCAAGGCGATAGCCGTCCAGCCCGTCCTGGGCATAGTCGACTTCGAACCCGCGGCCTTCCAGATACTCACCGATCATCTCGGAAATATTGCGGTTGTCCTCGACCACCAGCACCAGGCCGGAGGTCTCCTTTGTCTGACGCATGGGATTCCCTCTTTCTTCAGCTTTGTGAAACATGCCGCATCGGCAGTGGAGGCGGTGTGAAGTCGCTCACACCGGAATCGAAATCGTTGTCAGAGCAGGGGTTTGAGGTGCGGCCAGACGTTGTCCAGCACCCGCGGCTGGGCCGCGGCGGTGGGATGCAGGCCGTCGGCCTGCATCAGCCCCGGCTGCAGCGCCACCCCGTCCAGCAGGAACGGCAGCAGCGGCACCTTGTACTGGCTGGCCAGCCCGGCATACACGTCCTTGAGGCGCTGGCGGTAGGCCGGGCCGTAGTTGGGCGGCACATCGATGCCCAGCAGCAGCACCTTCGCGCCAGCCGTCTGGCTGGCCACGATCATCTTCTCCAGGTTGCCGCGCAGCTGCACCGGGGTGAGCCCGCGCAGCGCGTCGTTGCCCCCCAGCTCGATCACCACCACCGCCGGGCGGTGCTTGGCCAGCAGGCCCGGCAGGCGGGTGAGCGCGCCGGCGGTGGTCTCGCCGCTGATGCTGGCGTTGATGATCGCCGGGGCCGGCTTCACCTGTTGTTTGACCCGCTGCTGAAGCAGGTTCACCCAGCCCGATTCGGCCGGGATATTGTGGGCAGCACTGAGGCTGTCGCCGACCACCAGCACCGCGTTGGCCGGGGCGGCACCTTTGGCACACGCCAGCAACGGCGCCAGCAGCAATGCTGCCAGCATCCAGACCATCAGGGCCGCGCGGCCCTTCCACATCGCTCGGTACATTGGAGAATCCTCATCGACAGCCTGTCCCCCCGCAGCGCGTCCGTCGCCATCGCCGCCCATGACGTGGGCAAATCCGCGCGTGGCCCGGAGGGTGAAGTCCACATACTGGACAACATTGGCATGACCGTCCATGAAGGCGAGAGCATCGCCATCGTCGGCGCTTCAGGTTCCGGCAAGACCACCCTGCTCGGCCTGCTGGCCGGACTGGACCTGCCCAGCCGCGGGCGGGTCACGCTGGCCGGGTCGGACCTCAATGCCCTGGACGAGGAAGACCGCGCGCAGCTGCGCGCCCGCGAAGTGGGCTTTGTGTTCCAGAGCTTCCACCTGCTGCCGGCGCTGACCGCCGAAGAGAACATCGCACTGCCGCTGGAGCTGGCCGGGCGCGAAGATCCCACGCGCGTGCGCGAGGTGCTGGCGCAGGTGGGGCTTACCCATCGCGCCCGCCACTACCCGCGCCAGCTGTCCGGCGGCGAACAGCAGCGCGTGGCGCTGGCACGGGCATTCGTGGCCAAGCCGCGCATCCTGTTTGCCGATGAGCCCACCGGTAGCCTGGACCAGGCCACCGGCCAGCAGATCAGCGACCTGCTGTTCGCCCTCAATGCCACCAGCGACACCACGCTGGTGCTGGTCACCCATGACCTGCGGCTGGCCCAGCGCTGCCAGCGCATCTACCGGCTTGATGGCGGCCGCTTGGTGGACAACGCGGCCGGCGTGTCCGCATGAACGTGGTCACGCATGCCGCGCGCGCCCTGCGCCGCGAATTCCTTGCCGGTGACCTGCTCACCGTCTTCGCCGCGCTGGTACTCGGTGTGGCGGTGATGACCGCGGTGGGCACGCTGGTCAACCGGGTCACACTGGCCCTGACCGGCAGCGCCGCGGAGATGCTGGGCGGCGACCTGGGCCTGAACGCCCGCGACGACATCCCGCAGGCGTTTGCCGAAGCCGCCCGCGCGCGCGGGCTGGCCAACACCCGCATGGTCAGCTTCCCCACCGTGCTGTTCCATGGCGAGGCCAGCCAGATGGCCAACATCAAGGCGGTCAGCGACGGCTACCCGCTGCGCGGGCAACTGCTGGTCAGCCGCGGCCTGCAGGGCACCTCTCCCGAGCCGGCCGGCGCGCCGCCCGCCGGGCAGGCCTACGCCGATCCGCGGCTGATGCAGGCGCTGGGCCTGACGGTGGGTGACGCGCTGGAATTCGGCGCGGGCAGCCTCACCGTTACCCGCGTGCTGCAGGCCGAACCGGATACCTCCGGCGAGCTGATGCAGCTCTCTCCGCCGCTGCTGGTCAACCGCGCCGACGTCGACGCGGCCGGCCTGCTCGGCCCCGGCAGCCGCGCCTCGTACCGGATGATGTTCGCCGGCGCACCGGAGGCCATCGCCGACTTCCGCGCGTGGCTGGCGCCGCAGGCCAAGGGCTACCGCATCGTCGGCATCGCCGACACGCAGCGCGGCGTGCGCGGTGCGTTCGACCTGGCCGGCCGCTTCCTGTCGTTGGCCGCCCTGCTGGCGGTGCTGCTGGCCGGCGTGGCCACCGCGCTGGCGGCCAACCGGTTCGCACTGCGCCGGATCGACCAGGTGGCCATCCTGCGCTGCCTGGGCGCGCGCCAACGCGACATTCTCAGCGCCATGGCGCTGCAGCTGGTGATGCTGGCGGTGCCGGCGTGCCTGGTCGGGATCGGCTTGGGCATGGCCGCGCAGGCCGGGCTGGTGCAGGCGCTGGGCGGGTTGATTCCCAACCGCTTGCCGCTGCCGCAGGCCACCCCGGCGCTGAGTGGCGCGGGTATCGGCCTGGTGCTGCTGCTGGGCTTCGGCCTGCCGCCGCTGCTGCGGCTGCGCCGGGTGCCGCCGATGCGCGTGCTCAACCGCAGCTTCGCCGCCCTGCCGCCGAGTTCGCTGCTGGTTTACGTGGCCGCACTGGCAGCCACGGTGGCGCTGACCGTGCAGGCCACCGGCGATGTGAAGCTGGCCGCCTGGGTGCTGGGTGGATTGGCCGCCCTGGCCGCCCTGGCCGGCGCGCTGGGCGCGTTTCTGCTGTGGCTGCTGCGTGGCCTGCAGCCGCGCCTGCGCGGGCGCTGGAAGCTGGGCCTGGCCGCCCTCACCCGCCGCCGTGGTCTGGCGGTGCTGCAGCTGGTGGGGCTGTCGCTGTCGCTGTGCGCGCTGTTGCTGCTGTCGGTGATCGGGCCAGGGCTGCTGGCGCAGTGGCGCGACCGCCTGCCGGTGGACACGCCCAACTACTTCCTGATGAACATCCAGCCCGAGCAGCGCGACGCCGTGCTGACCACCCTGCAGGGGCTGGGCGTGGCCGCGCCGGGGATCGAGCCGTTCAGTACCGGTCGCCTGCTGGCGGTCAACGACCGGCCGCCGCAGCGGCAGGAACGGCAGGACAACAGCAACGACGACGATGATGCCAACCGCCCGGTCAACTTCTCCTGGCGGCATGATTTCCCGCCGGCCAACACGCTGCTGAGTGGGCGCTACTGGGCCGTCGGCAGCACGGCGGCGGAGGCCTCCATCGAACAGGGCTGGGCCGAGCGCTACGGGATGAAGCTGGGCGACACGGTGACGCTGCAGATGGGCGAGCAGCAACGCAGCTTCACCGTAACCAGCATCCGCAAGGCCGACTGGGATTCGTTCCGGGTCAACTTCTTCCTGCTGCTCAACGAAGGTGCGGTGGGCGATGCGCCCTACAACCTGATCACCGCCTTCCACCTGCCACGGGCGCAGGCCACGCAGCTGGCCGCGCTGACCCGCGATTACCCGAACATCTCGCTGCTGGATATCGACGGGATCCTGCAGCGGGTACGCGAGGTGGTGGACCGGGTGACCCAGGCGGTGCAGCTGGTGATGGGCTTCAGTCTGCTGGCCGGGCTGCTGGTGCTGCTGGCGGCGCTGCAGGCCACGGCCGGCGAGCGCCGTTACGACAGCGCGGTGCTGCGCACGCTGGGCGCCACGCGCACCCAGCTGCGCGGGGCGGTGCTGGTGGAATTCGGCGCGCTGGGGCTGTTGTCGGCGCTGCTGGCGGTGGGCGCGGCGGCGCTGCTGGGCAGCGTGGTGGCGCGGCAGGTGTTCGAACTGACCCTGAGCCCGCCGTGGGGACCGCTGCTGGTTGGCGGCGTGATCGGGGTGGGCCTGAGCATGCTGGCCGGCTGGTGGGGCACGCGGCGGATCCTGCACACCCCGCCGGCGCTGGCATTGCGCGAGGTGTGAGGCGGGCGCGGCGCTCAGGCCGCGTCGCGACCGACCGTGGGTCGGTTGGCGTTTGAAGCGCAGCCACGCATGGCGTGGTTCTGCCGGGGTTGGCCGACTGCACTCCAGAAAAAAGAAGCGTCTCCGATCGGGCCGGTCGCGAGCGTCAGGGCCCCGTAGCAGCCGCTAGGCCCCTGGCGCAAATGTCCCCCGGCCGCTGGGCGGCCTCCTCCTTTATTTTGCCCAGGGGCCTACCGGCTGCTACGGGGCTCGGCTTGCGGAAGAACCAAGCAGAATTCTCTGGCGCCGTCGGTGGGTCGGGCGCTGGGCTGCCATGCCCTTGGAGGCGAAATAAAGGAGGAGGTGGCGGCCGCAGGCCGACGCCGGGGGCGTCGCCGGAAAGGGCATGGGGGCCCAGCGCCCGACCCGCCGCCGGCTGCGCCGGGAAAGCGCCAATGCACGTTTCTGCCTGCCCCTCAGATGAGCGAAGAACCTCTTTTTGGCTAAGCGGGTGGACGAACTCAGCGGGCGGCGTCGGCCGGTGCCTTTTCCACCCACTGCTTGAACACCGCGTCGATCTGCGCGTCCTTCACTTTCTTGCCGTCCTGCAGATCCTGGGCCTGGGTGAACAGCGGAATGATCATCGCCATCCCGTCCAGCTTCGTTTTCAGGTGCACGCCCGGCGCCTGGCCCAGGAACCCGTCCCAACGCTGGCGGACCTTGGCCCAGTAGCCGGCGGTGGCGGTCCAGTAGTCGTAGGCCGGTTTGAAGTCGACCTCGGTGGTTTTGGTGTAGTCGTTGAAGCCGAACTCGCGTGCGATCTCCTGCTGGCTGCCGTCGGCGTTGCGCAGGACCTTGGTGTTGAACTGCTCGTGCGTCCATCCGTTCGGCGTCAGCGTGTGCCGGTTGACCACCGCCAGCGCGTTGTAGTCGCTGCGGCGGGTGTACTCACGGCGCGGCAGCGGGCGCCAGCTCAGGTCGCTGGTCCACGTCGCCACGCCGTTGTCGTAGACCCAGGTGCCCGTGCCGCAGTAGCGCGGCGCATCGCTCACTTCGTACACGCACTGGGTCCAGGCACCGGCGTTGACCGCGGCCGGGATGGTGCGCACCTGCCAGGTCTGGTCGGCACTGAACTCGAACCGGTGCGGTGCTTCGTACCCCCAATCCTGCCGCCAGTGCTTGGTCACATGGCCGCTCTTGGGATCCACCAGCAGGTGCTGCAGGACCACCCGCGTCGGGCTGTCCTCCACCACGATCACCACCTCGTTGCCGCCGCTGCGCACGGCCGGCGCGCGCTCGTAACCCGGCTTCAACAGCACCGTCTCGTCGAAGGCGAAATCGACCACGTATTCGCCCTTCATCGCCACGATGCTGTCGTGGTCGCGCTGCAGGTTCGAGGGCTGGGCGTGGGCCATACCACTGCCGGCAAGCAGCAGGCACGCACTGGCTATCTGGTGTTTCATCCAAGGAGTTCCTTCAAGGTTGGCTTGCGTCGCATCGTGTTGGTTACAGCCGCACCAGCGGCGGCGCACTGCGGTCCAGTGGCGTCGGCGCCTGGCGCGCCGCCGTGGCGCAGCAGCAGTCGTCGACCCACAGCTCACCGTCTGCGCCTTCCACCCGTGCAATCCGCCGCGCCGCCGTCGCACCCAGTGCCGACAGCGAGGCCAGGCTGGCCGACAGCCCCTGGCCGTCGTTGGCATGCAGGCGCAGCGCGCACATCCGCCATGGCTCGCCGCCCAGGCGCGTGGCCAGCCGGCGCCACAGGCGCTCGGCCACGCCGCCATCGTTGACCGGCTCCGGGCGCGCCGGGAAGGCCGTCACCAGCCGGTCCCAGGCCAGGAAATCGCTGTCGGGCAGCAGGTACAGCCGCCAGCAGCAGCGTCCGCGCGCATCGGCGAAGCACAGGCTTTCGCGGATGCCCTCGCTGTCCATGCCCTGGCAGGCATGGGCCGACACCGCGTGCTTCCAGCCGCCCAGCTCGCTGCTGTCGGGCCGGTACAGGCACAGCACGGTGCCCAACGCCGCCAGCTGCGTTGGCGATGGCAACGGTGCCGTACTGCGTGCACCGGCGAACGAACGTACGGCAGACAGGGCTCGGCTCATGGCGGCTACCAGCTCACGGCTAGGCTGGCCGACACGGTGCGGCCAGGGTTGGTGAAACGATCGGCCACGCTGCTGGTGGACACCAGCGACGAGGTGATCCCGGAATAGTCGATGTAGCGGCGGTCGCCGAGGTTGAACACCCCGACGTTGATCTTCGCGCCCGGCGCGAAGTCCCAGTGCGCCATCAGGTCCAGCACGCCGTAACCGGCCGGGGCGAACGGCGTGGTGTTGGCCACGGCGGCCGGCGGCAGGCGGTCCTTGCGCCGGGCGAAGGTGCCCACCAGTTCCACGCCCCAGCGGTCGCGGTCGAAGGCCAGGCCCACGGTGCCACGCAACGGGTCGATGGTTGACAACGGCACGTCTTCGGTCTTGTTCTGGCCGTGTGCCCACGCCACCGAACCGTTCAACGACCAGCCGTCCAGCGCGCTGCTGAGCTGGCCGAACTCGATCCCGGCCTTCAGCTCGGCGCCGTAGATGTCCGCGTCGGCCACGTTGCGCGACTGGAAGACCTGCAGGCCCTGGTTGTTGAACCCGACAAAACCCTGCGACTCGATGAAATCCTTGTAGCGGTTGTAGTAGCCGCTGACGCTGGCATACGCGGCCGCGCCGATGAAGCGCACGCCCAGTTCCAGGCCATCGCTGGTTTCCGGCTTGAGGTCCGGGTTGGGAATGGCGGTGTAGCCGAACTGCACATTGGTGAAGCCCAGGTTGACGTCATTGAACGGCGGCGAGCGGAAGCCATGCGCGTACCCGGCAAACAGCGACCACTGGTCGGCAAAGCGCCAGACCAGGCCCAGTTTCGGCGACACACTGGTCTTGGTCAGGTCCGACACGGCCACGCCGGGGTTGTCGGTGCTGAAGATGCCATCGGCTTCCGGGCGCAGTTCGTAATGGTCCACGCGCACGCCGGGCACCAGCGACAGGCGTCCATCGGCGAAGCGCATTTCATCCTGCACGTACAGGCCCAGCTCGGTGGTCTTGCTGATCGGGAAGTCGCGCACCGGGAAGGTGTCGGGCAGGATCGTGGTGTTCACCACGCCCTTGGCGTTGACCTGGAAGCCGTCGCGCTTCTGGTGGGTCTCCGTCCAGGTGCCTTCCAGCCCGTAGGTCAGTGCATGCTCGACCGACCCGGTCTGCAGGCCCTTGTGGAACACCGCCTGCAGGCCGTACACGCGCTGGTCGAAATTGAATTCGCGCTCGCGGCGGCTGGCGTTGTCGCCGCTGCCCCGGTTTTCATAGGTGCGCTGGGTGGTTTCGCTGTCCTGCCGGTACACCTGCCAGGACAGGTCATCGGCGAAGCCCTGGCCCAGGTTGTCCATCTCGTGGCCGAACGACACGCGGGCCCGGGTCTGGTGGTCGCGCGCCTTCATCGCGGTGGTGGTCGCGGCGGCGATCACCGGCGCAGGGGGCGCCACCGACGACAACACGTTGGTGTCCACGCTGTCTTCGTTGCCTTCCACGGTCAGCTTGAAGCGCTGGTCTTGGCTGGGCGCAAACACCAGCTTGCCCAGCACGCTGCGACCGTCGCGGTCCTGCGGGTTGGCCGCGGTGCGGGTGCTGTCATTGCTGCGCCGGTCGCCCATGCTTTGGGTTTCCTGGCCCTGGCGGTGGTTGACGTTGACCATGCCGCTCCAGCGGTCGCCGCCGAAGGCGGTGGTGACGCTGCCCAGCAGCCCGTCCCACTGCCCGTCGTAGCCAAACTTCAGGCCGACGTAGCTGTTTTTGCCGTCCTTCAGATAATCGGCCGGGTCCTTGGTGACAAAGGCGACCACGCCGCCCAGGGCGTCCGACCCGTACAGCGCGCTGGCGGGTCCGCGCACGATTTCCACGCGCTTGAGCGTTTCCAGATCGGTGAAGTTGCGGTTGGCATCGGAGAAGCTGCCGATCGCGAAGGCCTTGGGCATGGCGATGCCGTCGGTCTGGATCAGTACGCGGTTGCCGTCCAGGCCACGGATGCGGATACCGCCCAGGCCGAACCGCGCCGGGCTGCTGGTTACCGACAGGCCCGGTTCGTAGCGCACCAGGTCTTTGAGGTCGCGCACCAGGTGGTTGTCCAGCTGCTCGCGGTCGATCACATCGACAGTGGCCGGCACGTCGCTCAGCGCGCGTGCGGTGCGCGTGGCGGTGACCTGCACGGGATCGAACTGGCGCGCGTCGGGTGCAGCATCAGCATCGGCAGCCGCATGCGCGGCCATCGGCAAGGCCAGCCACAAGGCGGCGCTCAGGGCAGTCGGACGGTTCTTCATGGAGGGCGGGCGATTGGCGTGACGCGGAAGGAGACCCCCGACCGACGCCAGCGACCCAAGCCGCTGACGAAGAATCGAGGGGGAGAGAGCGGTGGTGCATGGCGTGCCCGCCGGGTCCGGGGGGAGGTGCGGACCCGATGGGCCATGCGCGGGCGGGTAGCGGTGCAGCTGGGCTGCCTGGCGGTAGACAGCCGACCAACGGTCGGCTCTACCCGGCTCTATTTGGTCAGGATCAGCTTGTCGTTGCTGGTATGGCGCAGGCGGTAGAAGCGGTCGCCGTGCTGGATCAGGATTTCGCGGCGTCCCTTGAGCAGGGCTTCGCTGTCGATCACTTCTTCGGGCGGGACCACGCGCACCGGACGGTCGCGGAGGGTCAGCGTTTCGGGGCGCAGCAGTACAGCAGCTTGAGTGTTCATTCGTCTGGACTCGTGCGAGGGGCGAGTCAAATGATAATGATTCTCAGTTGACAATCAACAACCATTCTCACTTTGATTGATGGCATTGATGATTGATTTGCTGTTTTCGATTGATCGCATCAATCGCAAGGTGCGCACGAACCGCGCGTTAGAGCCGAGCGTTGCTCGGCTGGGCCACCGGGATGTCCGGTTGATCGGCCAATCCAGCCGGGCAGAGCCCGGCTCTACGGGGGGCGCGCCGGGACGCGTATCAGGCGAAGATCGCCTCTACCTGCTGCCAGGTGGCCTCGTCCACCTGCGCCAGCAGGTCCAGCGCGCCCAGGTTCTCTTCCAGCTGGCTGACCCGGCTGGCGCCGAGGATCACGCTGGAGACGTTCGGGTTGCGCAGGCACCAGGCAATGGCCAGCTGCGCCGGCGACAGGCCCAGGCCGTCGGCCAGCGCGGTGTAGCGGCGGACCTTGTCCAGCCGGTTGCCGGCCGGGTCCAGCACCATGTCCTTGAGCCAGCCCATCTGTTCCTGGCCCAGCCGCGACTGCGCGTCCACGCCGTCGTTGTACTTGCCGGTCAGCAGGCCCGAGGCCAGCGGCGACCAGATCGTGGTGCCCAGGCCCGGGTCGGCGTACAGCGGGGCGTACTCCTGTTCCACGCGCTCGCGGTGCAGCAGGTTGTACTGCGGCTGCTCCATCGAGGGCAGGTGCAGGTTCTGCGCGCGCGCCACGGCCACGGCCTCCTGCAGCTGGGCCGCCGACCACTCCGAGGTGCCCCAGTACAGCACCTTGCCCTGGCGGATCAGGGTGTCCATGGCCAGCACGGTCTCGGCAATGGGGGTGTCCGGGTCCGGGCGGTGGCAGTAATACAGGTCCAGGTAGTCCACCCGCAGCCGCTTGAGTGCGGCGTGGCAGGCGTCGGTCACGTGCTTGCGCGACAGCCCGTGCTGGGTCGGGCGCGGGTCGTCCACGGCGCCGAAGAACACCTTGCTGGACACGCAGAAGCCGTCGCGCGGCAGGCGCAGGTCGGCGATCACATCGCCCATCACCTGTTCGGCCCGGCCGCGCGCATAGCCCTCGGCATTGTCGAAGAAGGTGATGCCGTGGTCCCAGGCGCTGGCGACCAGATTGCGGGCCTCGTCGCGGCCGATCTGGTCGCCAAAGGTGACCCAGGCCCCGAAGGACAGGGCCGACACCTTCAGGCCGGTGGATCCAAGACGTCGGTATTGCATGGGATTGTCCTCTGCTGCAGGCCCGCAACCGGGCCGGAACGGTGCCGGCCAGTGTAGCCGCCCGCCGCCCGCAAACCCTTGCCGATGCTTGCCCGATCACGGCCGATCGACCCGCAGACGCCGCTTTTCCTTGCCCCGCCCCTGCCGCCGCTATAGGCTTCCCGTTTTTCGCGGCACCCCCAAGGGAAGTCTCATGGTCGAAGGTTTGGGCAGGATTGGCTTCGGCCTGTTCGGGTTGGCGGTGCTGATCGGCATCGCGTGGCTGTTCTCGAACAACAAGCGCGCTGTGGACTGGCGTCTGGTGGTAACCGGCATCGCGCTGCAGATCGCCTTTGCGGCGGTGGTGCTGCTGGTGCCCGGTGGCCGCGACGTGTTCGATGCGCTGGGCAAGGGCTTCGTCAAGATCCTGAGCTTCGTCAACGAAGGCTCCAAGTTCATCTTCGGCAGCCTGATGAACACCGAGCAGTTCGGTTTCATCTTCGCCTTCCAGGTGCTGCCGACGATCATCTTCTTCTCGGCGCTGATGGGGGTCATGTACCACCTCAACGTGATGCAGGCGATCGTGCGCGGCATGGCCTGGGCGATCACCAAGATCATGCGCGTGTCCGGTGCCGAAACCACCAGCGTCTGCGCCAGCGTCTTCATCGGCCAGACCGAGGCGCCGCTGACGGTGCGCCCGTACATCGCCAAGATGACCCAGTCCGAACTGATCACGATGATGATCGGCGGCATGGCGCACATCGCCGGCGGCGTGCTGGCGGCCTACGTGGGCATGCTGGGCGGCAACGATCCGGTGCAGCAGGCCTTCTACGCCAAGCACCTGCTGGCGGCCAGCATCATGGCGGCCCCGGCAACCCTGGTGGTGGCCAAGCTGCTGGTGCCCGAAACCGGCACCCCGCTGACCCGCGGCACGGTCAAGATGGAAGTGGAGAAGACCTCCAGCAACATCATCGACGCCGCTGCGGCCGGTGCCGGCGACGGCCTCAAGCTGGCGCTGAACATCGGTGCGATGCTGCTGGCCTTCATCGCCCTGATCGCCCTGCTCAACGCTCCGCTGACCTGGCTGGGCGAGATCAGCGGCCTGCAGGCCATGATCGGCCGTCCGACCGACCTGTCGACCATCTTCGGCTATGTGCTGGCCCCGATCGCCTGGGTCATCGGTACCCCCTGGGCCGATGCCACCACGGTAGGCTCGCTGATCGGCCAGAAGGTGGTCATCAATGAGTTCGTGGCGTACTCGGAGCTGTCCAAGATCGTCAACGGCCAGGTGCCGGGCATGAGCCTGTCGTCCGAAGGCCGCCTGATCGCCACCTACGCGCTGTGCGGTTTTGCCAACTTCAGCTCCATCGCCATCCAGATCGGTGGTATTGGTGGACTGGCCCCGGAACGCCGCCACGACCTGGCCAAGTTCGGCCTGCGTGCGGTGCTGGGCGGCACCATCGCCACCTTCATGACGGCGACCATTGCCGGCGTGCTGACGCATTTCAGCTGATATCCGTTCTTTGAGAAACAGTCTTTATGAGTAGCAATGTCGTCGTCGTCGGTTCCTTCAACGTGGATCATGTCTGGCGTTGCGAGTCGCTCCCGGCTCCGGGCGCGACCATCGCCGGGCGCTACAGCACCGGCCCCGGCGGCAAGGGCTTCAACCAGGCCGTGGCCGCGTGCCGCGCTGGCGCCGCCACCACCTTCCTGTGCGCGCTGGGCGACGATGCCGGCGGTGCGATGGCACGTGGCCTGGCCGCGCAGGACGGCTTCGCGCTGACCGCCGAGGCCAGCACCGAGCCGACCGGCACCGGTGGCATCTACGTGGATGCCCGCGGCCGCAACACCATCGTGATCGGCCCGGGCGCCAATGCCGCGCTGAGCGTGGACTTCGTGCAGGCCCAGCGCGAGCTGCTGGGCGGCGCCAAGGTGGTGTTGGCCCAGCTGGAATCGCCGGTGGAAACCATTGAAGCGGCGCTGGCGCTGGCCCGTGAGGCCGGTGTCACCACCGTGCTCAACGCGGCCCCGGCCGACGCCCCGTCCAGCATCGGCCTGCTCAAGCTGGCCGACGTGCTGACCCCCAACGAGACCGAGTTCGCCGCCCTGCTCGGCCGCCATGTGGGCGAGCGTGTGGATGCCAACGACGTGGCCGCGCTCGACGGTGCCAGCCTGCATGCGCTGTGCCGCAAGCTCACCGGCACCGGCACCGTGGTGGTGACGCTGGGTTCGGTGGGCGTGTTCGTGTCCCACGCCGAAGACAATCCGCGCGGCGATACCCAGCCGTACTACCGGGTGGGCGCCGAGCAGGTGCAGGTACTGGACACCACCGGTGCCGGCGATGCCTTCAACGGCGCCCTGTGCGCCTCGATCGCGCAGGACCCGGACGCGGCCTTCATCCGCCACGTGCGTTTTGCCAACCAGTTCGCCGGCCGCTCCACCGAGAAGGAAGGCGCCGCCGTGGCGATGCCGCACTTCACCCCGGGTGATGCCGAAAGCAAGTAAGCGTCACGGTTGCGTATCCCAAGGCCAGCGTTCGCGCTGGCCTTTTTTTTAAGCCTGCGTTGACCCTTTGCAGGCGCGGTTGTTGGTGGGTCGGTCGCTGGGCCCCGATGCCCTTTCCGGCGAATGTCCCCCGGCGTCGGCCTGCGGCCGCCCCCTCCTCCTTTATTTCGCCTCCAAGGGCATCGGGGCCCAGCGACCGACCCGCCAACGGCCACCAAAAGAGCACGGCTTCTCGCTTGCACCGCAAGCCGAGCCCCGTAGCCGCCGGTAGGCTCCTGGGCAAAATAAAGGAGGAGGCCGCCCCGCGGCCGGGGGACATTTGCACCAGGGGCCTACCGGCGGCTACGGGGCCCTCACGCTCGCGACCGGCCTGATCGGATACGCCCGCCGAACCAAACGGCGCCTGCACACACGGCCATACGCGAGAGGCGGCAGGTACTCATCGTGGAGCGGTGAATGCACGATGCCTACCGCAAAACTGGGGCCCGCGTGATCCACAGCGCCAGCGCCCCAAGCACCAGTCCGGCAAGTACGTCCAGCAGATCGTGCTGCCAGGTGGTCACGGTCGACACCAGGATCAGGCCACAGGCACCGTGCCACAGCCAACGCAGGGGCGCCGCGTCGGCCTGCAACCAGCGCCGCCATGCCTGCCATACCAGCACCCCAACCGCCGCATGCAGCGACGGCGCCATGTTGAACGGCGCTTCGAAGGCCCGGAGTTGTGCGAACAACAGCCCGCTCGCGCCATCCGGCTGTGGCACTACACGGACATTGCCGGTCGGCCAGCACACGAACGCGAGCATGCAGGCGGCCTGCACCAGGGCGATGGCCAGCGCATGGCGGCGCAGGGCCGATCGGGTCGGGAAGATGAAGAACGTCAGCGGGTACAGCAGATTCAGCGCCAGGTAGGGCCAGATCGTCCACGCCCAGAAGGGGATCGCATCATCCCAGCGCCCGTGCAGGCTGTAGGTATGGGGCTGGCTGGCGGCCCATTGGTTGGTCCAGCTGTAGCCATGGATGAACATCGCGCCGAGCAGCAGCATCCACAGCATCGCCTCGCGCCAGGGCGGCTGGGGGACCGGAGCGGTGGCAACAGGCGGTAGGGGCACGCGCGCACCGTAGCAGAACGTGGCCCGCCTGTTTGCCGCTATTCTTGCGCTTTCGCCGATACAGGGACTGTACGCAGTGGCAGCAGCAGGCAGTCAGGAACATGCAGGCCCGCACGCGGACGCACCGCGCTGGACGCGCAATCCGGCCTGGGCCCTGTTTTCGCAGACCCATGCGCAGCGCCAGCTGCTGCTGGTCTCCGGTGGCGCCGATGAGGTGTACGTGGTGGATGAGGCCGATACGCCGACCGTCGTCGAACGGATCCTTGGCCACTGGGAAAACGACACCCTGGCGGCAGTGCAGGACGACGCTGACTGCGGCCCGGCGATCCGCCAGTTGATGCGCCTGGGTGTGCTGGTGCCGGTGGCGGCCGCGCGCAGGGTGCAGCGCTATGCACTCGATTGGCTCGGCACGCCCCTGCCCGGGTTGACCGACGCCTTCGACCAGCATGCCAGCGCGGATCTGCAGCGCGTCGATGCGCCCGCCGAGGCCGACCTGCGGGTGCTGGTCCGGCACGGGCTCGGCTGGGAACAGGCCTTGGCCCGCTACCGCGCGCAGATGCCGGCACAACCGCATCTGCTGGTGGACATCAGTTATCACCACACACTGGCGCTCGGCCCCTATGTGGTGCCCGGCCAGACCGCCTGCGTGTATTGCCTGGGCAACCGGGTGCTGCGCCGCTGGGGCGAAGCCGTCGTGCCGGCGATGCCGGCGGTCGCAGCGCAGCCGGCGCGCATCGCGGCGCTGGTCGCGCCGCTGCTGGATCAGCCCGCCCTGTTGCTGGGCTATCTCGAACGCAGCGTCTGGCTCGACCTGCATCGCCTGCACGGCGAGCGCGACCGGGTGCTGCGGCTGCCGTGGTGCCCCGCCTGCCAGGGCGGCGAAGCCGCAATGGCGCCGCCGCTGTCCTTGCCCTGGGACCTCCAGCGCCCGTGATAATGTGGCTTACGCGCCGGGCGTTTCCGCCTCGGTCAATGGAGTGACCGTATGTATCGCCTGCCGACCCAGTTCGATGCCAGTGCCTCGCGCCAGGACCTTGCCGCCGCAGGCGGGGGCTCAACCTCGACCACCTGCAGTTCCTGCATCGTGACCCTGCTCGGCACCTCGGTGCTGTCGGCGGTGGTGCTTGGCGGGTTGGAACCGATCGCGCCCGCCGCCGCCGGCAGCGAAACACGCGCCACGGTCGATACCGTCGCAACGGACACCGACCTCCACACCCCGCCACCGCCCTCGCTGCAGCAACCGGCCATCGCCCCGGATCCGGACCTGGCCGCACCCGCCACATCGGCCGCGCCGGTGGTCGGGATGAGCCGCACGGGTCGGATACTGCTGGGGCTGTTCGCCTTGCCGCTGGCAGCTGTCGGTGGCGGCATTTTCATGGGCACCGCCAACCCGATCTTCGGCCTGTTCGTCGCCGTCGGGCTGTACGTCGGCCTGTACGCCTTCGTCTACGAGCGCTCGGGGCGGTCGTTCGGGCGCGGCATCGGCATCGGCATCGGCCTGCTGCTGGGCCTGTTCGCCGTCGGCGCACTCGAGATGATGCTCTGGCTGAGCGTGATGAAATGAGCCGCTCCGCCGTCGATGCGGCGGAGCCCGGAACGCCCACGCTGTCTTCGCACCTGCTGCATGGCGCGGCGCGTCCGCGCTGCGGTCTGGTGCGCCCGGCGCAGGCCATCGACGCCAGCGCCTGCGATTGGACCGGCCCGCTGTTCGAGGGACGGCGCGTACACAATGCGGCCACCCCGGCCGACCCGGCCAATCCCTGGCAGGGCGTGTCAGGCGCGGTCGCACTGGATGCCGATGCAGCCGCCGACGGCGCGGTCGCCGAGGCACTGGAGCGGCTGGCAGCGGCGCAGGCGGGATTCGAGGTGCGCCGCCGGGATGCGCTGACGCCCGCGCAACGCCTGGACGAATCGGCCTTCGCCTTGTTCTCGACACGCCAACGTGCGACCCCCGGCTTCCCGTGGCCGATGCCCGAACACGACGGCGATCTGTTCGCCGCGGTGCATGCGCTGGATGACAACCGCGAGGCCTGGGTGCCGCAGGAACTGGTGGGCCTCGGGCCGCGCAGTGGCGTGGCGCGCGTGCCGTCAACGTCCAGTGGGCTGGCGGCCTGGCGTGATGGTCGCGATGGCGCGTGGCTGGCGTTGCTGCGCGCGGCCCAGGAGCTGCTGGAGCGCGATGCGCTGGCAGTGACATGGCTCAATGGCGTGGCCGGCCGGCGCATCGCGCTGCCGGCGCACTGGCACGCCCATGTGGACGCGCGCGGGGGGGAACTGCAGGCGTTCGACCTGACCCAGCACTGGAACCCGCACCCGGTGATCGCGGTCGCCGGCGGCATGCCGTTCGACGGCCGCCCCCGCTACGTCCTCGGCATCGCCTGCCGCGCCGATCCGGGCGAGGCACTGCACAAAGCGCTGCTGGAATGGCAGCAGGCACTGACCTTTGCCGCGCATCTGTGCGGGCGCGAAAGCGCCCGGCTGCCGCGCGATCCCGCCGCCCTGCGCAGCTTCGACGAACATGCCGCCTTCTACACCCTGCGCCCGGAGCTGTGGCCGCAGCTGCCGCTGCTGCGGGCGGCGGACGACAGCACCTTGAAGCTGCCCCCGCCGGGCGCAGCGGTCCGCCCCGCCGCGCCGCGCGCGATTGCCGAGCTGGACATGCTGCGGCGCCGGCTCGGCAGTGCCGGCATTGCGCTGTACTACCGCGAGTTGACCACGACCGATGTGGCCGCGGCCGGACTGCGGGTGATGCGGGTGCTGTCGCCGCAGCTCAGTGGCCTGCATGCCGACGAGCGTGCACCGTTCCTCGGCGGCCGGTGCCAGGACGTGGCCTGGCGGTACCCCGGCGTGCCGCACAGCGGCGCGTTCCCCACTCCCTTTCCGCATCCGTTGGGCTGATGCACGAGGTCCGCATGCCGTCACCGCCCTCCCCCTGGCACGATGCCCCGCTGTTCCATCTGTTCTGGCACAACGGCGAACTCAATCCAGCGCGCGCCGAGGTGATGCGCACGCGCATCGCCGAAGATGCCGCACGCCCCTGGTCGCCACCCCGCCCGATGCATGCGGCCGCCGGCATCGCCCTGCCGGACCCGGTGCATCCCGGTGACGCCCTGGCGCAGCGCCACAGTGGCCGCCGCTTCGGTGACGCACGCTGGGGCGCGCAGGAGCTGGGCCGCGTGCTCGCCCCGCTGCGGGCCCGACCCGGCGACAGTGACACCCGGCGCCTGCCGTCCGGTGGGGCCAAGTATCCGATCCAGGCCTATGCCGCGCTGTACGGCGCCGACGATGCGATCGCCGCAGACCAGGGCATCTGCTGGTACGACCCGCTGCAGCATGCGCTGGTGCCGGTGGCGCCCTGCCCCGCGTGGCCAGCGCTGGCCAGGTTGCTTGGGGTGGACTGGTCGGAGCGGCCGGCGGCCGTGCTGTTCCTGATCGCCGAGCCGGCCGGCACGCTGACCAAGTACGGCGAGCGCGGTGGCCGCTTCGTGTTGATCGAGGCCGGGGTCTGGTTGGGCGCGCTCGGGCAGCAAGTGGCCGCGATGAACGCCGCCGGCTGCGCGATCGGCTCCTTTGAGGATGCCGCGGTGCTGGCCCTGCTCGGGCTCGACCCACAGCGGCATCTGGCCGTGTTGGCCTATGCGTGTGGTCCGGCGCTTTGACCACCGCCGGCGTCGCAGCACCCAACTCCCCAGCATCCCCGTCCACTGGGGGCGGAGGAACCAAGGGTCAAGCATATGCTCATGACCGGAGCGCATCAGGCCCTTCCGGATCGGCCTGAACAGGCAGCCCCCGCGCGCGGCCGGCGCGGCCGGGGCGTTCTACAATGCGCGCATGCAGATTGGCCCCTACAACATCCGGCCCAACGTGGTGCTGGCGCCGATGGCCGGTGTCACCGACAAGCCCTTCCGCCTGCTGTGCAAACGGCTGGGCGCGGGCTTGGCCGCCTCGGAGATGACCATCTCCGACCCGCGCTTCTGGACCACCCGCAAGTCCCTCCACCGCATGGACCATGCCGGCGAGCCGGACCCGATCAGCGTGCAGATCGCCGGCACCGAGCCGCAGCAGCTGGCCGACGCGGCGCGCTACAACGTGGACCACGGCGCGCAGATCATCGACATCAACATGGGCTGCCCGGCCAAGAAGGTCTGCAACGCGTGGGCCGGGTCGGCGCTGATGCGCGATGAAGAACTGGTGGCGCGCATCCTCACTGCCGTGGTGCAGGCGGTGGACGTGCCGGTGACGCTGAAGATCCGCACCGGCTGGGACTGCGACCATCGCAACGGCCCACGCATCGCGCATATCGCCGAAGACAGCGGCATTGCCGCGCTGGCGGTGCATGGGCGCACGCGCGACCAGCACTACACCGGCCAGGCCGAGTACGAAACCATCGCCGCGATCAAGGCCGCGCTGCGCATTCCGGTGCTGGCCAACGGCGATATCGATTCGCCGCAGAAGGCGGCCCACGTGCTCGCCGTGACCGGGGTGGATGCGGTGATGATCGGCCGCGCCGCGCAGGGCCGGCCCTGGATCTTCCGCGAAGTGGCGCATTACCTGGCCACCGGTGAACTGCTCGCCCCGCCTTCGCTGGACGAGGTGCGCGACATCCTGCTGGGCCACCTGCACGCGCTGCACGACTTCTACGGCGAGCCGCAGGGCGTGCGCATCGCGCGCAAGCACCTGGGCTGGTACGCCAAGGACCGGCCGGAAAATGCCGCCTTCCGCGCGGTGGTCAACCGCGCTGACGACGCGGCCAGCCAGATCGCGCTGACCACCGACTACTTCAACGCGCTCTCCGCCGGCCTGCCGCTTGCCCACGCCACTACCGACGCGCACGTTGCCGTTGCCCTTTGATCCGCCGAGCCACGCTCGACGCTACGTGACCCTGCTCCCATGACCCCGCCGATCACCGCCCCCACCTACCTGCACGGTTTTTCCGATACCGAGCAGCACCGCCTGGTCACCCAGGCCCGTCTGTTCGAATCGAGCATCTTCAGCGGCATCGACTACAGCAACGCCCAGCGGCTGCTGGAAGTGGGCAGCGGCGTCGGCGCGCAGACCGAGATCCTGCTGCGCCGCTTCCCCGAGCTGCACGTCACCGGGGTGGACCTGAGCCAGGCGCAGCTGGATACCGCACGCGCCAACCTGGAAAAGACCCCGTGGTGCAGCGAGCGGTACACCCTGCAGCAGGCCGATGCCGGCGACCTGCCGTTCGGCCCGCGCCAGTTCGATTCGGCGTTCCTGTGCTGGGTGCTGGAACATGTGCCGTCACCGGCGCGCGTGCTCAGCGAAGTGCGCCGCGTGCTCGCGCCGGGCTCGCCGGTGTACATCACCGAAGTGATGAACGCCTCGTTCCTGCTCGACCCGTACTCGCCGCACATCTGGCGCTACTGGATGGCGTTCAATGATTTCCAGTACGACCACGGGGGCGACCCGTTCGTCGGCGCCAAGCTCGGCAACCTGCTGCTGGCCGGCGGCTTCCGCGACGTGCACACCGAGATCAAGACCATCCACCTGGACAACCGCGAGCCGGCGCGGCGCAAGACCATGATCGCGTTCTGGGAACAGCTGCTGCTGTCGGCGGCCGACCCGCTGCTGGAGGCCGGGCTGGTCGATCGCGACACCGTGGACGGCATGCGTCGGGAATTCAGCCTGGTCCAGAACGACCCCAACGCGGTGTTCTTCTTCTCGTTCGTGCAGGCACGCGCCACCGTTTACTGACCCACCGCTACGTGGTTCCCTTCTGCTATCTGTTTGAGCCAACCGGTTAGAATCGGCCTCAGGTTGGTGCCCAGGAAGGCGCGCGCCAGATCCTCGCCGTGCTGCCACTGCAGTCGTGGTGCACCGAGCTCTGCGCCCGAAGGGAAGCCACATGAAAGAACGCACGTTGGCCGGGACTGTCCGGCTCCCACAGCCCGCCCATGACACCGGCCTGTTGAGCGGGCTCGATCCGCGCCAGGCGCGTATCTGCATGGCGGTCATCGCGGTGCTGTGCGTGCTCTATGTGGTCTTTGCCCTGACGCCCTCGTCCTACGCGATGGCCAGCGAGTACCTGGGGCTGGCACCGATCGAGCCGCTGCTGGGCAGGGCGCGCGGCATCCGCATGGACGAATGGATGGTCTACACACCCTACGTGCAGATCGCCGTGGCCAACGACTTCGGTCCGACCAACGCGTTTTCGCCGTACCACGAGACCCTGCGCTCGTTCCAGGCGTTGCCGCTGCTGGACTGGGGGCTGCCGTTCAAGCCATACCACTGGGCGTTTTTCGTGCTGCCGCCGGCCAACGCCTATTCCTTCTTCTTCATGTTCATGTCGATGGCCTTCCTGTGCGGCTGGGCCCTGTTCCTGCGCCAGCTGCGGCTGCCGCCGCTGGCCGCGGTGCTGATCGCGCTCACGCTGTATTTCTCGCCCTATGTGCAGGTCTGGTGGACCAGCAACGCCGGCGCCTTCGCGCTGGCACCGTGGGCGGCCGTGGCCTGGCTGCGCATCGACACCCGCTGGCTGCGTATCCTGGCCAGTGCCTACGCGCTGGTGGTGTGGCTGCTGGCCATCGCCTACCCGCCCTTCATCATTTCTGCCCTGCTGACCATGGCCGTGCTGGTGCTGGCATTCCGCCGCGATGCACTGACCCTGCCGCGCCTGTTCGATGCCGCGCTGGCCGGTGCACTGGCCCTTGCGGTGTTCGTCGGCTACTTCCACGACGCGATCGAGGTGATCCGCAACACGGTCTACCCCGGGCATCGCGAAAGTGCCGGCGGTGGCGTCAGCTGGATCACGCTGATGGCCCACCTCTTCCCCAACCTGATGACCCGCGGCTTCTATCCGCTGCCGGCCTTCAACTATTCCAACGCCTGCGAAATCGCCGTGCTCGGCAGCCTGTTGCCACTGTTCACCGCGGTACTGGCCGACTGGGCCAAGGTGGTGCGCTGGGCCCGCGCCAACCGCCTGTCGGTGGCAATGCTGGTCGGTGGCACGCTGCTGATCGCCTGCTGGGTCTTCCTGCCGGTGCCGCTGGCCGTGGGCAAGGTGACCGGCCTGTCCATGGTGCCGCCCAGCCGCGCCGTGCTGGCGTTTGGCCTGCTTTTGAACATCGGCTGTGCGATCGTGCTGGTACAGGGCGGCACGCGCCTGAGCCGCGGCCGCCTGCTGCTGCTGGCCGCACTGCTGGTGGTCGGCAGCCTGGCCAAGCTTGCGTTCGGGGACGGCAGTTTCAGCCGGCTGCACGCCACCGCCGATGCCTGGCCGCTGCTGTGCGTGGGCGTGCTGGCCCTGGCCGCACGGCGGCCGCGGCTGGCCGCGCACCCGGCGGCGCTGGTGCTGGCGGTCGCCATGCTGTGCAACGTGCTGATCAACGGCCTGTTCAACCCGGTGCAGTCGGCACAGCCGATCTTCACCATGGACCGCGATGCCGTGCTCGAGTCCATGCAGGCCCGCGGCGGGCAGCGGGCACCGGACGGTTCGCTGGTCGTGGAAGGGCGATACGGGGCGATGTTCTCCGGCATCGGCATCCCGGCGGTCAACCACACCCTGTACTTCCCGCAGCTGGCCTACTTCCGCCAACGCTTCCCGCAGATGTCCGAGGAGGCCTTCAACACCACGTTCAACCGCTACCACCACGTGATGGTCAGCGATGTGGTCGAGCCCCGGTCGATGTATGCCGATCTGGTGGAAGTGCCTGCCGCAGCGATGCTGGCCGAACCCTGCACCCGGAAGGTGCCGGCCGACTGCGCGCCGGCGCCGTTGCCGGTCGGGGATGCGCCGTGAAGATCGCTGTCGTCATCCCCTGCTACAAGGTCACCCGCCATGTCATGGACGTGTTGGCGGCAATCGACGACGCCGTGGCCGCCATCTACTGCGTGGACGATGCCTGCCCCGATGGCAGTGGCGCGTTGATCCAGGCCACTTCCACTGACCCGCGCGTCACCGTGCTGTTCCATCCGCACAACCGCGGTGTCGGCGGGGCGATCAAGACCGGCTACCAGGCCGCCATCGCCGACGGAATGGACATTCTGGTCAAGGTCGACGGCGACGGTCAGATGGATCCGGCGCTGCTGATGGACTTCGTGGCACCCATTGCCGACGGCACGGCCGACTACACCAAGGGCAACCGTTTCTGGAACCTCAGCCATATCCGGCGCATGCCCCTGCTGCGGCGGGTGGGCAACCTGATGCTGTCGTTCATGACCAAGGCCTCGTCCGGCTACTGGCAGGTGTTCGACCCCACCAACGGCTACACCGCCATCCATGCCCGCGTGGCCAGCCATCTGCGCCTGGATGCGGTCAGCGACCGCTACTTCTTCGAGACCGACATGCTGTTCCGGCTCAACACCATCCGGGCCGTCGTCCAGGACGTCGCCATGGACGCGCGCTACGCCGATGAGACCAGCAACCTGCGCGTGAGCCGCATCCTCGGGGAATTTGCCTTCAAGCATGTGCGCAATACGCTCAAGCGCATCGGCTACAACTACTTCCTGCGCGACCTGTCCATCGCGTCACTGGAGCTGATTGCCGGCCTTGGCCTGCTCGCGTTCGGCAGCATCTTCGGCCTGTACCACTGGATCGCGTCGGCATCCGCCGATGTCACCACCCCGGTAGGCACCATCATGATCGTCATGGTCGCCCTCATTTCCGGGCTGCAGTTCCTGCTGGCCTTCACCGGTTTCGACATCGCCAACGTGCCGCGCCAGGTCCTGCACCGGTCCATCCAGGTCAACCGCGCAGCGCCGCCGGCGGCCCGACCGCGCTAACGCGCGGGCCGCCGCCGGATCAGCGCACGGTGTTGGCCGCTGCGCTGTCGGCGGCCGCCGCCTGACCATGCGGCGCCTGCCAGATCCGCGCCCACATCTGCGCGAACCGCTGCTTCACCCGCGCCCTGCCCTGTTCGCCTTCGTAGGCCGGGCGCAGCTGCTCGGGCACGATGGCGGTCCACTGCCCGCCCTGCGCACGCGCCACTGCGAAGGTGAAGGTGTAATCCGGCTCCAGGCCCATGCGCAGGTCGCTGAGCAGCAACCGGCCGTCCACCACCTGGGCGCGCATGAAGCCCCGGTTGAACCACTGCAGCCGCTGCACCGCCGGAATGCCCGCCGCCTCGGCCTGGCGCAGCGCCTGCACGTTGGAGGGATAGCCCTGGAAATGCATCGGGCCGTTGTCGGCCACCAGCGAGCGCTCGCCGATGACGTAGCCGCTGGGGGTCATCGCCACCACCTGCCAGAGCAGCGTGTTGAACGGGGTGGCCACCGAGAAGCGGGGCGCATCGCCCAGCCCCATCGCCGCCAGCGCGCGATCGGCCTGCCGCTCGACGCTGTGCTTGGCCAGCAGCGACCAGCCCAGGTAGCCGCAGCTGAGCACCAGCCCGGCCACCAGCGCCTTCTGCGCCACCGGGCGGGCGCGGGCGAACCAGGCCACCGCGCAGCCGATCAGCAGCCACACGGTGTACAGCGGGTCGATGATGAAGACGCTGGACCACATGGTCGGCGCCGGGGTGAACGGCCACCACAGCTGGGTGCCGTACACGGTGAAGGCGTCCAGCAGCGGGTGGGTCACCAGCGCCAGCAGGATCGCCCAGAACCAGCGCCCCGGTGCCTGCGCGACCCGGCCATGGCCGAAGCGCTTGAACAGCCACCAGATCAGCGCGGCCACCCAGGGCAGCACCAGCAGCGAATGGCTATAGCTCCGATGTTCGGTCATCAGCGCCACCGGGTCGGCGGCGGTGAAGGCCAGCAGCAGGGAATCCAGGTCCGGCAGCGTGCCCAGCGCAGCACCGGCCAGCAGGGCGGCGCGGCGGTGGCCGGCGGGGGCGATGACGGCGGCAACGGCGCCGCCCAGTACGATCTGGCTTAGGGAGTCCATCGGCCGATGGTATAGGGTGTGAAGGTCGGCGTGGCGGCTTCGTGGCTGTCACGCTGGTGGAACACTGGGCCGCGACGCTGGGGCCCAATCGCGTGTTGACGGCCCCTGCGCCGGGCACGCGGGCTTAACCACCGGCAACTCCCCGTGGCGCACAATGCAACGGCGCGACTTGCCGTGTATCATTCGCGCCCATCTTTCCATCCGAATCAAAGGATATTACGCCTGATGTCCAGCTACCTGTTCACCTCCGAATCGGTCTCCGAAGGCCATCCGGACAAGATTGCCGACCAGATCTCCGATGCGGTGCTGGACGCGATCCTTGCCCAGGACCAGCGCGCCCGCGTGGCCTGCGAGACCATGGTCAAGACCGGCGTGGCGATCGTGGCCGGTGAAATCACCACCAGCGCCTGGATCGACCTGGAAGCCCTGACCCGCAAGGTGATCCTGGACATCGGCTACGACAGCTCCGACGTCGGCTTCGACGGCGCGACCTGCGGCGTGCTGAACCTGATCGGCAAGCAGTCCCCGCACATCGCCCAGGGCGTTGACCGCAAGAAGCCCGAAGAAATGGGCGCTGGCGACCAGGGCCTGATGTTCGGCTATGCCACCAACGAGACCGACAGCTACATGCCGGCCGCGATCCACCTGTCGCACCGTCTGGTCGAGCAGCAGGCCAAGATCCGCAAGAAGAAGAACTCGCCGCTGTCCTGGCTGCGCCCGGATGCCAAGAGCCAGGTCACCCTGCGCTATGAAAACGGCGCGGTCTCGGCCATCGACGCGGTCGTTCTGTCCACCCAGCACGCCCCGGGCGTGAAGCAGAAGGACCTCATCGAGGCCGTCCGCGAAGAGATCATCAAGCCGGTGCTGCCGGCCAAGTGGCTGCACAAGGGCACCAAGTTCCACATCAACCCGACCGGCAAGTTCGAGATCGGTGGCCCGGTGGGCGACTGCGGCCTGACCGGCCGCAAGATCATCGTGGACACCTACGGCGGCTGGGCCCGTCACGGTGGTGGTGCGTTCTCGGGCAAGGATCCGTCCAAGGTCGACCGTTCGGCCGCTTACGCTGCCCGTTACGTCGCCAAGAACGTGGTGGCTGCCGGTCTGGCCGACCGTTGCGAAGTGCAGGTCTCCTACGCCATCGGCGTGGCCGAGCCGACCTCGATCTCGGTCACCACCTTCGGCACCGGCAAGATCAGCGATGACAAGATCGAGAAGCTGATCCGCAAGCACTTCGACCTGCGCCCGTACGGCATCATCAAGATGCTGGACCTGATCCACCCGATGTACCAGCAGACTGCCGCCTACGGTCACTTCGGCCGCAAGCCGAAGGACTTCAGCTACCTCAACGCTGCTGGCGAAACCGTCAACGCGACCGCCTTCTCCTGGGAGAAGACCGATCGCGCCGCCGCCCTGCGTGCGGATGCGAAGTTGAAATAATCAATCGGTAGAGCCGACCGTTGGTCGGCTGCCTTTGATCGAAACAAAACGACGGGTCGCGAAAGCGGCCCGTCGTCGTTCGGGCACCCCGCCCAGCCGACCAACGGTCGGCTCTACCGGGCGGGCAACCGGCGCTACACTGCCGCCATGTCCGAATTCAAATCCAACCAGCTGTCCATGACGGTGTTGATGTCGCCGGAGATGGCCAATTTCTCCGGCAAGGTCCACGGCGGCGCGATCCTGCGGCTGCTCGACCAGGTCGCCTATGCCTGCGCCAGCCGCTATGCCGGCCGCTACGTGGTCACCCTCTCGGTGGACCAGGTGATGTTCCGCCAGCCGATCGCGGTCGGCGAGCTGGTCACCTTCCTGGCCTCGGTCAACTACACCGGCACCTCGTCGATGGAGATCGGGGTCAAGGTGGTGGCCGAGGACATCCTCAAGCGCAGCGTGCGCCACGCCAACAGCTGCTTCTTCACCATGGTCGCGGTGGACGAAGATGGCAAACCCACCGCGGTGCCGCCGCTGCAACTGGAGACCAGCGACGAACGCCGCCGCCACGCCGCCGCGCTGATCCGCCGGCAGCTGCGCGAAGAGATGGAGCAGCGCCATCTGGAGTTGCTGGCGTCCAACCCGCCGTCGCCGGAGTAACCCACCGCGGGTAATGGCTGTTGGTCGGTATGGGCCGCCTTCATTGCCGGGCATTGCGCGCCATGACCAACGGTCATGGCCTACCGGGGTCGGGCATTGCGTGCCATGACCAACGGTCATGGCCTACCGGGGTCGGGCATCGCGTGCCATGACCAACGGTCATGGCCTACCGGGGTCGGGCATCGCGTGCCATGACCAACGGTCATGGCCTACCGTGCGTGGCGATGGATTTCCCGGTAGGTACCGACCGTTGGTCGGTACGCATTGCCCGCCATCACCCGGTGTTCTGCACGCCCTGCGATACGCCGTTCACGCACGCCACCAGCGCGCGCAGGACATCGTCGTCCTCGCCGCCGCTGGCACGCCAGCGGCGCAGCAGGTCCACCTGCAGCACGCTGATCGGGTCGATGTAGGGGTTGCGCAGGCGGATCGACAGCGCCAGGCGCTGGTCGTGCTGCAGCAGTTCGTCCTGCCCGGTCAGCGCCAGGATCTGCTGGGCGGTCAGGTCCAGCTCGCGCTGGATCTGCGGGAAGAACGTGCCGTGCAACGGTCCGGACAACTGCGAGAACTGCTCGGCAATGGTGATGTCGCCCTTGCTCAGCACCATCGCGATGTCGTCCAGGAAGGTGCTGAAGAACGGCCAGTCGCGCGCCATCTCCTTCAGGGTGTCCGCGTGGCCGGCCTCGATCGCGGCCTGCAGGCCGCTGCCCACGCCATACCAGCCGGGAATCACCGCGCGCGCCTGGCTCCAGGCGAACACCCACGGAATGGCGCGCAGGTTGGACAGCGCGGCATCCTCGCCCAACCGCCGCGACGGGCGCGAGCCCAGCGTCATCCGCTCGATCACGTCGATCGGCGTGGCCTGCCGGAAGTACTGCATGAAGTCTTTCTGGCCCACGAAGGCACGGTAAGCCTCGGCGCTTTTCTCCGCCACCCGATCCATCACCGGGCGCCACTGTTCCTCGCGCGGTTCTGCTGCACGCGGGCGCAGGCTCGAACGCAGCACCGCACCGGTGGACTGCTCCAGCGAGCGCAGCGCCAGCGCGCGGATGCCGTACTTGCGATGGATCACTTCGCCCTGCTCGGTCACGCGCAGGCGGCCGTCGATGCTGCCGCGTGGCGAGGCGTCCACCGCATGGGTGGTCTTGCCGCCCCCGCGGCTGATCGAGCCGCCGCGGCCATGGAAGAACGTCAGGCGGATGCCGTTCTCGGCGGCCACCTCCAGCAGTTCCACCTGGGCCCGCTGCAGGCCCCAGCGCGAGGCGGCGATGCCGCCGTCCTTGCCACTGTCCGAATAGCCCAGCATCACCATCTGCACATCCCCGCGCGCGGCCAGGTGCGTGCGGTAGACCGGGTCGGCCAGCAGGTCGCGCAGGGTGTCGGTGCCACGCTTGAGGTCGTCCACCGTTTCGAACAGCGGGGCGATATCCAGCGGCACCGCGCCGGCGTCGTCGACCAGCCCGCCCCGACGGGCCAGGGCCAGTACGGCGAGCACGTCGCTGCGGTCGTGCGCCATCGAAATGATGTAGCTGCCCAGCGCGTCGGCACCGTGGCGGCGGCGTGCATCGGCCAGTGCGGCGAACACCGCGTCCAGGCGCTGACCGCCCTCCTCGGTGCTCGGCGGCAGCGCCTGCTCGCCGCTGGCGAACGGCGCCAGCCGGGCCGCGCGGGTGACCGCATCGGCCGCGTCCCAAACGTCCTGGCCATCCAGCACGCTGGCCAGTGCGCGGCCGTGCACGCTCGACTCCTGGCGCACGTCCAGCCGCGCCAGGTGGAAGCCGAAGGTGCGCACCCGCCACAGCAGGCGACGCACCGCGAAGCCGCCGGCATGGTCGCCCTTGTTGGCGTGCAGGCTGTCCAGGATCAACTGGATGTCGTGCTCGAGTTCCTCCGGCGACGCATAGGCGCCGTCGGCATCGTCCAGGGTGGCCTGCACGCGCGCGCGCATGCGGTCGTTGAGCAGGCGGTACGGCATGTCGGCATGGCGTGGCCGTGACTTCACCTGGGGTAGCAGCTGTTCGTAGTGCGCCACGCGCGCCTGCAGCGCGGCACTCACCGCGATCCGCTCGGTGGACTGGCTGAGCAGGCTGGCCAGCTGCAGCAGGTCTTTCTGGTAACGGCCCAGCACCGCCTGGCGCTGCGCGTCCAGGGTATGCCGGATGGTGCCGGCGTCGACGTTGGGGTTGCCGTCCATGTCCCCGCCCACCCACGTGCCGAAGCGCAGCAGGCGCGGCAGCGGCAGGTCTTCGCCGTAGGTATCCAGCAGCGCCTGCTGCAGCGATTCGTACAGCACCGGAATCACCCGGTACAGCACCTGCACCAGATAGAAGCCGACATGCTCGCGCTCGTCGTCCACGGTGGGGCGCACCGGCGAGGAATCGGTGGTCTGCCAGGAGGCGGTAAGCGCCATGCGGAAGCGCGCGGCGTCGGCGGCGGCTTCACCGGGGGTGCGTTGGCCGTCGAGGTTGTCGACCAGGCTGGCGACCATCAGCTGCTCTTTTTCCAGCAGCGCGCGGCGCACCGCTTCGGTCGGGTGCGCGGTGAACACCGGCTCGATGTCGATGCGTGGCAGCCACTCGGCCAGCTCGGCCAGGGTCACGCCCTGCGCCTTGAGGTTGAGCAGCGCATCCTGCAGGCCATCGGGCTGCGGCGCGGCGGTGCCGGCGCGCTGGTAGTCGCGGCGACGGCGGATGCGATGCACGCGCTCGGCGATGTTGACCACCTGGAAGTAGGTGCTGAACGCACGCACCATTGCTTCGGCGCGCTCGGGCGGCAGGCCGGTCAGCGCATCGTTGAGGTCGGACAACGGGGCGTCGCTTTCGCGGCGGGCGATGGCGCGCGTGCGCACCTGTTCCACGTCATCGAAGAACTGCGTGGACACCTGCTCGGCAAGCAGGTCGCCGACCAGTGCGCCAAGTCGGCGTACGTCGTCGCGCAGGGGAATATCGGGAGTGGCAAAGACGATGCTGCTGCGGTACTCGTTCATCTGCGACGCACTGGCCTCGGGAACGGAATCCGCTCAAGCCTAACCCACAATCGGGTCAATGCTGCGTCGCGCAAATAGTTACATCTGGTAGTGCCGGCCGCTGGCCGGCTCCATGCATATCTGACAGGCGCCGGTGCATTGCCGGCCGCTGGCCGGCTCCATGCATATCTGACGGGCGCCGGTGCATTGCCGGCCGCTGGCCGGCTCCACGTGATGTCCAGCATTGCGAGGAGCCGGCCAGCGGCCGGCACTACCGGTCACCTGCATTGCGGGGAGCCGGCCAGTGGCCGGCATTACCGATTGCGGGAAACGGGCCAGCAGCCGGTAGGTGCCGATCATTTCAGGTACCGGCCAGCGGCCGGTACCTACCGGGTGCTTTTCAGCGCTTCTTCTTGATCGGCGTACCCGGGCCGACGGTCTGCTCCAGCCAGCGCTCGCTTTCGGCCAGCATGGTCATGATCGATTCGCGTGCGCGGTACGCATGCGATTCGTTGGGCAGCATCACCAGACGCGCCGTTCCACCCAGGCCCTTGACCGCGGCGAACATGCGCTCGCTCTGGATCGGGAAGGTGCCGGAGTTGTTGTCGTCCACGCCATGGATGAAGAGGATCGGGTCCTTGATCTTGTCGGCGTAGTTGAACGGCGACATCTTCTGGTACACGTCCTGGGCCTGCCAGTAGTTGCGCTCCTCGGCCTGGAAGCCGAACGGGGTCAGCGTGCGGTTGTACGCACCGCTGCGGGCGATGCCGGCCTTGAACAGGCGCGTGTGCGCGAGCAGGTTGGCGGTCATGAACGCGCCGTAGGAATGCCCGCCGATGGCGATGTGGTCGCGATCGGTCACGCCCCGCCGCACCACTTCGTCCACCGCCGCTTCGGCGTTGGCGATCAGCTGTGGCAGGTAGGTGTCGTTGGGTTCCTTGTCACCCTCGCCGATGATCGGCATCGACGGGCTCACCAGTACCGCGTAGCCCTTGGCCAGGAAGGCCTGCGGGCCCCAGTAGCTGATCGCGTTGAAGCGGTACGGCGAATCGGTCACCTGGCTGGCGGCGGCAGCGGTCTTGTACTCGCCCGGGTAGGCCCACATCAGCAGCGGCAGCGGCCCGTCCTTCTTCGGGTTGTAGCCCGGCGGCAGCATCAGCGTGGCGGTCAGGTCGACGCCGTCGTTGCGCTTGTAGCGGATCTGTTCCTTGCTCACCCCACGCAGCTGCGGCAGCGGGTGGGCGAAGTGGGTCAGCGCGCGCGGGGCGGCGGTGGCGTCGGCCAGCGACTGCACGTACACGTTGGTGGGCTCATCGGGGGTCTCGCGGGTGATCAGCAGCGAGGTGCCCTCCTGGTCGAGCAGGGCCACCGGTGCGGCGTAGCCGGGCGCCTGCGAATGGAACAGGCGCGTGGCCTGCTTGCTGTCCAGGTCGAAGCGATCGACGAACGGGCGGTCGCCTTCCGGCGAGGCGCCCTGGCCGTACAGGAAGATGCTGCGGCCATCGGCGGTGATCTGCAGGCGCGCGCGCCCGTTGACGTCGCGCACCAGGCCCGGCCGGCCCGGATCGTTGTAGCGGTCCTGCGAGGACCGCGACGACAGCAGTTGCGGCGCCTGCTCGGCCTGGTCCGGGGCGATGCGCCACTGCTTCACTTCGCGGCTTTTCCACCACGATTCGTTGAGCAGCGCGAGATCGCCGCGCCCCCACTGGATGCCGGCATAGCGGCTGCCCAGCTGGGCCAGGGTGATCGGCGGCGTGTCGAACGGGGCGGCCTGCATCAGCACCGCATCGCGCACCTTGGCTGCGCGGTTGGGGTCGCCCCCGTCCTGCGCTTCGGCCCACACCAGCGTGGCCGGTGCGTCGGCGCGCCAGCTGATGCTGCGCACGCCGGTGGGCACCGCGTCGTTGCCGGTCGGCAGCCCTTCCACCAGCGGCAGCGTGCTCACGGTGTGCTGCAACGTGCCGTCCACGGCCGACAGCACTTCAATGCGGCGCGGGAAGTCGTCGGCCGGCACCAGGTAGGAGTACGGGCGCAGCACGCGCTCGGCCAGCAGGAAGCGGCCGTCCGGCGACACGTCCAGGTCCAGGTAGACACCGCTGGAGGACAGCGGCGTGGTCACGCCGTTGAGCGTGACGCGCACCGGCTGCGCGCTGGCGTAGTAATCGAACAGGCGCGCATCGGCCTCGTTCTTGAGCAGGTCCTGGTAGGTCCGGATCGCACGGACACCCGCATCGGCCTCGGTCTGCTGGATCGCAGGACCGGCCGGCACGCCACCGGCCGCCGGGGCCGGGCCCTGGCCCTTGCGCTGCTGGGTGACCACCAGGCCGCGGCTGTCGGGCAGCCAGGTGTAGCCATCGCCCAGCACGGTGTTCAGATCCGACAGCAGGCGCCGGGCCGACCCGGCGGCGATATCGACAATCCACAGCTCGTTGGCGCCGCTGGCCGCATGCACCTGGTTGAACGCCAGGTACTGCTGGTCCGGCGACCACGCCATGCCGGCGATCGACAGCGGCTGCGGCAGGCCGGTGATCTGGCGCTCCTTGCCGTCGGCCACGTTCAGCAGCCACAGCTTGTTGCCGAAGCTGAAACGGCTGGCGGCATGCGTGGCCGGGTTGATGCGCAGGCCGGCCAGTTTCAGCTCGGGCTGGGCCACCTCGGCAATGGACGGCAGCGACGGGGTCTGCAGCATCGCGGCGATGTCGCGGCGCGGGGACAGGCTCAGCGTGGGCGCACGCGGCGCATCCACCACCGCCTGCAGCGCGGCCGAGGGCAGCGCATAGCCCTGCTCGCCCTTGGCGCTGGCCACCGGCGGGGCGGAGGTCTTGCCTGCCGGGGCGGCCAGCGCCAGCGGGGCTACCGCCAGCAAGGCCATGCCCATCACCAGGCTGCCCCAGCGCGCGCGGCGCCGACGATCATTGCGTGTCATGTTCGATCCCTGTGCTGATGCAAACCTTGGACCTTAACAGCCGGGCGCCGATCGCCCCCCTGCCGATGGTTGGGGGCCGCCGCCGATTCATGCCAACGCACCCTGCCGCGATATAATGGGCGGCCCTCCACCGAGGGGCGCTGCGACCGTTCCGGACCCTGTCCGGCCGGCCAGGCTCGGTGGCCAGGATTGTTCCAACGGCGCCCGGCGATTGCGAGTTGTGCTGTCATGCGGGTGTCTGATTGCCGACATCGCGTCTGACGAGCATGGCTTGTCACTACCGGAGCTTACGAATGAATGCTGTTGCCAAGACCTTCTCCACCGAAGGTGATTACAAGGTTGCCGATATCACCCTTGCCGACTGGGGTCGCAAGGAACTGGACATCGCCGAGCATGAAATGCCGGGCCTGATGTCGATCCGCCGCAAGCACGCCGCCACCCTGCCGCTGAAGGGCGTGCGCGTGACCGGCTCGCTGCACATGACCATCCAGACCGCGGTACTGATCGAGACCCTGAAGGACATCGGCGCCGACGTGCGCTGGGCGTCCTGCAACATCTTCTCGACCCAGGACCACGCGGCCGCTGCGATCGCCAAGTCCGGCACCCCGGTGTTCGCCTGGAAGGGCGAGTCGCTGGAGGAATACTGGGACTGCACGCTGGACGCGCTGACCTTCACCCTGCCCGACGGCACCCTGACCGGCCCGGAGCTGGTGGTGGACGACGGCGGCGACGTGACCCTGCTGATCCACAAGGGCTATGAGCTCGAAAACGGCAGCGACTGGGTCAACGAAAAGGCGGCCTCGCACGAAGAACAGGTCATCAAGGACCTGCTCAAGCGCGTGGCCAAGGAGCGTCCGGGCTACTGGGCCCGCGTGGTCAAGGACTGGAAGGGCGTCTCCGAAGAGACCACCACCGGCGTGCACCGCCTGTACCAGCTGGCCCAGGCCGGCACCCTGCTGATCCCGGCAATCAACGTCAACGACTCGGTCACCAAGAGCAAGTTCGACAACCTGTACGGCTGCCGCGAGTCGCTGGCCGACGGCCTGAAGCGCGCGATGGACGTGATGCTGGCCGGCAAGGTTGCCGTGGTCTGCGGCTACGGCGACGTGGGCAAGGGCTGCGCCGCTTCGCTGCGTGCCTACGGCGCGCGCGTGGTGGTCACCGAGATCGATCCGATCTGCGCCCTGCAGGCGGCGATGGAAGGCTTCGAGGTCAACACCATCGAATCCACCCTGGGCCGTGCGGACCTGTACGTCACCACCACCGGCAACAAGGACATCATCCGCATCGAGCACCTGAGCGCGATGAAGGACCAGGCCATCGTCTGCAACATCGGCCACTTCGACAACGAGATCCAGGTCGATGCGCTGGTGGGCTTCCCGGGCGTGCAGCACGTGAACATCAAGCCGCAGGTGGACAAGTACATCTTCCCCAACGGCAATGCGATCTTCCTGCTGGCCGAAGGCCGCCTGGTCAACCTGGGCTGCGCCACCGGCCACCCGAGCTTCGTGATGTCCAACTCGTTCGCCAACCAGACCCTCGCCCAGATCGACCTGTGGGCGAACAAGGACAGCTACGAGAACAAGGTGTACCTGCTGCCCAAGCACCTGGACGAAGAAGTGGCCCGCCTGCACCTGGAGAAGATCGGCGTGAAGCTGACCACCCTGACCCAGGAACAGGCCGACTACATCGGCGTGCCGGTGGAAGGTCCGTTCAAGCCGGATCATTACCGCTACTGATCGGCCTGCCGATCCTGTTGCGTTGAAATGGAACGGGCGCCGAAAGGCGCCCGTTTTTTGTGGCGGAAGGCCCTTCAATCCTGGCCGAAACAGCTGCGGTCGTCGTTCAGGGCGTCCTGGCACTGCCCCGCGAATTCGGCTTGCCAGCGCGGCAGCGTGAACCCTTCCCTTTCCTGGAAAGACACCGTTTCGCCAGCAAGCACGTAGCAGCGGTTCTGCGACAGTCGCAGCGCCGTCAGGGCGTCACCGGCGGCCCAGCAGTCATCGATGCAGGCCTGCATCAGCGCGTAGTCCGGATTGGTCTTGACGCCGCCGAAGGCGAAGCCCATCCGCTGCACCAGCGCGATCACCGGGTCGATGCTGGCCGGGGCAGCGCGCAGGATGTGCAGCACGCCGGGCGTGGGTATGCCAAACGCCCAGTTGGCAAGCACGGCCGAACGTGCCGCGTCGATCGCCGCATCGCGCTGCCCCTGCCGCATGTACTGGCTTGCCAGCAGCGCCCAGCCCTGCTGAAGCTCCGGGAACGCGGCGCATGCGGCGCGCAGCAATTCAATGGCCTGCTCGACCTGCCCCGCCAGCACCTGCGCACGCGCCTGCTCCAACTGCTCGGTTGGCGAACCGGGATCTTCAACCTCATGCTCGCCATACTCGCCTTCGTTCAGTTCCAGCCAGTGCGAGAACACCTGCACCGAGGAATGGCGCAGTTCCATACGCCATTCGTCATGGAACATCTCGCAGACGAAAGGCGCATCTCCTTCACGCCCCAACGGCCAATACAGCCCGAAACAATCGCCGTTGCCAAGCGCGCCTTCCGCGATCGACACAAACCCCTGAGGGGGATACGGTCCGCGCGCCACATCACTGTCGAAACTGAGCGCATTGAATTGACCAGAGAGGCGCATGGGATCTTTCCAGACGGGAATGTCACCATTATCGCCGCGGTCGCAGTAGCCTCGGTCAAGGCAGCCGGTCCGCACCGCGCTACGATGCCCCTATGACCCCGGCCATCAACCTGCTCAAGAAGCACGGCATCGTTCACAGCGTGCTGTCCTACCCCCACGATCCCGATGCCGCCTCCTACGGCGGCGAAGCGGTGCAGCAGCTCGGGCTGGACCCGGCGCAGGTGTTCAAGACCCTGCTGGCCAGCACCGAGAAGCACGAACTGCTGGTGGCGATCGTGCCGGTCAGCGGCACGCTCGACCTGAAGGCGCTGGCCGAGGCCGCCGGCTGCAAGAAGTGCGAGATGGCCGACGTGGAGCAGGCGCAGCGCGCCACCGGCTATCTGGTCGGCGGCATCAGTCCGCTGGGACAGAAGAAGCGGCACCGCACCTTCCTGGAGGCCAGCGCGCAGGCGCTGCCGGTGGTGCACGTGAGTGCCGGGCGGCGCGGGCTGGAAGTGGCGCTGGCACCGGCCGACCTGCTGCAGCTCACCGGCGGCGCATACGCACCGATCGGCAAGACGCGATGATCGGCAGCCTGTTCGAGCGTCTGTTCGGCACGCCCCTGCCGCCGCTGCAGGAAGGCCGCCCCGGCACCGCCCTGCTGCGGGCGCTGGGCAGTGGCGACTACGGCCTGCTGCGCACCGCAGCGGCCTCCATCGCCCTCAGCCGCGAGGCGGCCCTGCTGGATGACCTGGCGTTGCAGTTGCCGTACGTGGAGGCAGCCCGGGCACGCTACAACACCGACCCGCAGTGGATCCGCGAGCACTACGAACTGGACTTCGTGCTGCGCAAACTGCGCCACTGGCGTGATCGCAGTGGCTGCCTGTGCCAACTGTATCCACACTGGATGCATTACGAGCCCGGGCGCGAGATCGCCAACGGCCACGTGACGCCCATCGCGACCGGCGTCGCCGAGGGTGGCTGGGGCGATACGCAGGACGCCACCTGCACCGTGTGCGGGCGCGGGTGGCGCTGCACCGACCGCGAGTATCACGCGCCGTGGTGGGAGTGGACCCCACTGCCGCATCGCTGATCGTGACCCCGGGGGTAGAGCCACGCCATGCGTGGCTACCGAAGCCCGCGCCGGCAAAGACCGCACGTGACGTGGGCTGACTAGTTCAACGTGAAGTTCACCGGCACCCGGAGCCGGGAAATTTCCGGCTGCTTGCCTCGGGCGTCAAACGTCCAGTCCTGCGCGGCCGCCATTGCTGCCTCATCCAGGTCCGCATGGCCACTGGATCGCTCCAGCACCGCGCCGAGCGTCCGGTTCTGATCGTCAATCAACATGATCAACACCGCTTCCCCCTGTCGTCCTTCCCGGTAGGCACTGGCAGGGTACCGGGGAGGATTCATCCGGGTACTGTAGATCGAGACGTCGCTGTCTTCCGGACCCGGCTCTGGCGTGGAGGCCACACCGAATACGCACCGCTTGTGCGGGACGGGCTGGGTCAACGTCAGGCGCATCCGGACCGGTTGGGTATCGGTGTCGTCACCGGCAAGCGGCTCGCTCTCATCGGTCACCACGACCTCGCCACAACGGCGTGTCGCCAAGGCGGCCAGCAGGGAGGCCTGCGAACGCGCCGCCGCGGCGCTGGTGGCCACCGCCTCGAAACGGCATCCCGCCGTGCCCTGCTCCAGGTGCGGCGCCGACATCCGAGAATCGATATAGCCGCTCGAGGGCAACATTCGACACCCTTCCTGTGCCCCCAGATCCGCGGCAGGTGTCGCACAGCCTGTCGAGAGCGAAGCAGTCAGAAGCAGCAGGGCGCATCGATTGCGCATGGTCGGTCCTCCGTGAAAGGGCCGGAGTCTAGCAATGCACCCGCGCGCGATCGGGGCCGACATCACATACAACGCGTTTGGACGCCTCGTCGTGGGGCCCATCCCAAGGATGGCGGCCCGATCAACTGCAGATATCAAACAATCCGATCGCGGACGCAGTGTCGGTACCGGCACACAATGCGGGTGCACCCATCCAGCCGGCCGGCCGGCACGATCCAACGGTTACGGCCGCCAGTTGGCGTTGCTCTCCCAGAACGCCACCGCACGCGCATAGGCCTCGCGGTCGAGCGGCACGCCCGAACCGCCTTCGTCCACACCCAGCGCATTGCGCATCATCGTGATCGGCGCCATCGGCACTTCGTCCGGCTCGGCGGTGTAGATGCAGCCGACGATGCCCCAGTCGGCGTCGATCGGCGAGCCTTCCTTGGCCAGCTGCTCGGCGCTGTAGAGGATCACCACCAGGTAGTTCGCGCGCGGCGATTCCACGCCCTCGAACCAGCGCACCAGCACCGGCAGTTCGTTGCGGTTGCGCGCTTCGTACGCACTGTGCAGCTGGTGGCGGTTGGCGTCGGTGATCGGCACGGTCAGGCAGCGCGTGCTGGTCCAGTTCTCGTACACGAACAGCTTGCAGAACGGCGCGTAGCCGTCGAGCACCTTGAACGGCGCATGCGCGTTGAGGTGCGCCTGGAACTGTTCGGCGGTGCAGTCCTGGATGGTGTTGCCGCGTGGGACGCGCGGGAACAGGCGGGGACGGGCGAATTCGGTGAGGACGATGGACATGGGGCACGCGATGGCTGGCAAGCGCAGAGGGTAACCCAGGGCGTGTGCGTCAACGCGCTTTCCGCGCGCCAGCGGTCGAGGCCGCGGCACTGGAAAGACGCGCGCATGTGTAGGAATCTCTGGCAACCGGGTCGCGTCGCGCCCCTGTCCAAGGATGAAGCGCCATGCCTGCAGCAAAGGAAGCAGGACCCACCACCGCGTTGCGCCGCCGGTTACGCGTTGCCCTGCGCGCGGGGATGATCTGCGTAGCGGGCGGGCTCGCACTGTGCGTCCTTTGCCTGTGGTGGCCCAGCCCGCCGGCCCCGCTTCCGGAGGCTGCCAACAGCCGCCTGATCGTCAATGCGCGCATCATCGACGTGCGCCTTGGCAGCGCGGGTTCGCCTACCCACGTACTGGTCGAAGCAGGACGGATCGTGCAGGTAGGACCGGCGGTGAAGGCCGACGCAGGCGTGCCGGTGTTCGACGCCGCGGGAGGCTACCTGCTGCCCGGCTTCTGGGACATGCACACGCATGCCTTCCAGCTGTCGCCCCAGCTGCACTTCCCCGTGTCCGTGGCCAACGGCATCACCGGAACGCGCGACATGATGGATTGTCCGCAGGTCCGGGACAGCCTGATCGCCTGCGTGGCCGCCAAACGCCGTTGGACCCGACTGGCCGAAGCCGGTCGCATGACGGCACCGCGCTTCGTGGAAGTGGCCAGCTTCTACTTCGAGGACCCCGCGATGACCCCGGCGCAGGCGGCAGCGCGTGCGGCGGTCTATCAGGCCAGGGGCGTGGACGCGTTGAAGGTCTACAACAAGGTCGCGCCAGCCACCTATCTGCGGCTGGCAGCCGAGGCGCGGCGCCTGGACATGCCCTTGGTCGGGCACCTGCCCAAGGCAATCCGCCTGGACGATGCCCTGCGGCAAGGTCAACACAGCTTCGAACACGCCCATCTGCTCGCCCGTCACTGCTTCCGCGATGCAGACCACTGGCGCAGCGGTGCGCTGGATCAGCTCGATCCCATCGAGCTGACCGAACGCATGGTGGCCGGGTATGACGCGGCGGCCTGCCAGCGGGGCATCGATGCGATGCGCGCGGCAGGCAGCTGGTGGGTCCCCACCCACGTCACCCGCGAAGAGGATGCGCGCGCGACGGACCCCTCGTTCCTCGACGACCCACGGCTGGTCTATCTCGACCCGCTGTCGCGCTGGGCCTACAAGGACGATCTGGCCGCGACGGCGGCGCGATACCCGGGTCCACGTGGCCACGCCGCACTCAACCGCTACTTCGATCACGGCCTGGCGTTGACCGCCGCGGCGTACCGCGCAGGCGTACCGGTGCTGGTCGGTACGGATACGGCCATTGGGGGCTTCCGCTTCCACGACGAGATGGCGCTGCTGGTGCGCGCCGGACTGTCGCCGGCCGACGTACTGCGCGCGGCGACACTGGATGCCGCCCGCTACGCGGGGAAGGAACACGAGCATGGTTCGGTGGAGGTCGGCATGCTCGCCGACATGGTTCTGCTCGATGCAAATCCCCTGGAAGACATCGCCCATACACGCCGGATCCAAGCCGTGTTCATGGGCGGGCGATTGCACGACCGGAAACACCTGGACGACCTGTTGGCGTTCGCCCGCGCCCAGGCGCGATCACCCGCGGTGTCGGCCAAGCTGGTGTGGGGTTTCCTGCGCAGCCCGGTCAGCGCGGAGCTGTGATCGTCCAGCCCCGGTCTGCATGACACGCTACGCCATCAGCCCAGGATCGCCTCCAGTGCCTGTTCCAATCTCGGGTGCTTGAACACGTAGCCGCCCTCCAGCGCGCGCGCCGGCACCACGTTCTGGCCGGTGAGCAGCAGCCCGGCCATTTCCCCGAACGCCAGCTTCAGCGCGAAGGCCGGCGTGGTCAGCAGCGCAGGCCGGCCCAGCACCTTGGCCAGCGTGCGCGCGAACTCGGCATTGGTCACCGCCGCCGGTGCAGTGCCGTTGTAGGCGCCGCGGGCAGTGTCGTTGCTCAGCAGCCACAGGATCAGCCCGACCAGGTCGGCACGATGGATCCAGCTCATCCATTGGTCGCCATCGCCCATCGGCCCGCCCAGGCCCAGCCGGAACGGCGGCAGCATCCGCGCCAGCGCGCCGCCGTCGCGATCGAGCACGATGCCGGTGCGCACCACGCAGGTGCGTATGCCCAGCGCGTCGGCCTTGAACGCCTCGGCCTCCCACTGCCGGCACAGCATCGCGGCGAAGTCATGCCCGGGCGAGGCGGCCTCGTCCAGCGGGGTGGCATCCCCCGGCCCGTAGTAGCCAATCGCCGAACCGGATACCAGCACCTGCGGCGGCGTCGGCAATGCCTGCATCCACGCCAGCAGCGCGCGCGTGGTGCCGATCCGGGAGGCGTGGAAGGCCTGCTTGCGGGCGTCGGTCCAGCGCCCCTCGGTCAGCGGCTCCCCGGCCAGGTTGACCACCGCCTGCACCGGTCCCACGTCGTCCAGTTGCCCCACGTACTGCACGCCCGGCGGCGGGGTGCGGCCGGGGGTCCGGGTGAGCACGGTTACCCGATGCCCCTGTTCCAGCAGACGTTCGCATAACTGGCGCCCAATGAAACCCGTGCCGCCGGTGATCAGGATGTCCATCTTCACTCCGCCCTCTCTGGACAGGCACTGTAATCGACATCGCGTGCAGGTCACGGCAGCACTCTTTTACATTCATCGCGATGAAGCGATATGATGGCCGCACACCCGCTGCCGCCGCCGCCCATGACCGCCATCAGCTTCGAGTTCTACCCGCCCAAGACCGATGACCAGCGCGCCCAGCTCGACCGCACCGCGGCCAAGCTGAAGGCGTTCGCGCCGGAGTATGTGTCGTGTACGTTCGGTGCCGGCGGCTCGACCCTCAGCTACACCTCCGAAACCGTGCGCCACCTCAAGCAGCACCACGGGTTCGAGGCCGCACCGCACCTGTCCTGCGTGGGCGGCAGCCGCGAGGAAATCCGTGAACTGCTCAAGCTGTACCGCGCCATCGGGTGCCGCCGCATCGTCGCCCTGCGCGGCGACCTGCCCTCGGGCATGGGCCACCCCGGCGACCTGCGCTATGCGTCAGACCTGATCAGCTTCATCCGGGCCGAGCACGGTGATGCGTTCCGCATCGAAGTGGGCGCCTACCCGGAGACGCACCCGCAGGCCAACGACGCGCTGCTGGACCTGAAGCACTTCAAGACCAAGATCGATGCCGGTGCCGATGCCGCGATCACCCAGTACTTCTTCAACGCCGATGCGTACTTCCATTTCGTCGATGCGGTGCGCGCGCTCGGGGTCACCGTGCCGATCGTGCCGGGCATCATGCCGATCTCCAACTTCAGCCAGCTGCGCCGCTTCTCCGAGCAGTGCGGCGCGGAGATCCCGCGCTGGATCGGCAAGAAGATGCAGGCCTACGGCGACGATGCCGAATCGGTGCGCGCGTTCGGTGCGGAAGTGGTCGCCGGGCTGTGCGAACGGCTGGTGGCCGGCGGCGCGCCGGGGCTGCATTTCTACACCCTCAACCTGGCCAAGCCGACCACCCAGGTGTTGAAGCTGCTCAAGGGCTGACACCGGCGCAAATCGCTTGCAGATAACGCCGGCGCGGCTACTCTGCTGCGATGAAACTGCTTCTGCCGCTCCTGCTGTGCGCGCTGTGCCTGCCTGCCCCGGCATCGGCGCAGGCGCAGCGCGTGAACCGGTGTACCAACGCGCAGGGCCAGACCGTCTTCACCGACCGTCGCTGCGATGCGCTTGGCGCCACCGAGCGGATGCCGGCCCGCACGCCCACCGTGGGCAACACCGGCATCTACCGCGCCGGCTGCGCGCGTCGGCTCAGCGAGTTGACCGGACAGATCCGCGATGCGGTCAGCCTGCAGGACGTGAACCGGCTGTCGTCCATCTATCTGTGGAACAACGTCTCCAACGCCACTGCCAACCAGATCATCGGGCGGCTGGAATCGGTGGTGCAGCGGCCGCTGGTGGACATCGCACCGGTGTATCCGGCCAGCGATGAGAGTGCGGTGGTGGCGCCTGACGCTGCGCCGGTGCTGGGAAGCGATGGACTGCCGCTGGCGGAGGTGGCGCCGCGGCGGCCGCGCCCGGTGGGGCTGCGGTTGGAGCAGACGCTGGGCAACACCGCGACGCCGGCGCGCACGGTGTTCGGGCTGCGGCGGCAGTACGGGTGTTTTTGGATCACCCTGTAGCGCCGGGCTCTGCCCGGCAGAGGGAATCGCCAGGCATGGCGGCCCGGCGGCATGAAGTGCCGGGCTCTGCCCGGTGGCATGAAGTGCCGGCCAGCGGCCGGCACTACCGCGGGGTCAGGTGGGCCAGAGCGCGCGGATGGCGGCGATGCCCTGGGCGCCGTGTCGGCGGGCCTGTTCGATGTCGTCCGGGTGCAGGCCACCCAGCGCATACAGCGGCAGCGAGACCTGCTCGCGCAGGGCTTCGAATGCGTCCCAGCCCAGCGGCGTGCCGCCAGGATGGCTGGCGCTGGGCTGGACCGGGCCGAGCACGGCGAAGTCGCAGCCCAGCCGTTGCGCGGCCTGCAGCTGTTCCAGGTCATGGCAGGAGGCGGCCACCAGCTGGTCGGCCGGCAGCGGGCGGGTGTCCAGCTGCAGCAGCTGTTCACTGCCCAGGTGCACGCCCACGCCCAGCCGCTGGGCCAGGTCGATGTCGCGGTTGAGCAGCCACTGCACGCGGCCACGGTGCGTCTGGATGGCCTGTTCGGCCAGCGCCACCCGCGCCGGGCTGGCGGGGGTGCGCAGCTGGATGCGGCTGACCCCTGCGGCCAGTGCCTGGGCCAGGCGCTGGTGCCAGTCGTGGTGGGCCTGGGCGTGGTCGGCCTCGGGCTCGGGGGTGATCAGGTAGCGGTCGGGCTGGCGCAGCGCGGCCACCACCGGCAGGTCGGCCGGCGGCATCGAATAGCGCGACAGCTTGTCCGGGGTCACCCAGGTGATGGCCTGGCCCTCACGCCCGCGCGGGCTACCCTTCCAGCTGCTGATCCGGCGTACTTCCAGCCGCAGCCGCTTGTCGGGGTAGATCTGCGGCACGTCCATGATCCACTCGCCCACCTCCGCTTCGATCCCCAGTTCCTCGCGCAGTTCGCGCACCAGCGCCTGCTCGGAGCTTTCGCCGGGCTCGCGCTTGCCGCCGGGAAACTCCCAGAGGCCGCCCATGTCGCGGTCTTCGGTACGGCGGTTGAGCAGGATGCGGCCGCGGGCGTCGGTGATGACGCCGGCCACGACGTGGATCGATCGTTTGGGGGATGGCATGGGGGGAGCATGCCCAATACCGCGGTGCTGGCGCAATCCCGGAAAGCATCGGCCGGTGCCGGGCCGAGGTGCAGCCACGCATGGCGTGGCTCTACCCCCAGATAGCAGACGCCCCGCACTTGGCGGGGCGTCCTGGGGTCAGGTGAGCTGACCGTGGCAGTGCTTGTACTTCTTGCCACTGCCGCAGGGGCACGGGTCGTTGCGGCCCACCTTGGGCTCGTCGCGGTTGACCTGGGCCACGCCGTTCTGCGCCGCTTCCACCTCTGCTGCCTCTTCGTCGGCGCTGTAGCTGCCGGCGTCCTGGTGCTGGAACTGCGACTGCATCAGGCGCGCCTGGGCCTGCTGGCGCTCGGCCTGCTCCAGCGCTTCCACTTCTTCTTCGCTGCGGATGCGCACGCGCGCCAGCAGGGTCACCACTTCGCGCTTGACGTTCTCGAGCATTTCCGAGAACAGCTCGAAGGCTTCCTTCTTGTATTCCTGCTTGGGCTGCTTCTGCGCGTAACCGCGCAGGTAGATGCCCTGGCGCAGGTAATCCATGCGTGCCAGGTGCTCCTTCCAGCTCTGGTCGAGCACGGTCAGCATCACGTGCTTTTCCAGCGCGCGCATGGTGTCTTCGCCCACGCCGGTTTCCTTCTCGGCGAAGTGCGCATCAATGCGCGCCTGCACCTTCTCGGCGATGGCTTCGGCATCCAGTTCTTCGTGCAGCTTGACCAGCCCCACCACGTCCATCTGCACGCCGAGGTCGGCGGCCAGGGTGGCCTCCAGGCCCGGCAGGTCCCACTGCTCGTCGATCGAGTTCGGCGGCACGAAACGGGCCACGATGTCGTAGATCACGTCGCCGCGGATGCCGTCCACGTTGTCCTTCACCGACTCGGCGTCCAGCAGCTCGTCGCGCTGGGCGTAGATCACCTTGCGCTGGTCGTTGTTGACGTCGTCGAAGTCGAGCAGGTTCTTGCGGATGTCGAAGTTGTGCGCTTCCACCTTGCGCTGCGCCTTTTCGATCTGGCGGCTGACCAGGCGGTCTTCGATGACGTCGTCTTCCTTCATGCCCATCATGCGCATCGCCTTCTGGACCCAGTCCGAGGCGAAGATGCGCATCAGGTTGTCTTCCAGCGACAGGTAGAAACGGGACGAACCCGGATCACCCTGGCGGCCGGAACGACCGCGCAGCTGGTTATCGATACGGCGCGATTCGTGGCGTTCGGTGCCCACGATGTGCAGGCCGCCGGCGGCCTTGACCGCGTCATGGCGCTTCTGCCACTCGGCCTTGACCTGGGCGCGCTGTTCGTCGGTGGCGTCTTCGCCCAGCTCGTGCAGCTGCGCTTCCAGCGAACCGCCGAGCACGATGTCGGTACCGCGACCGGCCATGTTGGTGGCGATGGTCACCGCACCGGGCATGCCGGCGTTGGCGATGATGGTGGCTTCGCGGTCATGCTGCTTGGCGTTGAGCACTTCGTGGTGCACGCCGGCCTTGCGCAGGTGCTCGGACAGCATCTCCGAGGTTTCGATCGACGTGGTACCCACCAGCACCGGCTGGCCGCGCTCGTTGCAGGCCTGGATGTCGGCCAGCACGGCGTTGAACTTGCCGGTACGGTTGAGGAACACCTGGTCCGAACCGTCCTTGCGGATGGTCGGGCGGTTGGTCGGGATCACCACCACTTCCAGGTTGTAGATGCTCTGGAATTCGTAGGCTTCGGTGTCGGCCGTACCGGTCATGCCGGACAGCTTCTTGTACATGCGGAACAGGTTCTGGAAGGTGATGCTTGCCAGGGTCTGGTTCTCGCGCTGGACCGGCACGCCTTCCTTCGCTTCCACTGCCTGGTGCAGGCCATCGGACCAGCGGCGGCCGGCCAGGGTACGGCCGGTGAATTCGTCCACGATCACCACTTCACCGTCGCGCACGATGTAATCCACGTCGCGCTGGTAGATGGCATGCGCGCGCAGGGCGGCATTGAGGTGATGGACCACGGTCAGGTTCTGCGCCGCGTACAGGCCTTCGGTCTCGGCATTGAGGATGCCTGCTTCCACCAGCAGCGCCTCGGCGTGCTCCATGCCCGCTTCGGACAGGTGCACCTGCTTGCCCTTCTCGTCGACCCAGAAATCGCCTTCGCCGTCTTCGGCTTCCTGCTTGATCAGGCCCGGGACCACGCGGTTGACCCGGATGTACAGCTCCGGGGAATCGTCGGCCGGACCGGAGATGATCAGCGGGGTACGCGCTTCATCGATCAGGATGGAGTCGACTTCGTCGACGATGGCGTAGTGCAGGCCGCGCTGGTAGCGGTCCGCGCGCGACAGCGCCATGTTGTCGCGCAGGTAGTCGAAACCGAATTCGTTGTTGGTGCCGTAGGTGATGTCGCTGGCATAGGCCTCGCGCTTGTCACCGTGCGGCATGCCCGGGTAGACCACGCCCACGCTCAGGCCCAGCCAGTTGTACAGCTTGCCCATCTGCGCCGAGTCGCGGCGAGCCAGGTAGTCGTTCACGGTGACCACGTGGACGCCCTTGCCTTCCAGCGCGTTGAGGTACACCGGCAGCGTGGCGACCAGGGTCTTGCCTTCACCGGTGCGCATTTCCGCGATCTTGCCCAGGTGCAGCACCATGCCGCCGATCAGCTGCACGTCGTAGTGGCGCATGCCCAGCACGCGGCGGCTGGCCTCGCGGCAGACCGCAAACGCTTCCGGCAGCACCTTGTCCAGGGCTTCACCGTCAGCAATGCGCTGCTTGAACTCCGGGGTCTTGGCCTTGAGCTGCTCGTCGGAGAGCTTTTCGATTTCCGGCTCCAACGCATTGACCTTGGCGACGATGCGGTTGAGCTGGCGCAGCTGTCGTTCATTACGACTGCCGAAGACGCGGGTAAGCAGGCTGTTGATCATTGAAGGAACCGGTTGGAATGAGACGCCCCAACGGCCACGCCCTCCCCGGGGGATGCGTCGGCCGCAAACGAAACAGGGCGCACTGCGCCCTGTCTATGGCAATACCCATTGTAGCTTGGGTCGGCCGTCAGGGGTTTCAACCCCGTGGCGGTAGTGCCGGCCGCTGGCCGGAAGCCGCATTCGGCCACCTCGAAGGCGTGCCGGCCAGCGGCCGGCACCACCCGACGGGTTCAGCCGCGCGAAACGCGCCCGACCGGGGTATTGCCGCCGTCACCGAGGAACTTGCGCGGGTTGACCACCTGGCCACGTTCCCACACCTCGAAGTGCACGTGGGCACCGGTGGAGCGGCCGGTGGAACCGGCTTTGGCCACTTCCTGGCCGGCCCGCACCAGATCGCCCGGCTTCACCACCAGGCGCGAGTTGTGCGCGTAGCGGGTGACATAGCCGTTGCCGTGGTCCACATCGACCACGTTGCCGTACCCGCCCTTCACGCCGGCAAAGCTGACCACGCCGTCGGCCACCGACATCACCGGGTCACCGACCTTGGCGTGGAAGTCCATGCCCTTGTGGGTAGCCGCACCGCGACCGAACGGATCGCTGCGGGTGCCGAAGTTGGAGGTGATGTAGGTGTTGCGGATCGGCATGCGGCCGGGCACCGCGTTCTGTTCGAGCTGGTGGTCGAACATCAGCGACTCCATCACCGACAACTGGCGGCCTGAAGCAGCAAAGCGCTGCTCCAGCACCTGTAAGTCGGCATTGACCGCGCTGACCGGGATGTCCTGGGTCGGGCCGGGCTCGCCTTCACCGAGGCCGGGGGTCTCGTTGAAGTCGAATTCGCCGTCTTCCAGCTTGCCCATCTGGGTCAGTCGTTCGCCCAGGGCGTTGAGACGGGTGGCCTGCGCCTGCAGTTCACCCATCCGCGCTGCCAGCGCGTTCACCTGGGTCTGGGCGTCTTTCTGGGCCTGCGCCAGCTCGCGTTCCTGCTGGGCGACCTTGGCGTGGAGCCGGGAATCATTGAACATGCTGCCGCCGATGCCGGCACCGAAGCCGATCAGGCAGCCAACCCCCAGCACGCTGCCCAGCAGGGCCCGGGGTGAATCTTCGAAGTAGAAACGCAAACGCGCCAGGGGCGTCTTGGCCTTTCCTTCACGCGTTTTGATTACGATCTTTTTGAATGCCATCAGTGAGTTTTCATGTCTGAGCCGAAATCCAGTGCGCGATCCCCATCCACGCCGAAGCCGGCGCTGGATGCGGTGATGGCGGACAAAGCCGGTAACCCGCTGCGCCGAGCCTTGTGGCTGGACGCACTGGACCGTCAATTGCGCCCCCATTTACCGCCTGCACTGGCCACCCGTTGCCGGCTGGCGAATGTAAACGGCGAGCACCTCGTTTTTCTCGTCGATTCCCCCGTGTGGCACGCCAAGCTGAGGCTTGCCGAAGCACAGTTGATCGACGCGGCCCGGTCCATCGGGCTGAAGGTCACCAAGGTGACCGTCAAAACTGCGGCTGCCCCTCCTCCACGCTCCCCAGCGATCGATAACAGGAATGGCCCCCACGCAGTTTCAGCCGCCACGCACAAAGGGCTACGCGACGCGTTGGCCTGCCTGAAGGATATGGACTTCACCAAATCCTGAAGGCATCGGGGCATCCGTCCCCTTCCCCGACGCGTCACGAGCACGTGAACTTGTCAGGGAACCGGCCAGCATCGTAGCCGTGGAACGTCGCCCAGTCGTTAGTCTTTTATTAAAATTGCGTTAAATTCAGCAAGAACCTCGATCAGGTTCACAATTCCGTGACCTGTGCACGTCCACGGTTCATTGACATCAAGATCACCCCGCGGTGATCCCGAAAACGCAAAACGGCGCCCTGGGCGCCGTCTGTTTTTCAATGAAATCAATGCGATACCCGGCCGGCAGAGCCACCCCATGGGTGGCTGCCACGTAAGTCCCACATCAGGCGTAAGCCGGCACCCCATAGACCACCGGAGCCGTAGCGGCCGCGGCGTCATAGCTCACCCACTCCCACGCCGTGGCGTCGGCCATCAGCGCGCGCACCAGCTTGTTGTTGAGCGCATGGCCGGACTTGAAGCCTTCGTAGGCCCCCAGCACCTGGCCGCCGGCCAGGTACAGGTCGCCGATCGCGTCGAGGATCTTGTGCCGCACGAACTCGTCGGCGTAGCGCAGGCCGTCGTCGTTGAGCACGCGGAATTCGTCGAGCACGATGGCATTGTCCATCGAACCGCCCAGGCCCAGGTTGCGCTCGCGCATGTACTCCAGGTCACGCATGAACCCGAAGGTGCGCGCGCGGGAGATTTCCTTGGTGTAGGCGGCCGTGGAGAACTCGATCTCGGCGCGCGACTGCTTGGCCGGGATCATCGGGTGATCGAACTGGATGGTGAAACCGAGCTTGTAGCCCTCGTAGGGCTCGAAGCGGGCGACCTTGTCGCCTTCGGTCACTTCCACCGTCTTGAGAATGCGGATGAAGCGCTTGGGGGCGTCCTGCTCGGCGATGCCCGCCGATTGCAGCAGGAACACGAACGGCCCGGAGGAACCATCCATGATCGGCAGTTCGGCCGAGGACAGCTCCACGATGATGTTGTCCACGCCCAGGCCGGCCAGTGCCGACATGAGGTGTTCGACGGTCTGGATCTTGGCCTCGTGGTAGGTCAGCCCGGTGCACAGGGTGACTTCGGTGACCAGGTCCGCGCGCGCGGGCACTTCCACAACCGGCTCCAGATCGACCCGACGGAACACGATGCCATGGTTGACCGGGGCCGGGCGCAGGGTCATGTAGACCTTGTCACCGCTGTGCAGGCCAACGCCGGTGGCGCGGATCGTGTTCTTGAGGGTGCGTTGCGGAATCATGGGGAGCAGGACCGGGAGAGCGCGCAGTCAGCGCGACGGTGACAAACAAGAATAACACGCAGTACCACCACCCCTTTCTGAACCGAAAGACGGGCGGCAGACTGCCGGGCCACTCCGGGCCCGGCAGCAAGGGACATGGAGGCGCCTACCGGGGAGGACAAGGCCCCGGCATGCAATCCTCAGTCCGCCTGGCGGCGCAGGAACGCCGGGATGTCCAGGTAATCGTTGGGCAGTTCAGCAGCCGCCGGGCCGGACGACGACGGGGCCGACGACGCCGGGGTGTCGGCGCTCGGACGACGCAGGCCCATGCCCATGCCCATCCCGCCCACTGCCTTGGAAACTGCATCGCCGCCGGTGTCGAACTCGCCGAACTCCGGCTGGCCGGTGGTGGCGTTGCGGACCAGCTTGATCGGCGCGCGCTCGCCCGGACGCTGGGTCTTGGACGCCACGACACGGTTCAGGCCGGTGGCCACCACGGTCACGCGGACTTCGTCCTGCATGTCCGGGTCCAGCACCGTACCGACCACCACGGTGGCATCTTCGGAGGCGAAGCCATCGATGGTGCGGCCGATCTCGTCGAACTCGGCCATGGTGAAGTCGGCGCCGGCGGTGATGTTGACCAGGATGCCGTTGGCACCGGCCAGGTTCACATCGTCCAGCAGCGGGTTCTGGATGGCCGCTTCAGCGGCGGCCTGGGCGCGGTCATCGCCGCGGGCGGTGCCGGTACCCATCATCGCCAGGCCCATTTCGGACATGACGGTGCGCACGTCGGCGAAGTCGACGTTGATCAGGCCCGGACGCACGATCAGGTCGGCGATGCCCTGCACGGCGCCCTGCAGCACGTCGTTGGCGGCACGGAAGGCCTGGATCATGGTGGCGTTGCGGCCCAGCACGGTGATCAGCTTTTCGTTCGGGATGGTGATCAGCGAATCGCAATGCTGGCTCAGTTCCTCGATGCCCTTCAGCGCCACCTGCATGCGGCGACGGCCTTCGAACGGGAACGGTTTGGTGACCACGGCGACGGTCAGGATGCCCATCTCCTTGGCCAGCTGTGCCACCACCGGTGCTGCACCGGTGCCGGTGCCGCCGCCCATGCCGGCGGTGATGAACACCATGTCCGCACCCTGCAGCGCGTCCATGATGCGCTCGCGGTCTTCCAGCGCGGCCTGGCGGCCGACTTCCGGGTTCGCGCCTGCGCCCAGGCCCTTGGTGACGTTGGTACCCAGCTGCAGCTGCAGCTTGGCACCGCAATTCTTGATGGCCTGCGAGTCGGTGTTGGCGGTGATGAATTCCACGCCGTCCACACTGGTGCTGACCATGTGCGCCACGGCGTTACCGCCGCCGCCGCCCACGCCGATCACCTTGATCACCGCATTGGGTGCCATCTTTTCAATCAGTTCGAAATGCGCCATGTCCGTGTCCTCGTTGTATCCGCTTTCGGTGGCATGGGCGGTCAGGCCTCCTGCCTTTCGCGCGTCATGTTGCCGTTGCGGCTGTGTGGGTTGTGTGTTGCCGGTGCTGCCGTGTTGCGGTGGTGCGTTGCGTTGCAGTGGTGCCGGGGGTGCAGGTGATGCAGCCGACCAACGGTCGGCTCTACCGCGGGCCGCGTCAGAATTCGCCGCGGAACCAGGTCTTGAGTTTTTTGAACATGCTGCCCGCGCGCCCGGTGGGCAGCGACGGACGGCGCGGGTGTTCGATCTGGCTGCCCATCAGCAGCAGGCCAACGCCGGTGGCGTGCACCGGATTGCCCACCACTTCGCCCAGGCCGGTGACGTGCTGCGGAATGCCCACGCGCACCGGCATCTGCAGCATTTCCTCGGCCAGTTCGACCACGCCTTCCATCTTCGAGGCACCGCCGGTGAGCACCATGCCGGCGCGCACCAGTTCCTCGAAACCGGAGCGACGCAGTTCGGCCTGCACCATCTCGAAAATTTCTTCGTAGCGGCCCTGCACGGCCTGGGCGAGTGCGTGGCGCGGCATCCGGCGCGGCGGACGATCGCCGACGCTGGGTACCTGGATGCTTTCCTCGGCGGTGGCCAGCTGGGCCAGCGCGCAGGCATAACGCACCTTGATCTGCTCCGCTTCCGGGGTGGGCGTGCGCAGCATGTGGGCGATGTCGTTGGTGACGTGGTCACCGGCGATCGGCAGCGAGGCGGTATGGCAGATGGCGCCCTGCACGAACACGGCCAGGTCGGTGGTGCCGGCGCCCATGTCGACCAGGACCACGCCCAGCTCGCGCTCGTCGGCGGTGAGCACCGCCACGCTGGAGGCCAGCGAGGACAGCACCAGGTCGTCCACCTGCAGGCCGCAGCGCTGCACGCACTTGCTGATGTTGGCCGCGGCCGACTGCGCGCACACCACCAGGTGCGCATGCACCTCCAGGCGCACGCCGGTCATGCCGACCGGGTTGCGGATGCCTTCCTGCGAATCGTCCAGCACGTACTCGCGCGGAATGGCGTGCAGGATCTTCTGGTCGGCCGGGATCGCCACCGCCTTGGCCGCGTCGAGTACCCGGTCCAGGTCGCCCCAGGTCACTTCACCGTCGCGGATCGGCACGATGCCGGGGGAGTTCTTGCACTGCACGTGGTTGCCCGAGATCGAGGCATACACCGAGCGGATCTCGCAGCCGGCCATCAGCTCGGCCTCTTCCACCGCGCGCTGGATCGACTGCACGGTGGATTCGATGTCCACCACCACGCCGCGCTTGAGCCCGCGCGATTCGTGCGAGCCGATGCCGATGACCTCGATCGGGTTGCCCGGCGAATACTCGCCGACCAGCGCCACCACCTTGGAGGTGCCGATATCCAGGCCAACGATCAGTGATTTGTCACCCTTGCGATTCATGTCCTGTCCTGCGCCGGCTTTGGCGCGGTTGCGGCCGGGGTACCCCAGCTCAGCGTGAAACCATTGGTATATCGGAGGTCGGCGCGTTCGATCGGCGCCGCCTGGTTGCTCAGCTGCGGCAGCACGCGCACGAAACGCTGCAGGCGCGAACGTGCGTCATCGCGGCCCACCACCACTTCGGTGCCATTGCTGAGCAGCAGCGACCAGCTGCCGCGCGCGTCCATGCTGACCCGCTTGACGTCCACCCCGGCCGGCGCGAACAGCGCCCGGGCATCGTTGTAGAGCGCCACCACTTCCTCGGTCTGGCTGTCCGGGCCATCCAGGTCGGGCAGTGCCAGGTCCTGCAGCTTCTTGGGCGTGGCGAAGAGCTTGCCCTGCTCGGACAGCAGGCGGTCGTTGCCCCAGCGCGCGAACGGCTTGTGCTCGACCAGGCTGATTTCCAGCACGTCGGGCCACTGCTTGCGCACCTGCGCGCTTTCCACCCACGGCAGCTGCTCGATGGCGTCCTGCGCATCCTGCAGCTTGACCGCGAAGAACCCGGCCTTGGCGTACGGCAGTACCACCTGCTGCAGCTGTTCGGCCGGCACCCGCTTGAACTCGGCGTGCACGCGCAGCTTGGCCAACGGCCAGCGTTCGGCACCGACCCAGCCGTTGAGCACCGCCACCACGGGCAGCGCTACGACCGACAGGGCCAGCAACCAGACGAAGATGCGCAGCACCGCGTTCATGCGTGGGCACGCTCCCTGTCCAGGTCCTGCAGGTGGGTCGGCAGGGTCTGTTCCAGCACGCGCCAGACCAGTTCCTCGAAGCCGATGCCGGCCTGCGCGGCAGCCTTGGGCACCAGCGAATGGCTGGTCATGCCCGGCGCGGTGTTCACTTCCAGCAGGTAGAAGCGGCCGCTGTCGCGGTCGCGCATGACGTCCACCCGGCCCCAGCCGTGGCAGCCGGCCGCCTGGAAGGCAGCCAGCGCGATGCGGCGGATCTCGGCTTCGTCATCGCCGTCCAGGCCGGGGCACAGGTACTGGGTGTCCTCGGCGATGTACTTGGCGTTGTAGTCGTACCACTGGCCCTTGGGCACGATGCGGATCGACGGCAGCGCCTGGTCGCCCAGGATCGCCACGGTGAGCTCGTCGCCCACCACCATCTGTTCCATCAGCAGCTGGCCGTCGTAGCGCGCGGCCAGGGCCACGGCGTCGTCCAGGCCGGCGTCATCGCTGACCCGACTGATGCCCACGCTGGAGCCTTCGTTGGCCGGCTTGACCACCACCGGCAGGCCCAGCTCGGCGGCGGCGGCGTGCACCTCCACGCCCTCCACCAGCTTGACGTAGCGCGGCGTAGGCAGGCCCAGCGACAACCACACCTGCTTGGTGCGGATCTTGTCCATGCTCAGCGCCGAGCCGAGCACCTTGGAGCCGGTGTACGGCACGCCGAAGGCGTCCATCAGCCCCTGCACGATGCCGTCCTCACCGCCGCCGTTGTGGCCGTGCAGGATGTTGAACACGCGGTCGAAACGCTTTTCGACCAGTGCCAGCGCCAGCGCCGGAATGCCGTCCACGGCCACCGCGTCGACGCCGCGCGCGCGCAGCGCGGCGATCACGTTGCGGCCCGAATCCAGCGACACCTCGCGTTCGCTGGAGGTACCGCCCAGCAGCACCGCGACGCGGCCGAACACGGCCGGGTCGGTGACGCGCAGCGACGGGAAGAAGATCGGGTTCATGCTGCCGGGGTCTCCGTGAAACCTTCGGTTGCGATCAGCTGGGCCACGTGGCCGATATCGCCGGCGCCCATCAGCAACAGCAGGTCGCCGTCCTGCAGCACGTCGGGCAGCACGTGCGACAGCTCGGCGGTATGGCCGACCACGACCGGCTCGCTGCGGCCGCGCGCACGGATGGCGCGCGCCAGCGAACGCGAGTCGGCGCCCGGGATCGGCGCTTCGCCGGCCGGGTAGACCTCGCTCAGCACCAGCGCATCCACTTCGGACAGCACGGCGGCAAAGGCATCGAACTGGTCGCGGGTACGGCTGTAGCGGTGCGGCTGGAACGCCACCACCAGGCGCTGGTCCGGCCAGCCGCCACGGGCGGCCGCGAACACCGCGGCCAGCTCGCGCGGGTGGTGACCGTAGTCGTCGATCAGGCGTACCCGCGCACCGGTGTGGGTGGTGACGATGCCCAGATCATTGAAGCGGCGACCGATGCCGGCAAAGCTTTCCAGCGCGCGGGCGATGGCGTCCGGGGCGACGCCCAGCTGCCAGCCCACGGCGGCGGCGGCCAGCGCGTTGAGTACGTTGTGCGCACCCGGCAGGGCCAGCGTGACCGGGTAGCTGCTGCCTTCGGGCAGGCGCAGGGTGAAGCGCATGCGCGGGCCGTCCTGGACCACGTCCTCGGCGCGCACGTCGGCGTTGCTGCTCATGCCGTAGCTCATCACGTGACGCGGGGTCTGCGCGGCCAGCGCGGCCACTTCCGGGTCATCGATGCACAGCACGGCCAGGCCGTAGAACGGCAGGCGCTGCAGGAATTCGGCGAAGGCGGCCTGGACCCGGGCGAAATCGTTGCCGTAGTTCTCCAGGTGGTCCGAATCGATGTTGGTGATCACCGACACCAGCGGGTTCAGGCGCAGGAAGCTGCCATCGCTTTCGTCGGCTTCGGCCACCAGCCACTGGCCGCTGCCGAGCTTGGCGTTCGCGCCGGCCGCCAGCAGCTGGCCGCCGATCACGAAGGTCGGGTCCAGCCCGCCTTCGCTCAGCACCGCCGCAGTCAGGCTGGTGGTGGTGGTCTTGCCGTGCGTGCCGGCCACCGCGATGCCGCGGCGGAAGCGCATCAGCTCGGCCAGCATCGCCGCGCGCGGCATGATCGGAATGCGCTGGCTGCGCGCTTCCATCAGCTCGGGGTTGTCGTCGCGGATCGCGCTGGACACCACCACGCAATCGGTGCCCAGCACGTTGGCGGCCGAATGGCCGCGCATCACGCGCGCGCCCAGGCTGGCCAGGCGGCGGGTGGCGGTGTTGTCGGCGTTGTCCGACCCGGACACTTCATAGCCCAGGGTCAGCATCACTTCGGCGATGCCGCTCATGCCGGTGCCGCCGATGCCGACGAAGTGCACGCGCGGGAAAGCGCGCACCAGGTCGTTGGTGTCGTGCAGGCGGCGGATCATGCGCGGCCCCGCGTCGGGCAGGCGCGTTGGCGCGTGGCGGTCTTCATTTGGATTCCTCGAGGATGATGTCGGCGATGCGCTCTGCGGCATCGACCTTGGCCAGGGCACGCGCGGCATTCGCCATCTGCATGCGACGGGCGGAATTTTCGGACAAATCGCGCAGCACGCCTTCCAGGTGCGTGGCCAGCGTTTCATCCTGCTTCAGCAATACGGCCGCGCCACGGTCGACCAGGTACTCCGCGTTGCGGGTCTGGTGGTCATCCACGGCAGCGGCGAAGGGCACCAGCACGCTGCCCACGCCCACCGCGCACAGCTCGGCCAGGGTCGAGGCGCCGGCACGGCACACCACCAGGTCGGCCCAGGCGAATGCCTCGGCCATGTCGGCGATGAACGCATCCACGCGCGCGGTGACACCGGCGGCCTGGTAGGCGCTGACGGCTTCCCCATGCAGCTTCTCGCCGCTCTGGTGGCGGACGTCGATGGCGACAGCGCTGCCCAGTGCGGCCAGCGCCTTCGGCACGGCGTTGTTGAGTACGCGCGCGCCCTGGCTGCCGCCGAGCACCAGCAGGCGCAGCGGCCCCTGGCGGTGGGCCAGGCGCACGTCGGGCGGCGCGATCGCGGCGATCTCGGCACGTACCGGGTTGCCCACGGCCTCTTCGCGCTGGGCGAAGCTGCCCGGGAAGCCGGTCAGCACGCGGCGCGCGAAGCGCGACAGCACGCGGTTGGTCAGGCCCGGCGCGCGGTTCTGTTCGTGCACCAGCAGCGGCAGCCCGTGCAGGCGCGCGGCCAGGCCACCAGGACCGGACGCAAAGCCGCCAAAGGACACCACCGCACGCGGCTGGCGGTCGCGGATCAGGAAGCCGGCCGCGCGCACCGCGCGCAACAGGCGGCCCGGCGCGCCGAGCAGGGCCAGCTTGCCCTTGCCGCGCAGGCCGCTGATGGCCAGCGTGTCGATGTGGATGTCGTGCTGCGGCACCAGGCGTGTTTCCATGCCGCCGTCACTGCCCAGCCAGGTCACCGGAATGCCGCGCGCACGCAGCACCTTGGCCACGGCCAGGCCGGGGAAGATGTGGCCGCCGGTACCGCCGGCCATGATCATCACCGGGCGCTCGGAGGAAGTGGGTTGAGTGTTCATCCCATCCTCCCCAGGGTTGGTTCGATGCGCTGCTGCATGCGGCTGGTGCCACGCGAGGCGCTGTCACGCGGCAGGCCATCACGCGGGCTGCCGTCATGGGCCTTGGTGTCCTGCATGGCGGCGGCCACGGACGAGGCACTGGCGCCCCTGCCCGGCTCGGCGTCCATCGGTTCGTCGCCTTCGGCCGCGCCCATGCGCACCGCCTGGCGGCGCTCGGCGCGATCCAGTTCGTAGGACACGCGCAGCAGCAGTCCCATCGCCACGCAGGTCATCAGCACGCTGGAGCCACCGGAGGAAATCAGCGGCAGGGTCAGGCCCTTGGTCGGCAGGATGCCCAGGTTGACCCCGATCGAGACGAAGCTCTGCATGCTGATCCACAGGCCGATGCCGAAGGCGATGTAGCCGGAGAAGTGGCGCTTCATCTCCACGCAGCGCATGCCCAGCCAGAAGGTGCGGCCCACCAGCAGTGCGTACAGCGCGATGATCAGGCAGGTGCCGATGAAGCCCAGCTCCTCGGCGGTGACCGAGAAGATGAAGTCGGTATGCGCTTCGGGCAGGTAGTACAGCTTCTGCACCGAGTTGCCCAGGCCCACGCCGGTCCACTCGCCGCGGCCCACGGCCATCAGCGCGTTGGACAGCTGGTAGCCGTCGCCCTGCTGGTCGGCCCACGGGTCCAGGAAGGAGGTGATGCGGCGCATGCGGTAGGGTTCGATGATCGCCAGCGCGCTCATGCCCACCATGCCGATGATCACCGGCATGGACATGCGCGGCATGTTGACGCCGCCCAGCACCAGCATGCCGGCGGTGATGGCCAGCAGCAGCGTGGACGAACCGAAGTCGGGCTGCAGCAGCAGCAGCACCACCAGCGCGCCGGCCACGCCGAGCGGCTTGAGCATCGCCGGCCATGTGGCGTTGACCTCGTCGCGGAAGCGCACCAGGTAGCTGGACAACCACACGATGTAGAGCACCTTGACCGCTTCAACGGTCTGGAACTTGGAGATGCCCAGGTTGATCCAGCGCCGGGCGCCGTTGACGCTGCTGCCCAGGCCGGGCACGAACACCACCACCAGCAGCGCGAAGCAGCCCAGCAGCAGCACCTGGTTGTACTGCTCGATGCTCTTGAGCTCGGTGCGCATGGCGATGCCCGCCAGCACGATGCCGATGGCCAGGAAGATCAGGTGGCGGTTGAGGTAGTAGAACGGACTGCTCATCAAGGCGATCGAGCTCGACGCGACCATCACCACGCCCAGCCCGGTGAGCGCGATGATCGCGCCCAGCAGCCACTTGTCGAAGTGGCCTCCGATGGCTTCAAGGCGGGTTGCCTGGCGCGACAGGTCGTTCATCAGCGGACCTTCAACGTGGCCAGGCCGATCAGCACCAGCACCACCGAGATGATCCAGAAGCGCACGATCACGCGCGGCTCGGGCCAGCCCTTCAGCTCGAAGTGGTGGTGGATGGGCGCCATCTTGAACACGCGCTTGCCGGTCAGCTTGAACGAGGCGACCTGGATCATCACCGACAGCGTTTCAATCACGAACACGCCGCCCATGATCACCAGCACCAGCTCCTGGCGGGTGATCACCGCGATGGTGCCCAGCACCGCACCCAGCGCCAGGGCGCCGATGTCGCCCATGAACACCATGGCCGGGTAGGTGTTGAACCACAGGAAGCCCAGGCCCGCACCGGCAATGGCCGCGCAGATGATGACCAGTTCACCGGCCCCGGGAATCTGCGGAATCTGCAGGTAGTTGGAGAACACCACGTTGCCCGACGCATAGGCGAACACGCCCAGCGCGCAGGCCACCAGCACGGTCGGCATGATCGCCAGGCCGTCCAGGCCGTCGGTCAGGTTGACCGCGTTGGAGAAGCCGACGATCCAGAAGTAGGCAATGGCCACGAAGCTGATCCCGGCCAGCGGCAGCGCCACCGACTTGAACATCGGGATGTAGAAGGTCAGCGCGGCCGGCACGTCGGCGGTGTAGAACAGGAACAGACCGGCGGCCAGGCCGAAAATGGACTGCAGCAGGTACTTCCAGCGCGACTTCAGGCCGTTCGGGTCGCGCCGCACGATCTTGATCCAGTCGTCGTACCAGCCGATGGCGCCGAAGCACAGCATCACTGCCAGCACCACCCACACGTAGCGGTTGCGCAGGTCGGCCCACAGCAGCACCGACAAGGTGATGGTGAGCAGGATCAGCGAGCCGCCCATGGTCGGCGTGCCGGCCTTGGAGAAGTGGGTCTGCGGGCCGTCGGTGCGGATCGGCTGGCCGCCCTTGAACTGGGCCAGCTTGCGGATCATCGCCGGGCCCAGCCACAGCGACAGGAACAGCGCGGTCAGCGCGGCAAGAATGCCGCGCAGCGTCAGATAGCCGAACAGCCCGAACAGGCTCTCCAATTGCTGCAACCATCGGGCCAGTTCAAGCAACATGGGGGGTTTCCTCTCCTCGCGCCAACAGCGCTTTCACAATTTTGTCCATGGCGCTGCCGCGCGAGCCCTTGACCAGGCAGCGCACGCCAGCATGCAGGTCGGAGGCAAGCACGGCGGCCAGCGTGTCGTGGTCCTGGAAGTGCCGGCCGCCGTCGCCGAAGGCGCTCGATGCGGCGGCGCTCAGCGGCCCCAGCGTGTACAGGCGCTTGATCCCGGCATCGCGTGCGCGGCGACCGGCCTGGGCATGCAGCGCCTGGCCGTCCGGGCCCAGTTCGCGCATGTCGCCCAGCACCAGCCAGCCTTCGTCCTTGCCGCCGGCCAGCGCGTCGATCGCCGCGGCCAGCGAGCCGGGATTGGCGTTGTAACTGTCATCGATCAGCACCGCGCCGTTGGGCAGCTGGTGCGCAACCTGGCGGCCCGGCACCGGTTCGGCGCGGGCCAGGCCCAGCGCGATCTGGTCCAGGCCGATGCCGGCGGCCAGCGCCAGCGAAGCGGCGGCCAGCGCGTTGCTGATGTTGTGGCGACCCGGCAGGGCCAGCGCGATTTCCACCTGGTGCTCCATCGCATCCTGCGACCGCACCACTTGCGCATCCATGCGCGGCGCGGGCTTCACCGTGAGCAGGAACTGGCTCCCGGTGGCGCTCGGACGGATGGCCAGCGCGCTCACGTCGGCGCTGTGGTCCAGGCCGTAGCGCAGCACGCGGCAGCGCGGCGGCTGGCCCACGATGTGCTGCTCGAACCAGATGCCGAAGGCGTCGTCGGCGTTGATCACCGCCACGCCATCGGCCGGCAGCGCCGCGTAGATCGCACCCTTGGTGGTGGCCACGCCCTGCAGGCTGCCCATCCGCTCCAGGTGGGCCGGGGCGATGTTGTTCACCAGCGCGTACCGCGGGCGCACGATGTCGGTCAGGTAGGCAATGTCGCCCGGCTTGCCGGCGCCCATCTCGTAGACGGCGAAATCGGCGTCTTCGGGGGCATCCAGCACCGCCAGCGGCAGGCCGATCTCGTTGTTGAGATTGCCCGGGTTGGCGTACACCACCTTGTGTTCTTCGCGTGCGACCTGCTGCAGGATCGCCAGCAGCAGCGTCTTGACGCTGGTCTTGCCGTTGCTGCCGGTGATGGCGAACACACCGGCGGCGCGGTCGCGCTGCATGCCATGGGCGATGCGGCCCAGCGCGTGCTGGGTGTCGGCCACCAGGATCTGCGGCAGCGCCACGTCCAGCAGGCGCTCGACCAGCATCGCCGAGGCACCGCGCGCGACGGCATCGGCGGCGAAATCATGGCCGTCGAAACGGTCGCCACGCAGCGCCACGTACAGGCTGCCCGGGGCGAGCGTGCGGGTGTCCTTGCTGATGGCGTCGATGGCGGTGTCGTCGCCATGGATCTCGCCACCGGCCCAATGTGCGATCAGCGACAGCGGGGTGCGCTTCATTCTGCGACCTCCTGCGCGGCACGCGCGGCCAGCACGCGGCCGGCCACCTCGGTGTCGTCGAAGGCGTGCCGGATACCGTGCACTTCCTGGTAGGGCTCGTGGCCCTTGCCGGCAATCAGCACGATGTCGCCGGCACCGGCCAGGCCGATCGCGGTGGCGATGGCGGCGGCGCGGTCGCGCTGCACGAGGGCGGCAGCGGGATTGGACAGCCCGGCCACGATGTCGGCCACGATCACGTCGCCGTCTTCGCCGCGCGGGTTGTCGTCGGTGACGATCACCACGTTGGCGCCGCGCTCGGCAATGGCGGCCATCTGCGGCCGCTTGCCGGTGTCACGCTCGCCGCCGCAGCCGAACACGCAGACCAGGCGCCCGGCCAGGTGATCGTGCAGGCTGGCCAGCGCCTGTTCCAGCGCGTCGGGGGTGTGGGCGTAGTCGACCACCACGGTGGGCAGGCCGTGCTCGCCGCCGAGCCGGTTCATGCGCCCGGCAATCGGCTGCAGCTGCGACAGCAGCGCGGCGATCGCGGCCGGTGCATGGTCCAGCGCATACAGTGCGCCAGCCACGGCCAGCAGGTTGTCCACGTTGAAGCGGCCCAGCAGCGGCGACTGCACCGGGTAGCGCGCGCCATCGACCACCAGGTCGAAGGCGATGCCGCGGCCGTCCAGCATCAGCGAATCAGCGCGCAGGGTGGCCTGCTGTGCGCCGCGCGAGCTCAGCCCGATCTGGCGTACCGAGGCACCGACAGTGCGCAGCAGTTCGCTGCCGAAGCTGTCGTCCAGGTTGACCACCGCGGCCTTGAGGCCATCGCGGTGGAACAGCTTGGCCTTGGCCGCGCCGTACTGCGCCATGTCGCCGTGGTAATCGAGATGATCGCGGGTGAGGTTGGTGAACACCGCCACGTCGTAGTGCACGGCATCCACGCGGCCCTGGTCCAGCGCGTGCGAGCTGACTTCCATTGCCACCGCGCGCGCGCCATCGTCGCGCAGCTGCGCGAGCACTTCATGCATCTGCAGCACCAGCGGCGTGGTGAAGCCGGTTGGCACCACGTGGCCATACAGACCCACGCCGAGGGTGCCGATACTGCCACTGGCGGTGCCGAGCAGGTGCCAGGCCTGGGCCAGCAGCTGCACGGTGGAGGTTTTGCCGTTGGTGCCGGTCACGCCCACCATCGTCATCGCGCGCGACGGATGGCCGTGGAACTGGTCGGCCATCGCGCCCATGCGCGTACGCAGGCCGGGCACGGCGATGGCGTCGGCCGGGGCCGGCAGCTCGGCCGGTGCTGGCGGCTCGAACAGGATCGCGCCGGCGCCATTGGCCTGCGCCTGTGCGACGAAGCCCAGGCCATGCGCGCCGAAGCCGGCGATCGCCACGAAGGCATCGCCCGGGCGCACGGCGCGGCTGTCCAGCACCAGGCCGGTGATGGACGGGTCGTGGCTCAGCGCCACATCGGGGATCAACTGCGAAAGCAACATCGTCTGGCTCATTGGGTGCCTCCCTGCGCGGGCGGCACCGTGGCGTGCGCGCTGGGCAGCGCGGCATCGAATTCGGCGGCGGCATCCGGGGCGATCACCGTTTCCGGCGGCGGCACCGGCAACGACGAGGTGGTATGCCCCAGCTTTCCGGACTGCTGCGCCGCCAGCCACGACTCGATGTCGTCCGGCGGCACGTCCATCAGGCGCAGCGCGCCTTCCATCACGTTGTGGAACACCGGCGCGGACACCAGGCCGCCGTAGTACTTGCCGGCCTGCGGGTCGTTGATCACGATCACCGTGGCAAAGCGCGGATTGGTCGCCGGCACCACGCCGGCGAAAAGCGCGTTGTAATGCCCGCGCTCGTAACCGCCGGGGCCCGCCTTGCGCGCGGTACCGGTCTTGCCGGCCACGTGGTAACCCAGCACGGCCGCCTGCTTGGCGCCGCCCTGGGTGACCACCGTTTCCATCATCGCCACCACATCCTTGGCAATGTTGGGGTCGATGATCTGCTTGCCTTCGTTGCGCTGGCCCTTGACGAAGGTCGGCGCGATCAGACGGCCGCCGTTGCCCAGCGCCGAATACGCGGTGGCGATCTGCAGCGGCGTGACATTCAGACCATAGCCGTAGGACATGGTGGTCTTGGTGGCACCGTCCCAGCGGCCAGGCCGCTTCAGCACGCCGGCCGACTCACCGGGAAAACCGCTGTGCGGGGACACGCCATAGCCGAAGCTGTGGACGTGGTCGTAGAACACCTGGTCGGGCATCTTGGCGGCGATCTTGGCCGCGCCGATGTTCGAACTGCGGGTGATCACGCCGGTGACATTGAGCACGCCGTTGTTGCGCGGCACGTCCTTGATGGTGAACCGGCCCACGGCCATGTAGCCCGGGTTGGTATCCACCGTGGTGTCCTTGGTGACCACGCCGGACTGTAGCGCCGAGGCGATGGTCAGCGGCTTCATGGTCGAGCCGGGCTCGACCAGGTCGGTCACCGCGCGGTTGCGGCGGGTGTCCGGGGCAGCGCCGCCGACCGAATTGGGGTTGTAGGTAGGCAGGTTGACCATGGCCAGGATCTCGCCGGTGGCCACGTCCATGATCACCATCGAACCGCCGGCCGCCTTGTTGGCGATCAGCGCGTTGCGCAGTTCCTTGAAGGCCAGGAACTGGATGCGGCGGTCGATGCTGAGGGTGAGGTCCTTGCCCGGCTCGGCGGCGCGCAGCAGATCGCTCTCCACCGTGTCGCCCTTGCGGTTGCGGATCACCCGCTTGGCGCCGGCCTTGCCGCGCAGCCATTCGTCGAAGGCCAGCTCCAGCCCTTCCTGGCCGCGGTCGTCGATGTTGGTGAAGCCCAGCACGTGCGCCATCGCCTCACCCTGCGGGTAGAAGCGGCGGAACTCGCGCTGCGAGGCCACGCCCGGGATCTTCAGGGCCACCACCTTCTCCGCGTCGTCCGGGTTGATCCGGCGGCGCAGGTACATGAATTCCTTGTCCGACTTCTGCGACAGCTTGGAGGTCAGCTCATCCAGCGGCATGCCCAGCGCGGTGGCCAGCTCCGGAATGCGGTCGGGCGCGCGCAGCAGTTCCTGCGGGTTGACCCAGATCGAGGCGACCGGGGTGGACACCGCCACCGGCTCGCCGTTGCGGTCGGTGATCATGCCGCGCGAGGTGTTGATCGGCAGCTCGCGCAGGTACCGGGCTTCGCCCTGGCGCTGGTAGAAATCGCTGTTGATGATCTGCACGTAGGCGGCACGGCCGACCAGCGAGACCGAGCACAGCCCAAGCGCCAGACCCACCCACTTCAGGCGCTGGCGCAGGTTGAAACTGTTGCGGGTGCGGTTGCGACCGGATTTATTCATGGCCGGATCACCACCACGTCCGCCGCTTCCGGGAACTTCATACCCAGCTTCTCGCGGGCCACGCGGTCAACCCGGGTGGCCTCGGCCAGGGTCGCCTGCTCCAGCTGCAGGCGGCCGAATTCAATGTTGAGCTCATCACGCGCACGCTCGACCTTGGACAGCTCGATGAAGGTCTGGCGGTGGCGGTGGCGCATGAACACCACCCCGATCGCCGAGGCGACGGTGCAGGCCAGCAGCACGATGAGCAGCAGGCGACTCACCCGGCCACCTCGCGCTTTTCGGCAACGCGCAGCACGGCGCTGCGCGAGCGCGGGTTGACCGCCAGCTCGTCGTCCTCGGCCTTGATGGCGCCGCCGTGCAGGTCCAGGGTCGGCACGAACGCGGCCAGCTCGGGCAGCCGGCGATTGCTCGGCGGGGCCTTGGCGTGGCGGTTCATGAACTGCTTGACGATGCGGTCTTCCAGCGAATGGAAGCTGATCACCGCCAGCCGGCCACCGGGCTTGAGCCGCGCCATCGCCGCGTCCAGGCCCGCCTCAAGGTCGGCCAGTTCACGGTTGATGTGGATGCGGATGGCCTGGAAGCTGCGCGTGGCCGGGTGGATCTTGTCCTTGCCACGCGGCATCACCGAGGCGATCAGCTCGGCCAGTTCGGCGGTGCGGGTGAAGGGCTGCTTGTCGCGGCGAGCCACGATGGCCTTGGCGATGCGGCGGCCCTGGCGCTCTTCGCCGTAGGTCCACAACACGTCCATCAGCTCGCGTTCTTCAACACGGTTGAGCCACTGCGCCGCGCTTTCGCCGCTGTCCGGGTCCATGCGCATGTCCAGCGGGCCGTCCTTGCCGAAGCTGAAACCACGCTCGGCCACGTCCAGCTGCGGCGAGGACACGCCCAGGTCGAACAGCACGCCATCCAGGCCGTCGGCGGTGGCGTCCCAGTGCAGCAGGTCGGCGAAGCTGCCCCGGAAGATCGAGACGCGCGGGTCCGGCGCGAAATCGCGCTCGGCTACCGCAATCGCTTCAGGATCCTTGTCCATGACCAGCAGCCGGCCTCCGGGACCGAGTTGCTCGAGCACGCCGCGGGCGTGACCGCCACGACCAAACGTGCCATCGAGATACGTACCGTTTTCGATCACCCTCAGGCCGTCCAGGACCTGCGTGTACAGAACCGGCAGGTGCCCCGCCGGCGACTGCGACACCGGAAGGTGACCGGTCTGCGCTGCTCCGCGCATCCGGGCACCCCGGCTCACAACTTCAGGTCGAGCAACCCATCGCCCAGATCCCCGTCAGACAACGTCTGCTGGATCAACGCGCGATGTGCCTGCTCGCTCCACAATTCAAATTTGTCGCCCATGCCGAGCAGAACCGCCTTCTTTTCAATGCCAACGGCACCGCGGTGGCTGGCAGGAATACTGATGCGGCCGTTGCCGTCCAGCTCCAGATGCGCGGCCGAACCGACCAGCTTCTGTTGCAGCAGACGCACGACGCGCTGTGTGTTGGGTTTGGCCATGACGTCGTCGCGGACCCGTTCCCACTCGGTTTCGGCATACAGCCACAGGCAGCCGGACTCGAAGGGGTTGTAGGTCAGGACCAGGCGGTTGTTGCTCACACGCGCGACAAGGTCACGATGCGCGGTGGGAACCGCCATGCGTCCTTTATCGTCAACCGTGATGGCCGTCTCGCCCTGAAACACGACGCGTGCACCTTTCCTTCGCCCGGATGAAACATTGAACCACGAAAAACCACAAAAAACCCGGTTTTGCCTCTGTTGCCCACCTTAGCAGTGCCGATTGGGTTGTCAACAACTTTGCGAGCGGGAAATCACTTTGAACATCAAGGGCTTGCAGCAATGTTTAGAGACTTGTTCAAGGCTTATCCACAAGTTGCTGTTTCGTCTCATTTTTTGAGATTGGGGCGAAGTTCAGGCCCGTGTAGAGGGCGTGAAACATAGGCGCGTATTCATGCCAACGCCCGTCGCCATTGGCCTGGCCTTGCGCAAACCCGGCACAATGCCGGCCATGTGCCTGCTTGCCCTTGCTTGGAAGACCCACCCCCGCTGGCAGCTGCTGATGGCCGGCAACCGCGACGAGTTCCACGCCCGCCCCACCGCCGCGCTGGCGGCCTGGCCGGCGCCCGACCACGGGCTGCTGGCCGGACGCGACCTGCGCTCGGGCGGCACCTGGGCCGGGGTCGGACCCGGCGGCCGCATGGCGGTGGTGACCAACGTGCGCGACCCGCTGGCCCGCCAGACCGGCCCCTCCCGCGGCGCACTGGTGGCCGACTATCTGCGTGACACCGCCCCGGCCGCCCGCTTCGCCGATGCGCTGGCCGCCCGCGCCGCCACCTTCGCCCCGTTCAATCTGCTGCTGGCCGACCGCGACAGCTGCGAGTTCCTGGGCAACCACCCGGCGGGCCGGCAGGCGTTGGCGCCCGGCGTGCACGGCATGTCCAACGGGCCGCTGGATGCGCCGTGGCCCAAGACCGCGCGTTTGAACGCCGCCGTGCAGGGCTGGATCGCCAGCGGCAGCGACGACCTGGCCCCACTGTGGGCGGCGCTGGCCGATGAAACCCGGGCCGACGACAGCGCCCTGCCCGACACCGGCATCGGCCTGGAGCGCGAGCGCTGGCTGAGCGCGGCATTCATCCGCAGCCCCGAGTACGGCACCCGCGCCAGCACGCTGATCGCGTTGGATGCCGACGGCGAGGGCTTCATCCACGAGCGCCGGTTCGGGCCGGACGGCAGCTGCATCGGCGAGACGCGGCTGGCGGTTACGGCGCCAGCTGCGGGGATATGACGCGACGAGCCCGTTTTCGCCGGTGTGCGACGGGGCACTTCAGCCGCGATTGAAGGTGTTCACCGAAGTTTAACGCGTTGCGCCGCAAGGGTTTTCAGGCCATGACGCCGGGCTGGGCCCGGGCGGGCGTCGGCCATGGCCGGAACCGGCATCGACCGTGGCTTGACCCTGCGCATCCCGCAATGAGGATGGGGCGGACGGCACCTTCGCCGCGCCCTCTTCGGACCCGAGCCCCGCATGCGACGCATCCTCTTTCTATTGGCCAGCCATCTGCTGGTCCTTGCCGTGGGCTTCGGCCTGGGCGTGTACTTCCTGCCGATCCTGACCGCTCCCGACGATCCGCCGGTGCAACAGGTACAGGCCGCGATGGAGCAGGCCCGCTACCACGCCACCTTCCACCGCGACCAGAAGGGCAGCGATGCGCTGCACTGGGCCGATGGCGCGCTGAGCGTGAGCGCCACCCAGGTCGCCTTCACCGGCAAGATCGCCCCGGGCCCGGATTACAAGGTGTACCTGACCCGCGAGTTCGTCGACACCAAGGCCGGGTTTGAACGGATCAAGGCCGATGCGGTTCGCATTGGCGAGGTGAAGACGTTCAACCGGTTCCTGGTCGAGGTGCCACCGGGCGTGGACGTGGAGGAATTCACCACCGTGGTGGTGTGGTGCGAGCGCTTCGCGCAGTTCATCTCGGCCGGGCAATACCGAACGCCGGGGTGATCGCCCGCCCTCCGCACGCCGGGATGTGGGACAATGCGCGCGGCGGAGTCGGCCAGACAGTCGCGTCATCCCTTGCGGATGCCGAGGAAAGTCCGGGCTCCATAGGGCAAGGTGCCAGGTAACGCCTGGGCGGCGCAAGCCGACGGAAAGTGCAACAGAAAGATACCGCCTACGTTTCCTTCGGGAAGCCGGTAAGGGTGAAATGGTGCGGTAAGAGCGCACCGCGAGTCTGGCAACAGACCGGCACGGCAAACCCCACCTGGAGCAAGACCAAATAGGGACCTAATGGCGTGGCCCGCGTCGGGTCCGGGTAGGTTGCTTGAGCGCTGCGGTGACGTAGCGCCTAGAGGAATGACTGTCCACGACAAAACCCGGCTTATCGGCCGGCTCCGCCGCTTTTTTCGTCATGACGAAAAAAGCCCCAAGGTTTGCAGCGCAAACCTTGGGCCCCGGGCCACCAGCGCCCAATTCCCCGCGGCTGTACGCCCGCCGTCCTGGCGGGCGCCCTCCGGGCCGTTGCGATTCAACGTTAGGAATCGCTCCTGCGATTCCTTTCGCCGCGCCCCATTTACTAAAGGGGGCTACATGACGTCATGCAGATGCATGTCCTTGATCGAAGACGGCCCGTAGAGCCGGGCTCTGCCCGGCTGCTGTGAACCGCGCGCCTGCGCGGCGTGCTTGGCCTGCACATCCGGTAGAGCCACCCCATGGGTGGCTGCGTTACGTTTTGGCACCGCGTGCAGCCACCCGTGGGGTGGCTCTACCTTTTCCGGCAGCACGTGCAGCCACCCATGGGGTGGCTCCACCCGCCCACGTGGGGCGATCAACTGCCGTACAACGCCTTTCTGGGGGCACCGGTTATCTCGGCGGCGAGCTTGGCTGCGGTCGACGGCGGGAGGTGTTCGCTGAGCTTGGCGTACAGGCGGCGGCCGGCGGCCAGCTGGGCCTGCTCGTCGTCGGCGGCGCCCTGGACCATCACCACGAACTCGCCCTTGCGCTGGTTGTCGTCGGCTTCCACCTGCTGCAGCAGCGAAGCCAAGGTGCCGTCGAGCACGGTTTCAAACAGCTTGGTCAGTTCGCGCGCCAGCACCGCCGGGCGCTCGGCGCCGAAGGTGGCCACCATGTCGGCCAGCGATTCGGTGATGCGGTGCGAGGATTCGTAGAACACCAGCGTGCGGGTTTCCGCGGCCAGGCCCTGCAGGCGCTCGCGGCGGCCCGAGCCCTTGGCCGGCAGGAAGCCTTCAAAGGTGAAACGGTCGCTGGGCAGGCCAGCCACGCTCAACGCGGCAATGGCCGCGCAGGCGCCCGGCACCGGGCTGACCCGGATGCCGGCCTCGCGGGCGGCGCGCACCAGGCGGTAGCCCGGGTCACTCACCAGCGGGGTGCCGGCATCGCTGACCAGCGCCAGCGATTCGCCGGCCTGCAGGCGGGCCACGATGCGCTGCGCCAACGCTTCTTCATTGTGGTCGTGCAGGGCCACCAGCGGTTGCTGGATGCCGAAGTGGGCCAGCAACTGGCCGCTGCGGCGGGTGTCTTCGGCGCAGATCGCCGCCACCGAGCGCAGCACGTCCTGCGCCCGCGGTGTCAGGTCGGCCAGGTTGCCGATCGGGGTGGCAACGACATACAGCGTGGGGACAGCACTCATCGCAACGGCACTCGTGGGTCAAGGGTAGAATCGTACCGTTCCCCGGCCACGGCCGCTGCCCCCATCGAATGGACCTGATCATGAACAAGCCCGTCGCACGGATCTCCGCCCTGTCGTTGTCGCTGCTGCTGCTTGCCGGCTGCGCCACGACGAGCCTGACCAGCGCGCCCGAATCGCCGGCGCAGGCCCAGGCGTTGGCATTGATCGATCAAGGCAAACCGCGCGATGCGGCCGTGCAGCTGGAAGCGCTGGCCAACACGCTCAAGGGCGCCGCCCGCGCCGCCGCACTGGCCGACGCCGCGTTCGCCTGGCACGAAGCCGGCGACGCCGCCCGCGCACGCACCCTGCTGGCACAGATCACCCCGCGCCAGCTCAACGGCGCCAGCCTGCAGCGCTACCACCTCACCAGTGCCGAACTGGCGCTGGCCGACAAGCAGCCGGCGCAGGCACTGGCGCTGCTGAAGGAATCGGCCGACAACGTCGCCCCGCCGTTGCGCACCCGCTGGCAGCTGGCCCGCGCCAACGCGCTGCAGGCCACCGGCGACCTGTTCGGCGCCGCGCAGGAACGCGCCCGCGCGCATGCCGCGCTCACCGGCCAGGCCCGCATCGACAACCAGCAGGCCATCGCCAGCGTGCTGGGCACGCTCGACGATGCCACCCTGCGCGCCCGCGCCGCCGCGCTGCCGGCCAACGAGCCGCTGTACAACTTCGCCGGCCGCGCCCTGATCGCGCGTGGCCTGCCGCTGCCGCGTCCGTTCGATCGCGAACAGGCCCTGCAGTTTGACACCAGCAAACGCCCGCCGGCCATGAGCGATGGCTACCGCCCGCCGGTGAAGATGGCCGTGCTGCTGCCGCTCAGCGGCCGCTTGGCCACGGCCGCGCAGCCGGTGCGCGACGGCCTGCTCAGTGGCTACTACGGTGAAAGCCGCCGCCGCCCGGACATCCAGTTCATCGATACCGCCGGCACTGCCGCCGGTGCCGTAGCCGCCTACGACAAGGCGGTCAATGCCGGGGTCGATTTCGTGGTCGGCCCGCTGGGCCGCGACGAAGTGGACGCGGTGTTCGGCCGCGCCCAGCTGCCGGTGCCGGTGCTGGCGCTGAACCGCGGCAAGAGCAGCCCGCCGGCCGGCAGCGCCGGTTTCTCGCTGGCCCCGGAAGACGACGGCATCATCGCCGCCGAATACCTGCGTGGCCGCGAGCGCAGCAAGGTGCTGGTGGTGCACAGCAATGACGACAACGGCCGCCGTGCCGCCGCCGCGTTCCGCGAGCGCTTCGCCCAGCGTGGCGGCCAGGTGGTGGCCAGCATCGGCGTGGGCGAGACCGTGGGCAACATCGACGCGCAGATCCGCAATGCCGGCGCCGTCGATGGCGTGCTGCTGGCGGTGAAGGCCCCGCAGGCGCGCGCGCTGGCCCCGCAGCTGGCACTGGCCGGCGCCGGTGGCGCCACCCGCGTGGGCACCTCGCAGCTCACCGTGGGCGCCGGCAAGGCCGAAGAAGACATGGCCCTGGACGGCATCGTGTACCCCAACGAAGCGTGGAACGTGCGTGGCGTGCCGGGCCTGCCGTCGGCCAGCACCGCCGGGCAGATTCTGCCCACCGCGCGTGGCGCGGCCGGCCGCCTGTTCGCGTTCGGGTTCGATGCGTGGAAGATCAGCGCCTACCTGGACAAGATGGCCAACGAAGGCGGCCTGCCCGGCGCCACCGGCACGCTGTTCCTGGACAGCAACGGCAACGTGCTGCGCGTGCCGGCCTGGTCGACCTTCAGCGGCGGCCGGCCGATGCCGATCGCCAGCGCCAACTAAGCCCCATGCCAACCGCGCGGGCACAGCGGGGCGCGGCGGTGGAAGCTGCCGCGCAGGCGTACCTGTGCAACGCCGGGTTGCAGCCGATCAGCGCCAACGCGCGCTATCGCGGCGGTGAACTGGACCTGGTCATGCGCGACGGCGACACCACGGTGTTCGTGGAAGTGCGCTACCGCGCGAGTGCCGGGTTTGGCGGCGGCGCGGCATCGGTGGACCTGCGCAAACGGCGCAAGCTGGTGCTGGCCGCGCAGCTGTTTCTGTCGTCTCACCCGGCCCTGGCGACGCGGCCTTGCCGGTTCGATGTGATCGATGCCTGGGGGGAACCGCCGCAGTTGAACTGGCTGCGCGATGCATTCCGGCTGGAGGATTGCTGATGGATCGGTGGGATGTGCGTGATTCGGGGATGGCGTGCAGCCGGGCAGAGCCCGGCGCTACGGGGCGGTGGGATGTGGGTGACTCCGGCATTGCCTTGCGCCGGCCAGCGGCCGGGGGCGTGGCGCATGCCTAGTGTGTTCACGCATGCGGCAATTCCGTTGGCGCTGTGGTGTGCGTCCGATCGCGGGCGCATCTCTGCGCCGTTGCTGGCCGCCGGCGTGATCGCAGCGATGCTGCCGGACGCCGATGTGCTGGCCTTCGCGCTGCACATTCCCTATGCCGACAGCTTTGGTCATCGTGGGGCCAGTCATTCGATCGTGTTCGCTGCGGTGCTGGCCGTGCTCGCTGCGGTACTGCACACGCGCCTGCGCGCCAGTGCAGTACAGGCCGCCGCGTTCGTTGGCATCAGTGCGCTGTCGCACCCGCTGCTGGACGCGTTCACCTCCGGCGGGCTGGGTGTTGCCCTGTGGTGGCCATGGAGTGGCGAGCGGTTGTTCGCGCCGTGGCGCCCGATCCGTGTGTCGCCGTTCGCCGCGCAGTTCTTCAGCGCGCGCGGCCTGGCCACTGTTGTGTCTGAACTGCGTTGGGTGTGGTTGCCGCTGGCCGCCGCCGTGATCGGCTGGAGGCTGATCCAACGCGCCCCTGTGAATTCCCGGAACGCCTGATGTCGACCACCCCCGCCCTGCCCGCTGCCTTTCTGTCCACCGTGCATGCCCTGCTGGGCGACGACGGCTGGCGCACCGATGACGCGGTGCTGGCCGCCCACGCGCAGGACAACTCCTGGCGCAGCCAGCTGCCGCTCGGCGTGGCGTTTCCGCGTGACCGCGAGCAGGTGGTGGCGCTGGTCCGCGCCTGCCGCACGCACCATGTGGCCGTGGTGGCGCGCGGCGCGGGCACCGGCACCACCGGCGCGGCGGTACCGGTCAACGGCAGCATCGTGCTGTCGTTCGCGCGCATGGCGCGCATCGTCGACATCCAGCCCGGCAACCGCTGCGCGGTGGTCGAACCGGGTGTGCTCAACGGCGACCTGCAGCAGGCGCTGATGCCGCACGGCCTGTTCTGGGCACCGGACCCGTCCAGCGCCGACATCTGCAGCATCGGCGGCAACCTGGCGTGCAACGCCGGTGGCCCGCGCGCGGTGAAGTACGGCACCAGCCGCGACAACGTGCTCGGCCTGGTGGCGGTCACCGGCGCAGGCGACCTCATCCATTGCGGCGGCGCCTACACCAAGGACGCCACCGGCTACGACCTCACCCACCTGCTGGTGGGCAGCGAAGGCACGCTGGCGCTGATCGTGGAAGCCACACTCAAGCTCACCCCGCTGCCGGTCACCCAGGCCGGGCTGCGCGTGCTGTACCGCGATGCCGATGCCGCAGCCGCAGCCGTGTCGCGCCTGATGGCACAACCGGTGGTGCCCACGCGGCTGGAATTCATGGACGCGCGCAGCCTGGCGCTGCTGCGTCGCAATGGCGCCGACGTGCCCGAGGCCGGCGCAATGCTGCTGGTGGAAGCCGACGGCGACCACGACACCCTGCCCTACCTGCTGCAGGCACTGGCCACCGCCGCCGAGGGCGACGGCCTGCTGGCGCTGGACGTGGCCATGGAAGGGGCCGCACGCGAGAAACTGTGGGCCGCGCGCAAGGCGCTGTCGCCCGCGCTGCGCAGCATCGCCCCGGGCAAGATCAACGAAGACGTGGTGGTGCCGGTGTCGCGCATCCCCGACCTGGTGGCCGGTGTGCAGGCGCTGGCGCGCGATTACACGCTGACCATCGTCACCTTCGGCCATGCGGGCAACGGCAACCTGCACGTCAACATCCTGTACCACCCCGACGACGCCGACGAAAACGCACGCGCGCATGCCGCGCTGCCGAAGATCTTTGAGCTGACCTTGGCGCTCGGCGGCACGTTGTCCGGCGAGCACGGCATCGGGCTGGCCAAGCGCGATTTCATGGCGCAGGCCTTTTCACCGGCCACGCTGGAAGCGATGCGGGCGATCAAGCACGCGCTGGACCCCGATGGCATCCTCAACCCGGGCAAGGTGCTGCCGCCGGTGTGAACCTGCACGGCCGACCCCAGCGCGGCTCCCGCACCTACCCGCTATGGCAGCACCATGTCGCGGCGGCGCGCCTTCATCGGTAGGTCGCTGTCAGCACCGCCTCGCCAATGATCGTCCCGGGTTGCAGGGCATCGGCCGTGCGCCTGTAGCGCGCGGTGAAGGGAACGTCCTGGCTGCCCTTGCTGGACCAGCCGTGCTGCCAACGCTGTCCGAACTGCACCGGGTTGCCTGCGCGCAGCATCTCCAGCCGCACGCCACCTGCGTCGGACCCGCCCGCAGGCGTCAGCAGGCTGCCAGCATTGCCGGCGTCGTTGGCATCGGTCAGCACCATCTCCACATCCACGTTTGCACTCGGGCAGGTCATGGCCACTGCCACCGCCTTTTCCCCTGCCGTACTGCCCGCAGCCGCCAGAAGATCGGCCGACACCGGATCCAGCGATTGCGAACTGTCGGCCAGCGTACAGGTCAGCGTGGGCACGTTCACCTCGAGGCTCACGTGGTGCTGGATGCTCTGCGAAGGATCGTTCTCGTCCCACGAGGTCGCCGTGCCCAGCGATGTCAACGGAATGCTCTCCATGGCCCCACCGCGGAAGAACAGCACGACGGCGAGGTTGACCGAGACCCCTTCAGTTGCGGGCGACACGAAGCCGGGATTGCGATGACGCCTGCCCACGGGCACCGAGTCTTGGCTGCGGCCACCGTTAGAGTCAACTGCGTCCACCAAATGCACGAAGCCGATCAGCGGCGAGCGCGGCCCAAGGCTATACACGCTGTAGGTCCTCCCGGCGTCCGTAATCTCTCGCTCGTACGTCAATCCGCTGAACGGCAGCTCAGTGAGAAACGCGTTCTGCCCACTGTCGCACTGATACCCCCCCGTCACAAAGCCGCTGTTGACCACCGCCAATCGCCTGTCCGGCAGATCCAGGTTCGGCATCGTGAGGCTGACGGTGAGGTCCTGGTCGCCGGGAGCAAGCCGGATGCAGCCGGCAGAGGCTAGCGGGGAGAGTGACAACAGCGCCACCACCAGCGCGGCGCCGTTGCGGACGCGCCGCTTGGCACAAGCTGTCGGCTGACGGACACTGGCAGCGCTCATCAGTCGTAGGCCGCCGTCACCGTGATCTCGGTCTGCACCGCGCCGGCGGTCAGCCCCCCCAGCACCGGCAGGTAGTAGCCGGCGCGCAGCGCATAGCTGGCGGTCGCACCGGTGACCGGCACCACGATGCCGCTGTCGCCGCGCTTCAGGTACGTGGTGCCCGTTGCACCGGCCAACAATGCGACCGACACGCCATCGGCGGGACCGGTACTGGCGGTGTTCTTCCAGCGCTCGGCATCGCCATCGGCGGCGGTGCCGTCGAACGACAGCGTGGCCCGGGTGACGCCTACGCAGCCCGCGAAGTTGAGTGCCCCGGCCTTGACCTGGTTGTCGCCCTGGACAAGATCGTTGGCCCTGACCGGATCCAATGTGATCGCAGGCGCTGTCAGCGTGCAGGTGCCGGGCAGTACGCGGCCGTTGATGGTCAGCGTGGCGGTGTCTGCAAATGCCGATGGCGCGCTGGCAAGCAATGCGCCCCACACAACCAGGTGGGCGACGGAACGGATGGGAAGCGAACGGAACATACGGAAACCTCGTGGGTGCGTGGAAGACATCAGCGGTGGGACACATCGGGAGTGGTCATGCCGGTCTGGCTGGCGTCAGCAGATGCGGACAACACATCCCTGTCACCGGCTTCCGGCACGGCCAGCGCCGCGCGCAGCCCGGGTGACAGGCGCGGCTGTGGCTGGCATATCGCCTGGGTCCAGGACAGGCCATAGGCGTCGGGTGCTTCGGGGCTGCGATACTCCAGCCGGCAGCGGTGCGGGCCATTGGGGTCGACGATCAGCGTGCCGCTGTCCTGCGCGCCGCGCAGCTGGATGACCCCGCCCTGCCCGACCGCGCCCATGGTGCGCCCGTCGTCGCCCTCCACCCGCGCCGCGAACGGCAGCGGCTGCCCAAGGGCGTCGGTGGCGTCGATGAACAACGTGCGCTCGCGGCGCGCGGTGAACGCCACCCGCACGATGCTGCCCGCGGTGGGCGCCACGCGCTGGGAGGTCTGCAGCAGCTCCACTTCCAGCGGCAGGCCGGACGGGTCCAGGTCGATCTGGTTCCAGCGATAGGGGCTGACATGCGGCAACAACGCGTAGCCATTGCCGGCCACACGGATCGGGTCGCCATAGCCCACTTTCGCCCCTTCGGCGCCCTCGGCCTGGACCAGCACGAAGCCCTCGCCCACCGCGGGACCGAAGTTGATGCCACCCGCGTGCAGCGCCACGCTGCCAGCCGCCCCCAGGTTGAGGCTGCGGTAGCGTTGGGCCTGGCTGTAGCCCGCGTTCAACGCAACGGTGCCGCCCTGGTAAGCAACATAGGTGTCAACGCTGCCCGACTCGGCGGCCGACCGGCTGGCCGTGGCGCTGTAGGTCAGTGCGCGTGATTCGCCCAGCGCACCTGCGACCCCCAGCTGAAGCTTGCCACCCTGGCCGGAATGGCCCACCTGGGTGGTCGCACGTGGCGCACTCGGGCTTCGCCCCAATGGCACGCCGAAGGTGAAGGTGTAGCGGGTGTCCTGGCGACCGTCACCGAGGCGATAACGCATTGCCGACAGGCTGTAGTTGGCGCGGCCCAACGTGCTCTGGAAGCCGAGCTGAAAGTCGTTCTGCCGCTGCGTGCTGTCCCAGTAAGCCACATGGCCGCCGCTGAGGTACACCGAGCTGCGCGCGCCAAGCCGCTGGGTGAAATTGACCTGGTAGCGCTGTCGCGCACGCGTGCTGTAGCCCCACGCATCGTCGTGCGCGCGCGCGGCATCGTTGAGGGTGAGGTAGCCGCGCGTGCTGTAGCGATAGGCGGCAAGACCGACGTTGGTGCCTGTTTGTGCAACGTAGCGCTGAAAGTTCAAGCGGATGCTGTTGCCGGTCACCGCATCGTCTCCGCGCAGACGCGCGCGCGAGTGGGTCACATCGGCACCGAAGGCGCCGATCGCGGTGTTGATGGCTGCACCGGCCAGCACCGACTGGTACGCCTCACCCGCCTGCGCACCGCCGAGCAGAGTCAGGCGGTTGCTGATGCCACGCGCGTAGGTGCCTTCGGCAAACCGCAGGGGCTCCACGTTGCCGCCGGCGTCGCGCAGCACGCCAGCCGTGGCACTGAAGCGGGAAGAGCCGACCCGCAGTGCCTGTGGCACCGCAGAAAAGCTGACCGAGAACCGCTGTTCGCGGCCGTCGGCTTCGGTCACGGTGACAACCAGGTCGCCACCGAAGTTGGTCGGGTACAGGTCTTCGATCAGGAACGGACCCGGCGCGACGTTGGCCTCGTGGATGATGTTGCCGTTCTGGTGAATGCGCACCACTGCATTGCCTTCGGCGATGCCGCGTACCGCCGGTGCATAGCCGCGCAGTGAATCGGGCAGCATGCGCTCGTCGGTGGCCATGCGCACGCCGGTGAACGCCACGCTGTCGAACAGTTCGCCACCGGTATTGCCCTGTCCGAGCAGCAGCTGGCTGTTCCAGTCTGGCAGGTCGCGTTGCAGGTGGCTGCTGATCACGTCGTGATGGGTACCGCGCTCGCCTTGGTTCACCGATGCACGATGGCGCAACCGCCACGCGCCCAGGTTGAGGCCGGCACGCAGGCCCAGGTAGCGGTTGTCGCGCCCATCGCTGCGGTGCTGGTTGAAACTGTAGTCAATGAACCCGGCGTTGATGCCGCGGTCGCGCTGCGCCGGGGCGACATACCCGCGCGCATGCTGTGCCTGGGCGGCCTGCGGCACGCTGATATCCAGCTGCAGGATGCTGCTGTCGAAGGCCACGGTTGCGCCTTCAACCAGTGCCGGCAGATCCATACAGGTGGCGTCCTGTGCTGCCAATGCGTCCAGATAGGCCGGCTTCAACGACAGATGGCCTACCAGCTCGGCGGGCAGACAGGCCGTGGCGATGTGCGGGTCACTGGAGGCGACGAAGGAGATGTCGCGTGCCAGCAGAAACTGGCCATTGACGTTCACTTCCACCGCGTAGTCACCGGCGGGCAGTGGATTGCCATTGGCATAGCGTGACATGTCGATGGCGTCGCCACCGAGCAGGAAGCCCTCGCTGAACTCGATGGCCGGCGCGGGCGCTGCCCATGCAGGTGCGGTCAACACCAGTGCAATGGCTGCCGACAGGGTGCGAAGCGGGGCGGAAACAGACAGGTGCATGGCAATGCCCGGCTGAACCCGGACGTCGTGCAATGGGGAGAAGTGGGAGGCTAGGCCTGCGATGCCACCCAGGCCATGCAACTTATTGCAAACGATGGGCGACGCAACTTGTCCTAGCCCAACCGGTTGAACACGTCGAAATGCCTGGTCCGGCCGTGCGACATGCAGAAACGTCGCCTTCGGAATGATTTCAAAGCCATCGTCGCCCAGGGTCTTTTGCAACTTCTTGCATGTCCGCAGTACCGGGTTTCGCAGACACTGCCGCCGTTCGCCTCTGGGTGACGCCCTTTCCATCAACACGAGATACCTTCATGAATCCGAAGATCCGCCTGCTTGCACTGTCGCTGCTGGCCGCCGTCGCTGCTCCTGCCTTCGCCGAGAATCTGGAAATCACCGGTGAACTGCTCACCTCCACCTGTGCCGTGCAATCCACCGGCGGCACGATCACCGTGGCGATGGGTCAGGTCGACCTCGCATCGGTGAACGCTGCAACGCGGGCGGGCCAGAAGAACTTCAGCATCAGCCTGGATTGCACCGGTTCGGGCGCCTCGCAGGACGTGGGCGTACGCTTCGGCGGTACGCCGGATGGCAGCACCGGCAATCTGAAATTGACTGCGGCGTCCACCGCGCGCCAGGTCGGCGTCGCGCTGTATGACGCCGCCGGCGTCCAGCAGAAGATCGGTGAGGACCCCACCCAGTGGGTGACCATCGCCGCCAATGGCAGCGGCCAGCTTGACTACTCCGCGTGGTACGCGTCGCCGGGACAGGATGCTACGGCCGGCATCGCCAATGCATCCGGTGACTTCGTGGTGCTTTACCGCTGAGCCGCCCCGGGATGGCTGGCGTCACCGCTGGTCATCCCTTCCATCGAGAGGTGACATATGAAACCCCGTGCATCGACTGGGGCCTTCGCGCTGGCCGTCTTCCTGGCGTCCCTGCCCGCGTCGGCAGCGGTAACCCTGCAGGGCACCCGCATTGTCCATGACGCCCAGAAAGGCCGCGACGTCACGATCAAGGCCAGCAATACCGGCGGGCAACCGGCAATGACCCAGGTCTGGATCGACGATGGTGACAGCCAGGCGCGTCCAGAGAACGTGCGAACCCCCTTCCGGCTGACGCCAGCCGAGCCGCGCCTGCTGAATGCCCACCAGGGCCAGGCCTACCGCATTACGTATGCGCCGCGTCCGTCGGAACCGGCGCTGCCGACCGACCGCGAATCGGTGTTCTATTTCAACCTGCTGGATATCCCACCCAAACCGGCCGATGCCGCGGGCAAGAACCTGCTGCAGTTCGCGGTGCGCACGCGGGTGAAGCTGTTCCACCGGCCTGCGGGTCTGCCAGGAGCAGCGCGTGATGCCGCTGCAGCACTGGTATGGTCCAGTGCAGACAATGCGTTGCAGGTCACCAACCCCACTGCCTACCACGTGACGCTGAGCACGCTGACGCTGGCTGACGGCCGCAAGGTGGACGTGGACATGATCGCCCCGGGCCAGCAGGTGCACTATGCGCTGCCGACGGGTGCATCGATGCCGAACCAGGTGACGTTCCAGTGGCTGGATGATTACGGCACCCCGCGCGACCAACAGGCCACTGTAGGCGCCCCGTAACACCCCGCATTGCGCGCTGTAGAGCCGGGCTCTGCCCGGCTGCTCAACTCACTCCGCGAAGTGCTGGTACCCGCCGGGGCCGGTTTCGCCTTCGCAGTGCACGCCCTGCCCTTCCACGATGCGGCCGATGCGGGTGAGCGGCAGGCGCAGCGATTCGGCCACGGCATGCAGCGCCTCGCGCTGGTCGGCGGCGGCGGTGAAGCACAGTTCGTAATCGTCGCCGCCGCGCAGGGCACACGCCCGCGCGGCATCGCGGCCAAGGACCGCACGCAGGGCCGGTGACAGCGGCACGGCGTCGGCATCCACCTCAGCACGCACGCCACTGCGCGTGGTGATGTGGCCCAGGTCGGCCAGCAGGCCGTCGGAGATATCCACCGCGGCATGCGCGAAGGCGCGCAGGCGCAGGCCCAGCGTCACCCGCGGGGTGGGCCGCAGCAGGCGCAGGCGCAGTGTTTCGTAGTCGCCCAGCACGGTGGCGGTGGCGATGTTCAACTCGCCGCGCTGCCACAACTGCAGCGCACCGGCGGCATCGCCGAGCGTGCCACTGACCCAGATGTCGTCGCCTACCTGGGCGCGGTCGCGGCGCAGCGCCTGGCCGCGTGCCACCTGCCCCATCGCCGTGACCGACAGCGACAGCGGGCCACGCGTGGTGTCGCCGCCGATCAGCGCAATGGCGTGTTCGTCGGCCAGTGCGAAGAAGCCGTCGGCGAAGGACTCGATCCAGTCCGGGTGCGCGTCGGGCAGCGACAGCGCCAGCGTGCACCAGGCCGGGCGTGCGCCCATGGCGGCCAGGTCGGACAGGTTGACCGCCAGGGTCTTCCAGCCGATGTCGAAGGGCATGGTCTCGGCCGGGAAATGCACGCCGCTGTTGAGCGTATCGGCGGTGACCACCAGCTGTTCGTTCGGTCGCGGCTGCAGCAGCGCGGCGTCATCGCCGATGCCGAGCACCACGTCGTCGCGCTCGGCGGTGCGGGCACGGATGCGGTCGATCAGGGCGAATTCGGCAAGGGACATGGGGCGCTCCCGCGGTTGTACGTGCCGCGCAATGCGCGGTGGGCGGTTGTACGTGCCGCGCGGCGCGCGGTTGTCGGTTGTACCTGCCGCGCTGCGCGCGATGGGCGGTTGTGCCTGCCGCGCTGCGCGCGGTGGGCGGTAGTGCCTGCCGCGCTGCGCGCGGTTGTCGGTTGTACCTGCCGCGCTGCGCGCGGTTGTCGGTAGTGCCGGCCGCTGGCCGGCAACCTCAGCGTCCCGGCGGT
>NZ_CP007597.1:3796337-3916648 GCF_000661955.1 Stenotrophomonas rhizophila
CGGCGGTTGCCGGCCAGCGGCCGGCACTACCAGACGGGTCATTACCACCGGCGGGTCATCACCACCGGCGGGTCGTTGCCACCGGCGGGTCATTATCACCGGCGGGGCATTACCACCGGCGGGTCATTACCACCGGCGGGTCAGTGACCCGATTCGACCTTGCGCCATTCCACGGCCGCGCGGTCCAGCACGCCGTTGACGTAGGTGTGGCCATGCTCGGAGCCGAAGCGCTTGGCCGACTCGATGGCTTCGTTGATGACCACGCGGTACGGCACGTCCAGGCGGTAGCGCATTTCGAAGGCGGCCACGCGCAGCGCGGCGCGTTCGATGGCGTCCACTTCGTCGATGCTGCGGTCCAGGTACGGGGTCAGTGCCTCGTCCAGGTCCTTGCGGTTGTCCAGCACGCCGTGGATCAGCGCTTCAAAATAGGCCAGGTCGGCGATTTCACGTGCCTGCTCGTGCGCGAACTGGGCAATCACGGTCTGCGCGTTGCCACCGGAAATCTGCCACGCATAGATCGCCTGCAGGGCACGACGGCGCGCGCGCGAGCGCAGCACGGGGTCGATGCCATCACGGCGGACGGGTTTACCGGAGGGCTTGCCCGGGTTCGACTTGTTCACGGCAACTGCTCCAGAAGATTGACCATTTCCAACGCCGTCAGTGCGGCTTCCTCACCCTTGTTGCCATGGCTGCCGCCGGCACGGGCCTCGGCATCCTCGGCGCGTTCCACGGCGAGCACGCCATTGAGCACCGGCACGCCGAAATCCAGCTGCACGCGCATCAGGCCTTCGGCGCAGCCATCGGCCACGTGTTCGTAGTGGCGGGTGTCGCCGCGGATCACACAGCCCAGGGCGATGATCGCGGCATGTTCGTGCGCGGCGGCCAGGCGGGCGGCCACCAGCGGCAGTTCCCATGCGCCGGGCACACGGATCACGTCGATGGCGGCTTCGTCGATGCCGTTGCCGGCCAGGCTCTGCCGCGCGCCAGCGACCAGTACGTCGGTGATGCGGGCATTCCAGCGGCTGGCGAGGATGGCGAAACGGGCCTTTTCCGGAGTACGGAGGTCGCCTTCGTAGTGGCTCATGTTCGGCGTGGGGTCCAAAAGGTTGACTAGTTTAACGCGGGCGGGCCAGTTACGCCGGACAAGGGCCGGCGGCCATGGCCGCGTAGCGCCGGGCTCTGCCCGGCTGACATTGCATGGCCCCGTAGAGCCGGGCTCTGCCCGGCTTGCGTTACGTGGTGGGGCGGTGGGTAGCCGGGCAGAGCCCGGCTCTACGGGCGGGCGGTCAGGGGGTGACCGTTTCCACTACTTCCAGCCCGTAGCCGGCCAGGCCGATCTGGCGGCGGGGGGTGCCCAGCACGCGCAGCTTGCCCAGGCCGAGGTCGGACAGGATCTGCGCACCGGCGCCGTTGCGGCGCCACTGGCTCACATCCTTGTCCTTGCCCGGGGTCACCGGGGCCGGCTGTTGGCGCAGGCGGGCCAGCAGGCTGTTGGTGTCGCGCGGGGCCGACAGCACCACCATCACGCCGCGCTCGGCGGCGGCAATGGCGCGCAGGGCGTCGGTGGAGGCCACGCCGAAGTCGTCGCGGCGCCAGTGCAGCAGGTCGGCCAGCGGGTTCTCCACCTGCACCCGCACCAGGGTGGGCTCGGTGTCCGGGGTGCCACGGACCAGGGCGAAATGCAGGTCGTGGGCGATGCGGTCGCGGTAGGTGACCAGCTTGAAGGGGCCGAACTCGGTGTCGATCTCGCGCTCGTCCACGCGTTCGACCGTCTTCTCGGTGGCCAGGCGGTAGGCGATCAGGTCGGCGATCGAGCCCATCTTCAGGCCGTGCTCGCGGGCGAACACCTCCAGCTCCGGGCGGCGCGCCATGCTGCCGTCGGGGTTGAGGATCTCCACCAGCACGCCGGCCGGCTCCAGCCCGGCCAGCATGGCCAGGTCCACGCCCGCTTCGGTGTGACCGGCGCGGGTAAGCACGCCGCCCGGCTGGGCGATCAGCGGGAAGATGTGGCCCGGCTGGTGCAGGTCGGCCGGCTTGGCGTCCGGCTTCACCGCGGTGCGGATGGTGTGGGCGCGGTCGTAGGCCGAGATGCCGGTGGTAACGCCCTCGGCCGCCTCGATGCTGACCGTGAAGTTGGTCTGGAACTGCGCGGTGTTGGCCTGGACCATCGGCGCCAGGCCGAGGTCGGCGGCGCGCTCGCGGGTGAGCGGCAGGCACACCAGGCCACGGCCGTGGGTGACCATGAAGTTGATGTCCGACGGCTTGACCAGCTCGGCGGCCATGATCAGGTCGCCTTCGTTCTCGCGGTCTTCGTCATCGACGATGACCACCATGCGGCCGAGGCGGATGTCTTCCAGGATCTCCGGAATGGGGGCGAAGTTCATGCCGCATCTCCTTGTACGTGCGAACCGGTGGCCGGCACACTGATCAGGCGTTCCACGTAGCGGGCCACCAGGTCGATTTCCAGGTTGACCGCGCTGCCCACGCCGGTGGCGGCGAAAGCGGTATTGGCCACGGTGTGCGGGATCAGCGCGACCTCGAAGCCCTGCGCATCCACCTCGTTGACGGTCAGGCTGACGCCGTCCACGCAGATCGAGCCCTTCTTGGCGATGTAGCGCAGCAGCGCGGGCGGCGCGGCGAAGCGCCAGCGCTGGGCGCGGGCGTCGTTATGGATGGAGAGCACCTGGCCCAGGCCGTCGACATGGCCGCTGACCAGGTGGCCGCCGAGGCGGTCGGTCGGGCGCATGGCGCGTTCGAGGTTGATCACCGCGCCGTCGGCCAGCTGGCCCAGCGTGGTCAGGCCGAGGGTTTCAGTGGACGCGTCGGCCTGGAAGGACGTGGCGTCGTGGGCGATGACGGTCAGGCAGACGCCATTGATGGCGATGCTCTCGCCCATCTGCACGTTGTCGAACGGCAGGGTGCCCACGTTGAAGGTAAAGCGGACGTCGCCGCCGAGGGTGTCGCGTGCGGCCAGACGGCCGACGCCTTCGATGATTCCAGTAAACAAGGAACGTTCTCCGCGAAAAGTGAGCGAAAAACGCCGCAAGGCATATAGGTGCACACCGAGCCCAAGGCCCGGTCGCACCGTCTTCTTTCATCCGGACTATACCGTCGGCTCCGGCATTGGACCGGATCTGCTGACCTTCCGGCGGGGCCGGAAGCGCTCGCGGGCTCGTGCTTGCGCACCTACCGCCGGTGGGGAATCGCACCCCGCCCTGAAGACGTTTGTGTACCGGCGAGCCGGCGCGGCCATTGTAACAGGGCAACCTGACTGCTCGCTTTTTGTGAAGTTCTGGTTAAAATCCGCTCGCGCGGCAGTGATCGCCGCTCCTGTCGCCCATTGATGGGTCGGCTGAAATGGACCTCAACACCACCCAAGGAACCTGCATGCGCAAGATTCTCCTGGCCGCCGCCCTGCTGGCCGCCGCCCCGCTTTCCGCCGTTGCGGCCGAAGGCCTGAGCTACACCTACGTGGAAGGTGGCTGGACCCAGCTGCAGCTGGACCGTAATGGCGCTCCCTCCAAGCCGAAGCTGGACGGCGGTTACGTCCGCGGCTCGTTCGCCATCGCCGAACAGGTGCATGTGTTCGGTGCCTACAGCACCGTGTCCAAGACCAACACCTACGACCTGGGCAGCTATGACGTGCGCGTCAAGCAGGAGCTGAAGCAGCCGGAGCTGGGCATCGGCTACCACATGCCGATGAGCGACCGCGTCGACTTCACCACCGACATCGCCTGGCTGCGCATCAACAACGAAGCCAAGTACGAAGCCGACGGCTTCGACACCGAGCGCTTCAAGGAACACACCAACGCTGCCCGCGCCACCCTGGGCGTGCGTGGCAAGCCCTCGCCGCGTACCGAAGCCTGGTTGAAGGCCGGTTACATCGACGGCAGCGACATGGACGGCACCTGGACCGGCACCCTTGGTGGCCAGGTCAACTTCACCCCGACCTGGGGTCTGGTGGGCGAAGTGCAGGCGTACGACGAAGTCACCCAGTATTCGGTGGGCGTGCGCGCGAGTTTCTGATCGGGCTGCAGCGGTTCGCCGCTGCGCCGTGATCGAACGGGTCCCGAAAGGGGCCCGTTTTTTTTTGCTTCTTCGCCCATCTGAGCGGAGCGTCTTGTTGCAAGGCCGTCGCAGAGTGACCACGCCGCGACGCGGATAGCCGGGGGCAGGCCGGCTGGCGTCTCCGATTCGGCCGGTCGCGAGCGTGAGGGCCCCGTAGCAGCCGGTAGGCCCCTGGTGCAAACGTCCCCCGGCCGCTGGGCGGCCTCCTCCTTTATTTTGCCCAGGAGCCTACCGGCTGCTACGGGGCTCGGCTTGCGGTGCGCAGGTGGACGCCACGCTTTTCTGACGCTGGGCGGTGGGTCGGGCGCTGGGCCCCCATGCCCTTGGAGGCGAAATAAAGGAGGAGGTGGCGGCCGCAGGCCGACGCCGGGGGACATTCGCCGGAAAGGGCATGGGGGCCCAGTGCCCGACCCGCCGACGGCCGCGCCTGGAAAGCGTCAAAGCACGTTTCTGCCTGCCCCTCAGAAGGGCGAAGCACCTTTTTCCGGTTCTTCTCCGGCGCGTCATCGATGTAGCGGTGAAATGCGCTAGGCTTCCGCGCCCTGCATTGGACGCTGACCGCCATGAAAACCCGCCACGTACTGGCCACCTCCCTGTTGCTGTGCATGCCGCTGCTGGCCACTGCCGCTGCACCGGCACCGCTGACGCCCGAGCAGACCTTCGACCTGTATGCCCGGGTGATGCTGGAAGACGACGCCGCGGCGGCGCGCACGCTCAACGACGCGCTGCGCCCTGCCTTCGATGGCCAGGACTCGCTTGAATTCAACAAGGGCGCGTTCGCCGGTGCGCTCGCCGCACCGCTGCAGGGCCTGCTCGCGGCAGCAGGCAGCGACAACGCGCGTATCGAGGCGATGCCTGCCGTGGTCGCGGCCAACCTGGGCAAGACCCGGTGCCGCGCGCAGGGCAGCACCCTGCGCGACAACGACGCCGTGGACGGCGCGAAGGTCGCCACGGTCGACTTCACCTGCCAGGTGACCGTACTGGATGGCCTGCGCCCCCTGTTCGATGCCAGCGTGGCCGACAACACCCCGGCCGGGCTGAAGCGCTTCACCGACGGCTACGTGGCGGCGGTCAGCAGCGGTCCGCGCCGCGAGGTACGCGGCAGCGTGGATCTGTACCCGGCCAAGGACAACGGTTACTGGTACAGCGGCAACCTCGACGCGCTGGTGGCGCCGGTGGTGGAGGCGCTGCTGCCGTTCGATGCGTGGCAGCAGGAAGCTGCCGCGAAGCACGCGCCGACGCTGACCGGCGTGGCCAGCTGCGACCTGTTGTTGCAGCAGCACCGGCAGTGCGTGGCGAAGATCGCGCCGGAGCAGCTCAATGGCGTGGATGCGATGGCCGACGAGTTGCGGGACAAGGCCCAGACCCAATCGGTGGAGGCCATGGTGCAGGAGTGCAAGGCGCTGCGCTCGATTGCCGAAATGATGTGGACCGACGCCTGCCGTTGAGATGAAAGCCGGCCCTGATCCCCGGATCAGGGCCGCAGCAGCAGCCGCAGGTCGTCGCCCACCTGGCGCTGGTCCACCACGCGCATCCGACGCTGCTGCTCCATCGCATGGATGCCCAGCCCGGACAGCAGCGGCAAGCCGTGTTCGCCCAGCAACGTGGGCGCCTGGTAGAGCAGCAGCTCATCCACCCAGCCGCCGGCCAGCAATGCGCCGGCCAGCGTCGCACCGGCTTCGGTGTGCACTTCGTTGATCTCGCGCGCGGCCAACAGCGCCAGCACCGCGCCCAGGTCGAGGCGACCCTCGCGGCTGGCCACGCTGGCAAAGTCCGCATCGGCCGCGTCCGGCGCACTCACTGCCGCCTCGTGCAGGTACAGCGCGCGACCCTTTCCTCCGCGCACGCGCGCGCATTCCAGCGAGCGCAGGCGTGAATCGAGTATCACGCGCAGTGGCGGCAGCACCTCGGTGTCGGGCAGGCGCACGGTCAGCATCGGGTCGTCGGCCAGCACGGTGTCCGCGCCGGTCAGGATGGCACCCGCACGCGCGCGCCAGTGCTGCACGTCCTCGCGCGCGGCCGCGCCGGTGATCCACTTTGATGTGCCGTCGGCCATCGCGGTGCGGCCATCCAGGCTGGCGGCCAGCTTCACCCGCAGCCACGGCCGGCCGCGCTCGATGCGCGACAGGAACCCGCGGTTGAGGTCGCGCGCCTGCGCGGCCATGAGGCCTTCGGCAACCTCGATCCCCGCTTCCCGCAGCAGCACGAAGCCGCCGCCATCGACCTTCGGGAAGGGATCGCGCATCGCCGCCACCACGCGGGTGATACCTGCTTCGATCAGCGCCAACGCGCAGGGCGGGGTGCGGCCGTGGTGCGCGCAAGGTTCCAGGGTGACGTAGGCGGTGGCACCCCGCGCGCGGTCGCCGGCCTCGCGCAGTGCAAAGACTTCGGCGTGCGGGCCACCGGTGCGCTGGTGCCAACCCTGCCCTACCACCTCGCTGCCGTGGGCGATCACACAGCCCACCATGGGATTGGGCCGCGCGGTGTACGCCGCCCGTTCGGCCAGACGCAGCGCCTGGGCCATGTGCAGGTGGTCGAGCGCGGAAAATTCAGTCATGGCAATGATCAGTCGGCGGCAGGCGTGCAGCGCCGATGGTAGCCCAGCCAGGGTCGCCGCGAGGCGGCCGGCATCAGCCCTTCTTTTTCTTTTCCAGCGGAATCACACCGCCCAGCAGCTGCAGTTGCTCGGTGCTGGCCGGCAGGTCGCGTTCGAGTTTTTCGATTTCCTCGCGGAAATCGGCCACGTCGCCGAAGCTGCGGTACACCGAGGCGAAACGCACATAGCCGACATGGTCGAGCTTGCGCAGTTCATTCATGACGAACTCGCCGATCTTGATCGACGGGATTTCGCGTTCGCCGCAGACACGTGCCTGCTGCATCACCGCACGCACCGCCAGTTCGATTTCGTCTTCGGGCACCGGGCGCTTCTGCAGCGCGCGATCGAAGCCACTGCGCACCTTGCGCGCGTCGAAGGCTTCGCGGCTGCCGTCGCTCTTGACGATGGCCGGCAGTTTCAACTCGATGGTTTCCAGGGTGCTGAAGCGTTCGTTGCAGGCCTCGCACTCACGCCGACGCCGGATCGTCGCCCCGTCTTCAGAGACGCGCGAGTCGATTACACGGGTATCGGCATGCTGGCAGAACGGACAGTACATGGAACGCCTTGCATCAGGAAAACGTCATGCCGTGGTCACGGCAGCGTCGCAACGGTACCTGAGAAGGACAGCCCGCACAAATATCAGGTGCGCAGGGTCATCGTCCCGGCCCCCTCCCGCCACCGCAGCCAGGCCAGGTGCGCCGCGCAACCGGCCAGCGGCGTGCCGGCCCACAGGTAACGCCCGTACTGGCTGGACTCCAGGCCGCTGCCGAACCGCAGCATGGCCCACCACGTCACGGCCTGCACCAGCAGCGCGGCCAGCAGGAACCACCAGGCCCGGGCGCTGCCTTGCCGCAGCGGCCGGCGCCGCACTAACCAGTCCCAGCCCAGCCGCGCCATCGCCGCAGCGCCCGCCAGCACCGTGCCGTACCACGCCAGGAAGCCCCGCCGCAGTCCGACCAGCGAAACACCGCCTTCAAAGGCGGCCAACGGCACGATCGTCACGAAGCACGACAACGAGACGAGCATCAAGGGCAGACCTACTGCCAGCAGATGGACGGCGAAACCGATCTGATACCGGGAAGGCGAGGGAATCAACTGCGGAGGGACGGGATACGTCACGTGTTCTGCCTCGAAACAGCCGCACGTCACGGCTTCGGGCGACGCTAGAACCAATCGCCCGCGCTCGAATATGCAATTAATCCGAAAATCACCTGTGCCTGACCAGCCGGCTGCACCCGGTACAGAATTCTGCCGCGCGCGATCGAAGCCGCTGCACACATTGCGCGCGTCGAGTTCTTCGCGGCTATCGTCGCCACGTTTCGATCTGCGCTGGCGCGTAACGGTCCCTCGCGCGGCCCTCAGGCGCGGGGTCGCAATCGGCACAGTATGCCGGCCGGAACCAGCAGCGAAGGTCCCGCCAGCAGCAGGCCGAACGCTTCGCTGCCGTGGGTGAACCCCAACCAGAGCCCGATGCCCAGCATCGGCAGGCTGGCGAGCATGCCCAGCAGCAGCGCCGCCCACTGGGCACGGCTGCGGGTGCGCAGTGCGCTGCGTCCTTCCAGCAGATAGCTGCAGCTGAGCCCCAACCAGGCAATGCAGCCGGCGAGACCGGCCATCCCCCATACCAGCATCAGTGCCTGGCCGGGAAGCGCGACGGTGCCGTCGGCCAGTGACGCCACGGTGCCCACCATGCCCATGGCCGCAAGCGCCCCGCCCAACAGAACGCTGGGGCCACCCAACAGCACCGCCAGCGCGGCATAGAGAAGGCGCTGGCGGCGATCACGACTTGCCGATGCATCGACTACCGGATGCACGGACGGTGCCGCGTGCGCCCAGCGCTCATTGCAGGCGTTCCTGCCTGCCACGGTTTCGCTGCACGTACAGGACGGCGGTGGGAACGAGCACCGGCGGCCCGGCCAGCAGCAGCAGGTAGGCATTCCCGCGCCCCGGCCCGATATCGAGCACCACCACACCGACCAGGGCCAGTGCAGCGGCAACGCCCAGGCCCAGCAGCCACCACCATGACCCATGCGGCCACTGCAGGCCGTCCCGTCCGGCGCTCACCCAGGCCCAGCTCAGCCGGACCCACGCGAGAAGCCCGAGCAGTCCGGACAGTGCCCACCCCACGGTGAGCAGGGGCGGCGGCAACCCGCCGAGCTGTGTCTGACCCGCGCCGGCCACCACCCCCAGGCCGGCCAGCGTCGCGCCGAGGACCAGGCCGGGCACTCCGAACAGGGCTGCCACGGCCAGGTAGAAACGGCGCTGATCGAACAGATCGATCAACCGTAGACCGGGTACTTCGCGCACTGGGCGCTCACCGCATCACGCACGCGGGCGATCACGGCCTCGTCAGCCGGGGCGTCGAGCACGTCGGCGATCCAGTTGGCCAGGTCCACGCAGTCCTGCTCCAGGTAGCCACGGGTGGTGACGGCCGGGGTACCCAGGCGCAGGCCGGAGGTCACGAACGGCGACCGCGGGTCGTTGGGCACCGAGTTCTTGTTGACGGTGATGTGGGCCTTGCCGAGGGCGGCTTCGGCGTCCTTGCCCGACACATCCTTGCCGATCATGTCGACCAGCATCAGGTGGTTCTGGGTACCGCCGGAGACGATCTTGTAGCCGCGCGCGATGAGCGTGTTGGCCATCGCCTGGGCGTTCTTGACCACCTGCTGCTGGTAGGTCTTGAAGGCCGGTTCCAGCGCTTCCTTGAAGGCCACGGCCTTGCCGGCGATGACGTGCATCAGCGGACCGCCCTGGATGCCCGGGAACACGATCGACTGCAGCTTCTTGACCAGGTCTTCGTCAGCGCCCTTGGCGATGATGATGCCGCCGCGCGGGCCGCGCAGGGTCTTGTGGGTGGTCGAGGTGACCACGTGGGCGTGCGGCAGCGGGCTCGGATACACGCCCGCGGCGACCAGGCCAGCCACGTGCGCCATGTCCACGAACAGGTAGGCACCGACCTTGTCGGCGATGGCGCGGAAGCGCGCCCAGTCCACCACCTGCGAGTACGCCGAGAAACCGGCAACGACCATCTTCGGCTTGTGCTCGACGGCCAGGCGTTCCACTTCGTCGTAGTCGATCAGGCCGGCTTCGTCCACGCCGTACTGCACCGCGTTGAAGAGCTTGCCCGACGCATTGACCTTGGCGCCGTGGGTCAGGTGGCCGCCGTGGGCCAAGCTCATGCCCAGGATGGTGTCGCCCGGCTGCAGCAGCGCGAAGTACACCGCCTGGTTGGCCTGCGAACCGCTGTGCGGCTGCACGTTGGCGTAGTCGGCATCGAACAGCTGCTTGAGGCGGTCGATGGCCAGCTGTTCGGCGATATCCACGTACTCGCAGCCACCGTAGTAGCGCTTGCCCGGGTAGCCTTCAGCGTACTTGTTGGTCAGCTGGCTGCCCTGGGCTTCCATCACCGCCGGGCTGGTGTAGTTCTCGCTGGCGATCAGCTCGACGTGGTCTTCCTGGCGCTGGGTTTCGGCGGCGATGGCCTTGGCCAGTTCGGGATCGTAGGTTTCGATGCGGACGTCACGCGGGAACATCGGTTACTCCAGGCAGGCAGAGGGGGTACAGCGCGAGCTCTGGATTGTAGTCCCCGCGGCGCGGGGTGACCAATCCGGGCGCGCGGGCCCCGGAACGCGGAACGGCGCCCCGAAGGGCGCCGTCCAGGCCGGGCAGCGTGCCTGCCGCCGGGCTTACCGGTTGTTGATCACGTAGTCGGCAATGATGCCGGTGGCGATGGCGACCAGCAGCAGGTTGCCGCGGTCGTCGCGGATCCAGTGGTGGTCACGCGGCGGGCGGCGCACCGAGTAGCGGCTGTAGTCGTTGACCACGTACACCGGGCCGCCGTAGTACTCGCGGTAGCGGTGGCCGCGCGCCCAGCCGTAGGAGCCGTAGCCCGGGGCCGGGCGATAGACCACGCGCGGCGGCGGTGCCGGGCGGTAATACCCGCGGTTGTCGTAGTAGCGACGGTCATGGTGGGCCTCGCGGCGGCGGTCGTCGCGCCAGTCGCGGCGATCATGCCGGTCGTGGCGATCATGCCGGCGGTCGTGACGGTCATCATGGCGGTCGTGCCCACGGCCGCGGTGGTCGTTGTCGGCGAAGGCCGGTGCCACCGTGCCAAGGGCCAGCAGCGAGGCGACGGCCCCGACCACAAATCGATTCATGCGCATGATTGGCCTCGCTTGGTGGATTGATGGCTCCATCATGCTGACGGCATCTGAACGGTTTCCGGCTGGAAACGGTTTCCATTTCAACGGCTTTGACGGCCCATTCAGGCCCCGGCAAGCCCCGCCCCATGGGCAGACCGGCGTCTGTCATCGCTTCCGGCTATAATCGGGGGTACCCCTTTATTCATCTGTTCCTGTTCCGCCTGGAACGGGCGCAGGGTTGCGCCTTCGGAGACCTCATGTCCTCGCAATACATCTACACCATGAACCGCGTCAGCAAGGTGGTCCCGCCCAAGCGGCAGATCATCAAGGACATCTCGCTGTCGTTCTTCCCGGGTGCCAAGATCGGCCTGCTGGGCCTGAACGGCTCGGGCAAGTCGACGGTGCTCAAGATCATGGCCGGCGTGGATACCGACTTCGAGGGCGAAGCCCGCCCGCAGGCCGGCATCAAGGTCGGCTACCTGGCCCAGGAACCGGAGCTGGACCCGACCAAGACCGTGCGCGAGTCGGTCGAGGAAGGCGTGGGCGAAGTGCTGCAGGCCCAGGCCGCGCTGGACGCGGTGTACCTGGCCTATGCCGAGGAAGGCGCCGACTTCGACAAGCTGGCCAAGGAACAGGAGCGCCTGGAGGCGATCCTGGCCGCCGGCGACGCGCACACCCTGGAAAACCAGCTGGACGTGGCCGCCGATGCGCTGCGCCTGCCGCCGTGGGAGGCCGTGGTCGGCACCCTGTCCGGTGGTGAAAAGCGCCGCGTGGCGCTGTGCCGCCTGCTGCTGCAGAAGCCGGACATGCTGCTGCTCGATGAACCGACCAACCACCTGGACGCCGAGTCCGTGGAATGGCTGGAACAGTTCCTGGCGCGCTACACCGGCACCGTCGTGGCGGTCACCCATGATCGCTACTTCCTGGACAACGCCGCCGAGTGGATCCTGGAACTGGATCGCGGCCGCGGCATTCCGTGGAAGGGCAACTACACCGACTGGCTGACCCAGAAGGACGACCGCCTGCGCCAGGAAGACAACCAGGAAAAGTCCCGCCAGAAGGCGATCCAGAAGGAACTGGAATGGTCGCGGCAGAACGCCAAGGGCGGCCGTACCAAGGGCAAGGCGCGTCTGGCCCGCCTGGAAGAACTGCAGTCGGTGGATTACCAGAAGCGCAACGAGACCAACGAAATCTTCATTCCGCCGGGCGAGCGCCTCGGCAATGCGGTGATGGAGTTCAAGAACGTCTCCAAGAAGTTCGGTGATCGCCTGCTGTTCGACGACCTGAACTTCCTGGTGCCCGGTGGCGCGATCGTGGGCATCATCGGCCCCAACGGTGCCGGTAAGTCGACCCTGTTCAAGATGATCACCGGCCAGGAGAAGCCCGATACCGGCGAGATCGTGGTCGGCCCGACCGTCAAGCTGTCCTACGTGGACCAGAGCCGCGACGCGCTGGAAGGCAACCACAACGTCTTCCAGGAAATCGCCGGCGGCCTGGACATCCTCAACATCAATGGCGTTGAGATCCAGTCGCGCGCCTACATCGGCCGCTTCAACTTCAAGGGCCAGGACCAGCAGAAGCTGGTGGGGTCGCTGTCCGGTGGTGAGCGTGGCCGCCTGCACATGGCCAAGACCCTGCTGCAGGGTGGCAACGTGCTGCTGCTCGATGAACCGTCCAACGATCTGGACATCGAAACCCTGCGTGCGCTGGAAGATGCGCTGCTGGAGTTCCCGGGCAACACCTTCGTGATTTCGCATGACCGCTGGTTCCTGGATCGCATCGCGACCCACATCCTGGCGTTCGAAGGCGACTCGCACGTGGAGTTCTTCCAGGGCAACTACCGCGAGTACGAAGAAGACAAGCGCCGCCGCATGGGCGACGACGCCGCACCGAAGCGCCTGCGCTTCAAGGCGCTGAAGTAACGGAACGAGAAACGGCCGCGCACTGCGCGGCCGTTTTGCATTCGGGTCGGTACCCACCGCTAGCCATAGGCAGCAGGATGCAACTAATTGCATATCCATAGATAACGACTTCAGGTCTCCTACGCACCTCACGCAATTGCACCCCACGCAGTTGCGACCAACGTAGGACACCACCAATGAAAGCACTGGTCATGAGTACTGCAGCCCTGCTGCTGTCGGGCACCGCCGCGGCGGCCCCGGCGAACTGGGAAGGCAGCTACATGGGCGTTCAGGCGAGCCATGCAGAAGGCAAGAGCCAGGACCGCAGCAACGCCAACGCCTCTGAAAAAAGCCCGCGCGGGTTCACCGGCGGCGTGCAGGCCGGCCGCACCTGGCAGTTCGACAACAACGTGGTGGTGGGCATCGAAGGCGGCCTTGCCTTCGGCAGCATCGACCGCGACTGGAAAGACCGCGAAAACCACCCGCACAGCCCGTACTACGGCAAGGACGCAGTGACCCGGTCGGGGTCGGTCAACCTGATGCTCGGCTACGCGGTCGGCCCGGTGCTGCCCTACCTGACCACCGGCGTGACCGTGGCCCGCCAGGAATACACCTTGGGCTGCGACAAATCGCTGGTCGAGGCAACCAATGGCTGCCGCGTGGCGGAATTCGAGACCGGCGCCCGCCATGTCTCCACCGGCGTCAATGTCGGCGCAGGCGTGCTGGTGCGGGTCAACGAGCGCCTGTCCGCCGGCGTTGAGTACCGCTACACCAACCTGGGCTCCAGCCCGGTGCAGCTGCACGATCCGAACTACCCCGACGCGGCCCGCCGCAGCTTCCATACCGACTACAGCAGCGTTACGCTGAAGTTGAATTACCACTTCTAACCCGCCACACGACGCACCCGCAGGTCCGCCTGGGCGAGGCAGTGCGCCCCCGGCACGAGAGATCTGCGATGTCCCTGTTCGAACGCGTCTTCCAGCTCCAGCAGCACGGCACCTCCGTGCGCACCGAGGTGCTGGCCGGGCTGACCACCTTCCTGACGATGTCCTACATCGTCTTCGTCAACCCGGACATCCTGGCCACCACCGGCATGGACCCGGGCGCGGTGTTCGTGGCCACCTGCCTGGCCGCGGCACTGGGTTCGCTGGTGATGGCGTTCGCCGCCAACTTCCCGGTGGGCATGGCCCCGGGCATGGGCCTGAACGCGTTCTTCGCCTTCACCGTGGTCGGCGCGGCCGGCCTGCCGTGGCAGCAGGCGCTGGCGGCGGTGTTCATTTCCGGGCTGGTGTTCCTGGCGCTGTCGCTCACCGGCGTGCGCGCCTGGCTGGTGGCGGGCATTCCGCCCTCGCTGCGCGCGGCGATCGTGGCGGGCATCGGCCTGTTCCTGGCCATCATCGCGCTGCAGAAATCCGGGGTGATCATCGCCAACACCGATACGCTGGTGGCGCTGGGCCCGCTCAATACCGCCCCACCGCTGCTGGCCCTGGCGGGCTTCCTGCTGATTGCGATCCTGGAAGCGCGCAAGGTGCGCGGCGCGATCCTGATCGGCATTCTGGCCGTCACCGGCGCGGCGTGGCTGCTCGGTGACGTGCAGTTCCATGGGCTGGTGTCGCTGCCGCCCAGCCTGGCCCCCACCTTCCTGCAGTTGGACCTGCCCGGGCTGCTGCACCACAACGGCGGCGCGCCGATTGCGGTGTTGCTGCAGGTGGTGCTGGTGTTCGTGCTGGTGGAAGTGTTCGACGCCACCGGCACGCTGTACGGCGTGGTGGGGCGTGCGGGGCTGCTGAAACTGCCGGGTGCGCCCAAGCGCTTCGGGCGTGCGCTGCTGGCCGACAGCACCGCCATCGTGGCCGGCTCGTTGCTGGGTACCAGCAGCACCACCGCGTTCGCCGAAAGCGCGTCGGGCGTGCAGGCCGGTGGCCGCACCGGCCTGACCGCGCTGGTGGTGGCCGCGCTGTTCCTGGCCGCACTGCTGTTTTCGCCGCTGGCGGCGATGGTGCCCGGCTATGCCACCGCCCCTGCCCTGCTGTTCGTGGCCGGGCTGATGCTGCGCGAGCTGGTGGACGTGGACTGGAGCGACCTGACCGAATCGGTGCCGGCCGCATTGTGTGCGCTGGCGATGCCGTTCACCTACTCCATTGCCAACGGCCTGGCGTTCGGCTTCGTCGCCTATGCCGTGCTCAAGGCCGGCACCGGGCGATGGCGCGACGTGCACCCGGCGGTGTGGCTGGTGGCCGGCTTGTTCGTGCTGCGCTACGCGCTGGAGTAAGCCGCACCCCCGGTAGGGTCGCGCCCCTGCCGATTGCCGTGACCCGATCAACGTTCGATGTCGGCATGACGCAGGGGCGAAGCCGGCTCTGCAACGTCGAAACCGATCATCTCGATAAAGGTCATGCCATTCCCGGATGTGGGCAGAGGGTCGGCAGTCGGCAGGGGCGCGACCCTACCAGCAACGGCGACGGCGATTTCGGTGGGGATTTCGGTGGGGATTTCGGTGGCGATTTCGGTGTCGATTTCGGTGTCCGAGTCGGCGGCAGAGTCGGTGCTGGCACCTGCAACTGCGCCGTGACCATGCCGCACCCCCGGTAGGGTCGCGCCCCTGCCGACTGCCGTGACCCGATCAACGTTCGATGTCGGCATGACGCAGGGGCGAAGCCGGCCCTGCACTACGCAACGCGATCATCTCGATAAAGGTCATGCCATTCCCGGATGTGGGCAGAGGGTCGGCAGTCGGCAGGGGCGCGACCCTACCAGCAACGGCGACGGCGATTTCGGTGGCGATTTTGGTGTCCGAGTCGGCGGCAGAGTTGGCGTTGGCGTTGGCCCTTCCAACTGCACCTGCAACTGCGCCGTGACCATGCCGCACCCCCGGTAGGGTCGCGCCCCTGCCGACTGCCGTGACCCGATCAACGTTCGATGTCGGCATGACGCATGAGCGAAGCCGGCCCTGCACTACGCAACGCGATCATCCACGTCCAGGGCGCACGCCCCGCGGTTCACCCCTACGCAACGCGGCTCTGGGATGATGGGGCATGAGCGATTCTCCCCTGCCTGTCGATCTGTCTTCGCCGTTGCGTCGCCGGCTGCTGCGTGCCGCGCTGCTGGCGCCCGCCGTGGGTGCACTGGCCACCCTGCCCGGCTGTTCGATGCCGGTGCAGGTAGAGGGCACGTTCCTGCAGCCCTGGCGCAGCCACCTGGACTGGACCATGGCCGATTGGCAGCGCTCGGTGGGGCTGGCCCAGCGCCTGGGCTGCAAGCAGCTGGTGCTGCAGTGGACCGGTATCCACGGCGCGCCGGAAGGCGATTGGCACCTGTCCGATGCCGGCCTGCGCATGTTGTTCACCGCCGCAGGCGAAGCGGGCATCACGGTGCGGGTGGGGCTGCCCTTCGAGCAGTCGTGGTGGCAGGCGATCGGCGGCGATGACGCCGCGCTGCAGGCCTTCTTCGCCAGCAGCCTGGCGCGCGCCCAGCAGTGGCTGGCGCAGGCACCGTGGGCACGCCTTCAGGCCTTCGGCGGCTGGTACCTGCCGTATGAGATCGAGCAGTACCACTGGGCCGATCCGGCCCGCGTGCAGTGGCTGGGCCAGTGGCTGCACGGCCTGCATGCAGCGGCCCAGGCGCGCGGCGGCGACTGCGGCGACTGCGCCATCTCCACCTACTTCAGCCGCCTGCAGACCAGCGGCCGCCTGGAGACAGTGTGGGCCAGCCTGCTGGACCAGGTGCCGCTGCGGCCGATGGTGCAGGACGGCGTGGGCGTTGCCGGGGCCGGCAATGTGCAGCAGCTCAAGCCGTTGCTGGCGATGCTGAAACAACGCGGCGTGGCGTTCGATGCGATCGTGGAGTTGTTCCGCGAACTGCCCGGTGAGAACCACGACGGCACCCAGTTCAAGGGCGAAACCGCCGACGCGGCGCGGATTGAACGCCAACTGGCGTGGGCGCGCGACAGCGGTGCCGAACACGTGCTGGTGTATGCGCTGGACCCGTGGTTGTCGCAGGACACACCGCAGGCGAAGGCGTTGCGGCGGCAGTGGGGGTTGTAGGGCGCGCGTGGGGTGTACCGACCAGCGTTGGGGCGTACCGACCAACGGTCGGTACCTACCGGGGCTGACGCGGTTACAACGTGCGGCCGATGATCTCGCGCAGGATTTCGCTGCTGCCCCCGAAGATGCGCAGCGCGCGTGCGTCGGTCCAGGCGCGGCCGATGCCGTACTCGCTGCTGTAGCCGTAGCCACCATGCAACTGCAGCAGGTCGTCGAGGATCGTGCCCTGCAGTTCGGTGGCGTTGAGTTTGGCCATCGCCGCCACCGTTGCGTCCAACCGGCCTTGCAGCTGCGCGGCCAGGCACTGGTCGAGGAAGCTGCGTAGCATCGCCAGCTGGGCCGCCGCGCCTGCCAGCACGAAACGGGTGTTCTGGTGGTCGATCAGGAAGCGCCCGAATGCCTTGCGCTGGCGCACGTAGGCCACGGTTTCATCGAGCATGCCCTCGGCCGATGCCGCTGCGCGCAACGCGATGGCCATGCGCTCGGCCGCCAGCTGTTCGCCCAGGTAGTCGAAGCCGCGCTGTTCTTCGCCCAGCAGGTGCGACACCGGTACCGCCACGTCCTGGAAGAACAGCTCGCTGGTGTCCTGCGCGTGCTGGCCGATCTTGGCCATCGGTGCGCCGCGAGTGACGCCGGGCAACGCGGTGTCCACGCAGAACAGAGTGAGCCCACGCGCGCCCAGCTCGGGCGCCACGGTGGCCACTACCACCACCACGTCGGCGTTGCTGCCGTTGGTGATCCAGGTCTTCTGGCCGTTCAGCAGGTAGTGCTCGCCCTGGCGTTCGGCACGGGTGCGGACCGCCTTGAGGTCGCTGCCCGCGCCCGGTTCGGTCATCGCAATGGCGCCGATCGCCTCGCCGCGCGCCATCGCTGGCAGCCAGCGCGCGCGTACTTCATCGCTGCCGTACTGCATCAGGTACGGCGCCACCATGTCCGAGTGGATCGAGAAGCCGATCCCCAGGTAGTTGGCGCGCGCCAGTTCCTCGATCACGCAGGCGGCGTGGCCGATGTCGCCGCCCAGGCCGTACGGCTCGGGCAGCTGGCAGTTGAGCAGGCCAGCCTCCCCGGCCGCACGCCACAGCGCGCGCGGGGTGATGCCGTCGCGCTCCCACTGTGCGTAGTGCGGGGCGATCTGCTCGGCGATGAAACGCCGCACCTGCGCGCGGAACAGCGCGTGGTCTTCACCGAATACCGGACGGGTGTGCATGGATCAGCGGCCCACCGGGTCGGTGCCGCTGAGCTGGCCCTGCAGCAACGGGGCGGTGGCGCTGCCGGTCAGGAACAGGCTGTAGTGGTCGCCGGGCTGCAGCGCCGGCAGGGCCAGCGGCGCGCTGTCCTTGCCGCCGCAGCCGGCCACCAGGCGTGCCTTGACCGGGTTGATGCCGCGCGCACTGCTGCTGCCGCTGGCCACCGCCGGGAACACCACGGCGCCCTTGTCGGCCATGGCCAGGCGCCCCTGCGCGCAGCCGCTGGCCAGGTTGTAGAAGCGGATCTCGGCCTTGAGCGCGTCGCTGGTGCCACCGCCATCGGCCAGTGCCGCCAGCGGCTTTGACGGGGCCGCGGCGTCCAGCACCAGGGTGGTGAAGCTGCCGGCGGCAACCTGCGGCTGGCTGCGGGGCTTGCCGGCCACGCGCACGGTGAACGGCTTGCCGCCCTCCACGATGGCGTAGCGGCTGGCCCGCGTAGCCGGGCCGATGCTCTGTTCGGCGCCCGGACCGACGGCGACCTTGAGCGCGGCGCTGCCCGGGTTGAGCACGCGCACGAACGCCGAACCGGCTGGCGGCCGTGCCGCATACAGCTGGGCCAGGCGACCTTCGGGGGCGGTCTGCTGGGCGGTGGCGGCCAGCGACGAAAGGGCCAGCACGGCGGCGGCGAGCGAGATCAAGGGCAGTTTCATGCAGTGGGTTCCTGGCGGCGAAGCGTGCGCGCCATTGCGTAGCGCTGCTCCAGTTGTCGGCGATCCACCTTGTTGCTGGTGCCGGTCGGCAGCGCATCAACGGCGATCAGCTCAGAGGGAATCATGTACGGCGGCACGCGACGGCCCAGCTGCGCCTTCCAGTCCTGCAACGACGCCGGCAGCGGCTGCACCGCGCCTTCGCCGGGCTGGGACAGTTCGACGAAGCCGATCATGCGCACCAAGGTGCCATCGGGCCGGCGCAGAACCACCGCCGCGCCGGCCACCACGCCGTCCAGGGTGGACAGCGAAGCATCCACTTCGGCCAGCTCGATGCGGTAGCCGTTGAGTTTGATCTGGTCATCCTTGCGGCCGCGGAAGGTCACCCGCCCTTCCGCATCCAGGTCGCCCAGGTCACCGCTGCGGTAGGCCCGCTTGCCGTGATGGGTGAACAGCACGCCCTGGTCCAGGTCCGGGCGATCCAGGTAGCCGCGCATGACGTGGTCGCCGGCCATGCAGATTTCGCCGTCGTCGATGAAGACCTCGGCATAGGGCTTGGCCACGCCGATCGGGAACGGGTTGGGCGCGGCCGCGCGCAGCGCCGGGTCGATCTCCACCCAGGTGGTGGAACAGGTGGCCTCGGTGGGACCGTAGGAGTTGATGATGCGCGCCTGCGGGAAGCGCGCCCACAGCTCTTCGGCCACGCGCGGGGTGAGCGATTCGGCGCCGAACACGAACACGCGCAGCGAGGGCAGGTGCTCGGCGTTGAAGCGCGGGTTGAGCATCTGCTGGCGCACGAACGAGGGCGTGGACGCCCACACCGCCACCGCCGACTGACGCAGGTGTTCGACAAACCGTTCGCTGTCGGCGATCACCTCGCGCGGGCACAGCACGCAGCTGCCGCCGGTGCCGAGCGCACCGCACAGGTCGAACAGCGAGAAGTCGAAGCTGAAGAGCATCTGGTTGAGGAAGGCCGGCGCCTCGCCCAGCTGCAGGCAGTCGGTAATCCAGCCGGTGAACAGCGCCACGCTGTCGCGGCCGATCTGCACGCCCTTCGGGTCACCGGTACTGCCGGAGGTGAACATGATGTAGGCCAGGTCCGGCACGCTGAGCGCGCGCGGTGCGTCGGCACCGGGCCCGAAGGTATCGGTGGCGGCATCGTAGACCGCGCCGGCATGGGTGAGCTGGGTGATCCGCTGCAGCCGCGCGGCCGGGTTGATGGTGTCCACCGGCACATAGGTGACGCCCATCTGCAGGCAGCCCAGCATGGCCACCACGAACGCAGACTGCTTGTGCCCGGAGATCACCAACGCGTAGCCGGGCTGCACGCCGGCCGCCTGCGCGCGCCCGATCCAGGCCTGGGTTGCCGCATGCAGCGCGGCCCAGTCCAGGCTGCCGTCGGCATCGTGCAGGGCCGGTGCATGCGGGGCGTGCTCCAGCGCGACGAAGCGGCAGTGTTCGAAATCGAAACGCATGCGGACAGCTCCTGCAGGTGGGGTGGGCTCAGCGCTGGTGCGCGGCCACGTAGTCGGCCAGCACCTGCACCGAATCGACCAGCGCATCGATCTCATCGACCGGCAGGGTCACGCCCAGGCGGTCCTTGACCTCGACCATCAGCTGCACCTTGGACATCGAGTCGAACAGCGACTCCATGTATTCGTCCGGCTGCACGCGGGTGCCGATCACCGCTTCGACGATGTCGATCAACTGGGCCTGGAGGGTCTGGATATCCATCGGGTTCACCTTGTCAGAACTGGAAGTAGAGGAAACGGGATTCTTTGTGCAGGCTCAGCAGCGACAGCCCCAGCATCAGCAGCATCACCAGCAGCCACTGCCAGTTGGGCTGCCAGCGCATCCACGCGCGGGGCGCCGGGCTGGGCTTGGCCAGCGACGGGCCGTACACGCCCATGATCTGCTGCGCGTTGGGTGCCAGCCAGACGATGGCCAGCAGCACCAGGATGTAGAGCAGCTGCACGTGGTGGCCAGCCAGCAGGCGCCAGCTGTCGCCCAGCCCCATGCCGCCAAGGTAGCCCAGGTTCTCCAGGCTTTCCCAACCGCGCACGCCGAACATGGCCTGCACCAGCTCCCAGGCATCGTGCACGCCGTCGGCGCGGAAGAACGCCTGCGCCACCAGTACCGCACCGAAGGTGAGCAGCACATAGCCGGCGTGCTGGTACCAGCGCAGCTGGCGCAGCGCGGCCGGCTTGCGGCCGCCGACGAACACGCGCCAGGCATGGTTGATGGACAGGTAGCCGGCATGCAGCAGGCCGAAGATCAGGAACTGCAGGCCCGCGCCGTGCCAGATGCCGGCCAGGCCCATCGCCCACACCGTGGGCAGCACGATCATCGACAGGAAGCCGCCCGCCGAGGCCACCGCCGCCGGGCCGGTGGCGCGGCCATGGCGGGTACGCCAGCGGGTGACCGCCATCGCCACCGGGTAGTACAGGTAGGCGGTGATGTAACGGGTGAGCGTCATGTGCCAGCGCGCCCAGAAGTCGATCACGCTGGTCGCCTTGTAAGGCGAATTGAAGTTGAGCGGGAAGCGGATGCCGAACATGCGCGCCAGGCCCAGCGCCATGTCCGAGTACCCGGAAAAATCGAAGTACAGCTGCAGCGCGTAGCTGAGCGCGGTGGCCCAGGCGCCCCAGAACTGCACCTCGCCGGTGGAGGCGAAGCCGGCATCGGCATACGGGGCGATGGTGTCGGCCAGCAGTACTTTCTTGGCCAGCCCGATCACGAACAACATGCCGCCCACCGACAGGTTGTCGGCCTGGAACCGGTAGGTTTCGCGCTTGCTGAACTGCGGCATCATCTCCTTGTGGTGGAGGATGGGGCCGGCGATCAGGTGCGGGAAGAAGGTCACAAACAGCACGTAGCTGAGCGGGCTGCGGTCGTTGACCACGCCGGCGCGGCAGTCGAGCAGGTAGCCGATCTGGGTGAAGGTGAAGAAGGAAATGCCCAACGGCAGGATCAACGCATCCATCGGGCCGACGTTGAAGCCCATCTCGCCGACGAAGTTCACCATCGCCGCGAAGTACTTGTAGTGCACCAGCAACAGCAGGTCGGCGGCCACGCCCAGCACGGTGGCCAGCAGCTGCAGTTTCGGTCGCTTGGCCAGCGACAGGATCACCAGGCTGACCAGGTAGTTGAAGACGATCGAGCCCGACAGCAGGATCACGAACTGCGGGTTCCACCAGCCGTAGAACACGATGGACGCCACGCACAGCCACAAGGCCGCCAGGCGCGGCTTCACCGCGCCCAGGGCGTAATGCACGCCCAGCGCGATCGGCAGGAACACCAGCAGGAACAGGAAGGAGTTGAAAAGCATCGTCCGTAGCGCTCAGTCGATCTCGGCCAGCGTTGCCTGCTCACCGTCGGTCAACGGCAAGGACAGGGCCATTTCAGAAAATTCCCAGACCACCAGCTTCAGCGTGGGCGGCCATTGCGCACGCTGCGGCCAGGCCGCCAGCAGCGCGCCGGAGAACTGCCCGCCATCCAGGCTCTGGTTCCACACTTCGCGCCCCAGCGCATTGCCCAGGCGTTCGGCGAACAGGCTGCGGCGGCCGTTGGAGCTGCCCAGCAACAGCACCTCCACCGGCGGGGTGTCATCGAGCAGGCCACCACTGCGCACCGGCGCGATCACCTGTTCGGGCTCGCGGTCCAGCGCCGGGCGCCAGGCCGGCGGCGCCTTCTCCAGCCCGGCGAGCACGATCAGGTCGCCCATGCGCGGCTTGGCCGCACCGGGCGCGCCCACCTCGAACGCCTGCGCGCCACGCCCGCCCAGCAGCGGCAGCGCCGAGGCGGCCACCGCGTCGGCGGCGCGCTGCGCGCCGATCCGGTTCATGTGCACGTCGGTGCGGAAGAACACCGGCGCCGTGCCCTGCTGCAGTACCGGCAGCAGGTCGGTGGAGGCCACGTGGGCGGCACCCAGCGCCTGCTGCCACTGGCCCAACCGCGCGCGCATGGCCGTTGAATGGCGCAACCCGCAGGTATGCGCCTGCTCGATCCGTGACTTGTCCGGCACCACCACCACCAGCACCTGTACGCCCTGCGCCTTGAGCTGCGTGGTCCAGTGCTGCATCAGCCGCACGCGTTGCTGCAGCACCTGCTCGCCCGCACCCGGCGGCGGGCGCAGCCCGTCGCGGTAGAACAGCCAGTCCGGGCACCCCAGTGCCACCTGCGGCCCCAGGTCGCCGAGCAGGCGATAGCGCAGCGCGGCCGTGGCCAGGTCGGCCTGGGCCTGCACCGGCAACTTGAGCGCTTCGTTGATCGCGCGGCCAGCTTCGCCGTCGGCCCAGCGTGCCGGTGCCAACGCGGCCGCGGGGATCTTCGCCTTGCCCAGCATCCAGCCACCGGCCAGCAGGCCGATGACCAGCAGCGCGATCACCAGCGCGGCGGTGGGACGGTGGGCACCGGGCGGCGCGGCCGGTGGCAGGGGCGCGGGCGCGCCGGGACGTGCACTCATCGGGTTACTGCCCCAATGCCTTGTTCACGCGCGCGGTGAACTGCGCCGGGGTCATGATCGACGCGTTGTCCCACTGGCCCTGGGCCTGCGGGCCGAACCCGTACACCGGTTCGAACATCTGCCAGACCAGCACCTGCGGCGGATTGGTACGGAAGTCGTCGGACTCCAGGTACTCCAGCAGCATGATCCACGGGCCCACGTTGCCGGCCTTCCAGTTCACCGTGACCGGGCGGTCCAGCGCGTTGGAAAGCTTCTGCGGGAAACCGAAGTAGGCCTGCACCATGCTGTGCCCGGTCACGTGCACCGGTGCCTTGCCACTGTCGAGCAGGCCCTGCGATTCGGCGGCGCGGCGCACGGTGAAGGTTTCGCGGCCCACCGCGGCACGCTGTTCCGGTGGCAGGAACAGTTCGGCCAGGTCGCCATAGCGGCGCTCGCGGGTTTCCTTGCCCAGCGGCGTGCCCGTGCCGGGCTCGCCGGCCAGGTTCGGCACGGCCTGCTTGATGCGTGCCGCCAGCGCATCGGCGGTGGCATCGGCGGCGGCCTGGGTCCAGTGCTGGTCGCTGCGATAGAACACGTCGGTGCCGCCCGCGCGCACGCCGGCCAGCACTTTGCGCGCATCCAGTGCATCGACGCCGGCCTTCTGCAGCGAGCCAAGAATGGTGTCGTAGCGCTTTTCCACCGAAGCACTCACCACCTTGCCCGCGGGCAGGCGATCTTCGTAGAACAGCACCTTGTCGGGCAGCAGCAGCAGCTCCAGGCGCACGCCACGTGCGGCAAGGCGGGCCTTGGTTTCGGCGATCAGGCGGGTGGAGGCATCGACCGCCTGCATGTCCACCTCGCTCAAGCTGCCCCATGCAGGGAACAACCAGCCGTCCTTGCCGACCAGCACGATGGCCGAGTCGTCCTTGCTGGCGGCGGGCGGTGCGGCGGCGGGCGCCTGCGCCTGCGCGACACCGGTACCGGCCAGTGCGCACAGCACGGCCAGCAGCGGCAGACCGGCACGCAGGCGACGGCGGGGAGCGGTGGGGGTCAGCAAAGAATGCGTATCCATGTCGTTCATGCCTTTTCCAATGTCAGTAGTACAAGGTAGCGGTAGCGAACAGACCCTTGGCGCGCTGCGTATCGCCGCCGCCCAGGGCGAACCGGTACTGCACGGCCAGGTCCAGGTAGGACCGCGCCGCGTTGTAGTGGTCTTCGCGGAACCAGTAGCGCACGCCCACGCCGGGGCCGGCACCGAGCGACCAGCTGCGGTCGGTGTCGGACAGGTCGAACGATTGCGCGCCGATCAGCGGGTAGGTGATGCCGCGTACCTTGGAGCGCTGGTCGATCCAGTCCGCGCCGATCACCAGGTACGGGCTCAACACCCAGCGGGTCTGCTCGGCACCGAAGCGGTAGCTGCGGCCGGCGCGCAGTTCGGCGGCACCGAACCACTGCTGGCGGCGCAGGCGACCGTCGGAGTCGGTCAGCCGCGCCACGATGTCGCCGTTGCTGTCGATCTGATCCACGGTGAAGCGCGCGCGGTTGTCATCCCAGGTAAAGCCGGCCTGGGCGTACCCACTGAGCGTCCACCACTGGTTGACGTCGGTGCGCACGCCGGTGCCTTTGTAGAAGCCGTAGGTGAGGTAGGACATCCAGCCGCCGGCGTTGTCCTGCAGACGGTAGCGGGCCGCGGTGGTCATCTGCAGCGGCTGGCTCGATTCGATCTGGATCCGGCACTGGATGGCGGCCGAATCCGGGTACACGCCGCCGTTGCGGGTGGCGGTGCCGAGGAACTGGCGGCGCTCGATGCCGGCGCTCAGGCCAGTCTGGCCGAAGGTGTAGCGCGCACCGAACGCGCCGATGGTGGACGGCCACCCGGCGATCGACCGCGAGCGGCTGAGCCGCTCGGCGCGCGTGCGGGCATCCTCGCTGGGGATGCCGGTGCACGGGTCCACCGCCTGCAGCGATTCGAAGGTGCCGCCTTCGTCATACAGCGTGTTGGCCAGGCGCGCATACAGTTCCATCGTGCCGTGCTGGTTGTTGAGTTTCTGCGGCCGCCAGAACGCTTCGAGCGTGCCGAACACCGAGTCGCCGGGCGTGCTGATCGCCGCACCGCCCAGGTTGGTGGCGGCCTGGCGCGCGCCGCGATAGCCCGCCGACAGCGTCATGCCCCATTCCCGCGAATAGTTGGCGATGGAGCTGCGCGTGTTGTAGCGCTGCGCGGCATCCAACGGCAGCGTGCCGGCGTCGGCGCTGTCGATCGCCCCGCGCAGCAGCGTCACCGCCTGCGGGTGCTGGCCGAGCGCCGCGTTGGAATAGGCCTGGTCCAGCACCACCGTGGGCGGTGCCTTGCCGGTTGCCTCGGCCGCCTGGAAATCGCCCAGTGCGCTGCGCGGATCACCCGCGCGCTGGTTGAGGTAGCCGCGCTGCATCAGCAGACCGGCATCCTGCGGCGTGGTGGCCAGGGCGGTATCCAGGCGCTGGCGGGCTTCGGCCTGCTGGCTGCGGTCGCCGGCGGCCAGCGAGGTGGTGAGCAGCGACTGCAATGGCGCGCTGTCCTGCGCCGCCTGCACGGCCTTGCGCGCCTCCTCGATGGCCTGCTGGTAGTCCTGCCGACCGTAGGCGGCATAGGCACGCTGGGCGGCGCCGCCCTCGCCCTGCAGGTCGGTGGGGGTCAGTTCGCATTGGGTGCCGTAGGGCGTTTCGCGGCACTGCTGGATCGGCGCGGGATAGCTGGTGTCGGTGAGCGCCACGCCCGGTCGCGCCGAGCGCATCGAACGGGTGCGCAGCGCCACCGCATCGGCGATGGCACGGCGTGTATCGGCATCTTCGTCGGTCAGTGGATCGGTGCGCAGCGGGGCCAGCAGGCGCTCGGCACGCTCACGGTCACCCGCGGCCAGCGCCGCATCCACCGCCAGCAGACGCACGTTGCGTTGCTGCTGGCCATCCAGCCAATCCTGGGCCAGCACGTGGTCGAAGTCTGCATTGGCCTGCGCGCTGCGACCCAGCCGTTGCTGCAGGTAGCCGCGCATCACCAGCGCGTTGGTGTCTTCATTGTCCTGGGCGATCGCATCGGATGCGGCATCTACCGCCTCGGGCAACTGGTTGCTGAGCAGCAAGGCGGTCATCAGCAGCAAGCGATGGCTGCCCGACTCCGGCGCCAGTTCCACCGCCTGGCGCGCGGGTGCCACGGCATCCTGCGGACGCAGGGCGATCAACGCCTGGTAGCCGGCCTGCGCCGGCACGACCGCCTGCTCGCGTTTGATGCGCAACTGCGCGGCAAGAATATCGGTGCGGTTCGGCGCGCCCAGCGACAGCGCGGTGGCCGCCGCCTGCTGCGCCTCGTCCAGCTTGCCGCCGGCCTCCAGCGAGGCCACCCACAGGATCGCCCAGGCACCCTGCTGCGGCTGCTGGCGGAAGGCCTGCTCGGCCTTGCTGGCGGCTTCTTCCATACGGTCACTGTTGAACGCCTCGTAGGCCTGGGCCGCCAAGGGAAACGCGCGTTGATAGGCCAGCTCGGCCGCGGTCGGGCGGGCGGCGGTGGCACCACGCACGTTGGTGCCAGCGGCGGCGGCACGCGGTGCAGCGGCGGCCAGCCCCGGCAGGGCCGGGTCGGTGATGCCATCGGCAAGTGCCCGGCGCGCCAGCGCGCGCGCCTCGTCGGTGCGGCCCAGTTTCTGCGCCGCGTAGATCTGCAGCAGGCGCAGGCGCGCCACGTCCGGCCGCAACCGCACCGCTTCGCTGGCGGTACGGTAGGCCTGTTGATAGTCGCCACGGTCGTAGGCACCGAAGGCCTGTTCGGCGATGCGGTACGCGTTGCCCGACAGCGGCAGCGATTCCTGCGCGTGCACGCTGGCACTGCCCAGGCCGATCAGACTCAGCGCGATCACGCTGGAAAGCAGGGTGGTTCTCATGCCTTCAGCTCTCCGGTGGCGCTGTATTGGGGTTGGCCCGAGCGGCGGTGCTGCTCGCGCACTGCTTCGGCAATCGCCGCTTCGGTGGCGACACCGTGCTTGACCAGGTAGTCGCCGATGCGGCCGTCGCGCTGCGGCTTGTATTCGTCCAGCACGCGCTCGAACTGGTCGCGTGCGATCAGCCGCATCTCCACCAGCAGGTCGCCCAGTAGCGGCACGGCGTCGATGCGGTAGGTTTCACCGCTGATCAGGCGCAGGCCCGCATTGATTTCGCTCTCGCGCGCGATCGACTGCGTCAGTCCGGTGGCATGCACATCGTGCAGCAACTGGGCCTGCTCGGCCTCGCTGAGCGGGTTGGCCACCGCGATCGACAAGGTATCGGCGGTGCTGCCCGGCAGCGGCAACAGGCGCCACTGCACGCAGGCTTCGACCGAGAGCGGGAACTGTCCGGCCTGCAGGTAGTCGACGTCGATCACCGCGCGGGCCAGGTCGCCCTGGAAGGCGATCGCCTCGGCCAGGGTTTCATCGTCCAACCAGCCCTGCGACACCAGGATGCGGCCCAGCGGCTGCTGGCGCCCGCCCTGCTGTTGCTGCAGCGCCTGCTCCAGCCGCTCCGGCTCCACGGCCTGCCAGGTGGTGAGCAGTTCGCCCAGGCGCTTGCGGGTCTGCACCAGCTGCGAGGCACTGGGGAAATCGTGCATGGTCTTGTCCCACACCATGCGCTTGCCGAACAGCAGGTACAGCAGGAACATCCGCCACGCGCGCGCGGTGGCCATGAAGTTGATCATGTTGCCGACCACCATGCGCGGGATCGACATCAACGCGTGTTCCCAGCCGTACAGCTTGTTGACGAAGTAGAAGCGCTGCACCACGCGGGTGGCCAGCGCGGCGGTGGTGATCAGCGCCACGTTCATCTGCCAGGTGCCGGCCTGGAAAATGGTCGGGAACTGGGTGGTCCATACCCCGGTCACCTTGAGCAGCCAGAACAGCAGCAGCTGCAGGAAGATGATGTAGGCGATGATGCTGATGAACGAGGTGACGATGCCCTTGCGGTCGCGCGCCAGCAGGTACTTGGTGGCCAGCGAACCGCGCCAGCCCAGCGTCTCCCAGCTCTGCAGGCCGATACCCAGCACCCAGCGCGCTTTCTGCCGGTAGGAGGCACGGAAGTTGTCGGGGAAATACTCGCGCACGCACAGCGCCATCGACTGGGTGCTCTCGCGCACCGGTCCCCACCCGAACCACGACGGCCGGCGCACGCGGAACTGCACCGGGAAGCGGGCGAAGATCGAATGCATGCCCATCGCCGCCAGCCGCGCACCCACGTCGTAGTCTTCGGTGAGGCTGTCGGTGTTGAACGGCTGGTTGTCGGTGGCCTCACTCAGCGCCAGCAGCGCCTTGCGCGAGAAGCAGGTGCCGACGCCGGCCGAGGGCACCATGCCGGACACGCTTTCGCGCACCACCAGGTCCTTGGCATGCCACTCGGCGAACTCGTCCATGTACACGCCGGCGATCAGCTCGTACCACTCGCGGTCCAGCGAGGTGACCGGCAACTGGATCATGTCCTTGCGCGGCAGCAGGTAGTTGAAGAAGCGCAGCTCCATCGGGTGCAGCACGTCTTCGCTGTCGTGCAGGATGACCCCGGCAAATTCGATGTCGTGGCGCTTCTCGTAGTCGAAGATCGACAGGATCAGCCAGTTCAGGCAGTCGGCCTTGCTGGTCGGGCCGGCATGCGGCACTTCCACGCGGCGCAGGCGCTTGTAGCGCCGCCGCATGCGCTCCACTTCGGCGATGGTCTCGGCGTCGTTGGGATAGGTGCCGACAAAGACGATGTACTCGCGGTAGTCGAGCACATCGATCATGTTCTCCACCATCTGCGCGATCACGTCGTACTCGGCCCAGGCCGGCACCATGATCGCCAGCGGCTGCTCCGGACGCTGCAGCAGGTCCTGCTGGGTCAGCGGGCGGTATTCGCGGCGCTTCTTGACGGTCAGGGTGCGCCAGCTTTCGCGCACCCAGTACCAGATGTCGATGAACAGGTCGTCGAGGCTGGAGATCAGGATCAGCACGGCGACCGCCGCTGCCACTGTTTCCAGGGCAGCGTAGTAGTTGGCCAGCTGGATGTTCCAGAACAGACCGTCCACGGCCGGTCAGTGACCGTTGCTTGCGGACGTGCGGCGACGACGGACCTGGGTTACACGGGCCGCCAACAGCGCGAACACCACCAGCCCGACCAGCACCAGCAACCACACCATGTGCTGTTGCCACCAGGGCTGCGGATTGCCGCTCTCGGCCAGGCGCGCGCCATAGGGGTCGTGGCTGTCGAAATCGCTGACCACGCCGCTGCCGTCGAGCACGGCCAGGTCGCCGCGCAACAGACGGAACGGCTGGTCCAGCGCCGGGCCCTGCACGCCGAGGTCGTTGTAGAGCACGCCGGTATGGCCACCCCCGTCCACCACCTGCACGGCTGCGGCACGGTCCAGGCCGGCCAGGTCGAGCAGCGGCTGGGTGGCACCGTTGACCACCAGGCGGCCGTCCTTCAGACCGGCCGGCGTGACCCCGGAGGGGGCCAGTGCGAAGGCCAGGTAAGGCCGCCCCGGGCTGATCGCGGTACCGGCAGCGACCACCTTCAGTTCAGCCGCCTGCGGCGACACGCCGACCGCGCTGGCGATGGCGATCACCTTGGCCAGCGACGCCGGGGCGTCCTGCAGCCAGCTGGCCGGTACGAACACCTCATTGGCGTGGGCCAGCTGGCTGGCGGCACCGACGAAGTCGGCGTCCAGGGTGCGCTTGGCCAGCGTCAGGTGGCTGCTGGGCAGGATCGATACCGGGAACGCGGTTGCCGGGTCATGGCAGTACGGACGCGCCGGCTGGCGCAGGAAGCTGATGCGCACCTCGTTGCGTGCGGCCAGCGCGTAGGCCGGCACCTTGGCCACCAGCCGCTGCGGCTTGCCGTCGGCGGCGAGCACCTTGGCGCCCAGCAGGTAATCGTTGACGTAGAGGCTGGCCACCGCGCCCTGCCCGGCCGCGTTGGGTGCGGCGGACACGTCGACCACCACCTGGTCGGGCAGTCGGCCGTCGGCCGACAGCGCACCGAGTGCGAAGCTGGCGGTGCGATCGCCGCGGGTCACGATGTCCAGGGTGCCGGCGATATTGCCCAGGCGACTGAGCAGGACCGCGTTGTCGCCCACCGGTGCCGGGCTGGCTTCGGTCACCTGCAGGGTGTGGCCCAGTGCATAGGCGCGCCACTGTTCACTGAGCAGGCCGGCCACCTTGGCGCCGGCGTTGGCCGCCACCACCAGGGTCGGGCGCCCGGCCACGGCGGCGACGCTGACCGACGCGGTGCCGGTGCCCTTTTCCAGCGCGGCCATGTCGCTGCCCCGCCAGGCGCTGAAGGCGCTGGCGGCATCGCCGCCACTGGCACCGACCTCGGTGGCCAGTGCATCCAGGGCGGCGCGCACGCCGGCACGCAGCGGGTCGGTACTGATCGCCACGTCGATGGCCAACGGACCGCTGTCGCGCAGCGACAGCAGCGCCCCGACTTCGGCCAGGCTGGCAATGCGATGCTGGGTGCCGCCTGCGGCCAGCGCCGCATACGCCGGCACGCCCTGCAGGCTGGCCGGAATGGAGACGCCGGTGAGGTCCACCGTGCTGCCCACCACTGGCAGTGCCACCACGTCCACCTGCTTGCCGCCGTTGCGCAGCGCCGCGCCCACCCGCCAGGCGGCGTCGTAGGCCGGTGCCTGCAGCGCCTTGCCATCCACCAGCACGCGCACGCGCGTCGGCAGTGCGCCCCAGGCCTTGGCCACGGTGTTCACCGCACGCCCATCGAAGCGGTAGCTGAAACGCGAGTCCGGCGACAGCCGCAGCACGTTGGCCGGCGCGCTCTGGTCGGCGCAGCGGTAGTCGGACACCACCGACCACCAGCCCACGGCCACGCGGACGAAGCCGTTGTCACGCGGCAGGCCATCGATGGCCAACAGCTGGCTGGCATCGCCCTGCGCATCGGTGATCGACCGCGCCGCAACCGGGTCGCCGTCGACCGACCACAAGCCCGAACTGCGCCCGGTATGACCGCGTACGTAGCGGCCATCCAGCTGCAACTGCGCGTCGCGGGTCGGCACGCCGGCCGGGACCGGCAGGTAGATTTCGCGCTGGCTTTCCTGGCCGCTGAGGGTCAGCGGCTGGCGGAAGCCCAGCTCACGCAGCGTCATGCTGCGCGTCACGGTGGCGTCGGCCGCCCACTCGGTGAACTGCCCGGCCGCGGTGTCGGCGGCGTAGGCAGGACTGAGGGGGAGTGCCAGGACCAGGGCCAGCGGTAATACCTGGGGAAAACGAGCGGTACTACGGTTGGTCGGGGTCATGGCGTCACTTCGGAAAGGGAGGATTGGGACAGCGGCGCCGCATGGGCGGCCACGAACTCGTCGAACGGTTCACCGCGCAGCGCGGCAACGATCCGCGCCGAGGCGCGTCCGTCGCCGTACGGGCTGGCATCGGCGATGAAGTGCGCCGCCACCCGCGGCCCGTTGCAGGCGTCGTGCACGGCAGCCACGATCCGCGCCGGATCGGTGCCCACCAGGCGCACCACGCCGGCCTGCACCGCTTCGGGGCGCTCGGTGACATCGCGCATCACCAGGACCGGGCGGCCCAGCGCCGGGGCTTCTTCCTGCACGCCGCCGGAGTCGGTCAGCACCACATGCGCGCGCTGCATCAGGCGCACGAAGCTGAGGTAATCCTGCGGTGGAATCAGGTGCACGTTGTCCAGCCCGCCCAGATGGGCATGCACCGGCCCCTGCACGTTCGGGTTGAGGTGCACCGGGTACACGATCTGCAGGTCGTCGCGCAGGGCCAGCTCGGCCAGCGCGCGGCAGATGTTCTCGAAGCCGCCGCCGAAGTTCTCGCGGCGGTGGCCGGTGACCAGCAGCAGCTTGCGCTGGCTTTCCAGGAACGGGAAATGCGCGTCGATCGAGGTGCGCAGCGTCGCGTCCTGGTCGATGCGTTCGACGGTCTGCTTGAGCGCGTCGATGACGGTGTTGCCGGTTACGCTGATGCGCCCGGCCAGGTTTTCCTGTTCCAGGTTGTAGCGCGAGCTGTTGGTGGGGGCGAACAGATGATCGGCGACCACGTCGATCACGCGGCGGTTCATCTCTTCGGGCCACGGCTGCTGCAGGTCGCCGGTGCGCAGGCCGGCTTCAACGTGCGCCACCGGAATGCGGCGGTGGAAGGCCGCCAGCGCCGCGGTCATCGCCGTGCTGGTATCGCCGTGCACCAGCACCCGGTCCGGCTGTACCTGTTCGTAGAGCGCGTCGAGTTTGGCGAACAGACGGGAACACAGCCCGTTGAGGGTCTGGTTGGCGACCATGACATCGAGGTCGTGATCGGGGTGGATGTCGAACAGCGACATCACCTGGTCAAGCATCGCCCGGTGTTGGCCGGTGATGCAGACGATGGACTCGATGCCCGGCGCGGCATGCAGCGCGCGGACCAGCGGTCCCATCTTGATGGCTTCAGGCCGCGTACCAAAAACAGATAGAACCTTCACCCGACTGCTCCCTGTGATGACCAACGACTGTGACTTCCATCACGCAAATCGTAGGCCAAGTGCGGCGAGCTAGCCAGTGCAACGTGATGGATATCACATTTCCCCGGGAAAGTGACGCTGTGCGTCACTTATTGCCCCGGAGCACGGCTCATTGTGGCGCTTTTGTCCGTGTCACCCGGGTGAAAGCTCGAACACCTGGCGCAGGTAGGCCAGGTAGCCGGGGTCATCGCACATGCTCTTGCCCGGCGAATCGCTGAGCTTGGCCACCGGCTGGCCGTTGCAGCGGACCATCTTGATGACGATGTTGAGCGGGGTCGGCCCCAGGTCGTTGGTGAGGTGCGTGCCGACGCCGAAGGCGACCTGGCAGCGGCCACGGAAGTAGTCGAACAGCTGCATCACCTTCTCGATGTTCAAGCCATCGCTGAAGACCAGCACCTTGCTGCGCGGGTCCACGCGGCGGTCCTTGAAGTGCGCGAGCATGCGATCGCCCCAGGCGAAGGGATCGCCGGAGTCGTGGCGCACGCCATCGAACAGCTTGCAGAAGTACATGTCGAAGTCGCGCAGGAACGCGTCCAGCCCGACCACGTCGGAGAGCGCAATGCCGAGATCGCCGCGGTATTCGCGCGCCCACGATTCCAGCGCGGCCACCTGCGAATCGCGCAGGCGCGGGCCCAGTGCCTGGAACGCCTGCAGGTACTCGTGGGCCATGGTGCCGTGCGGGGTCATGCCGTACAGGCGGGCGAAATGCACGTTGCTGGTGCCCACGAACTGCGCGCCCAGCGCGTCGCGCATCATCGGCAGCATGCGCGCATGCCATTCACGCGAGTAGCGGCGGCGGCTGCCGTAGTCGGCGATGCGGCACAGCTCGAAGCCGGGCGTGTCGCGCAGCAGCGCGGTCTTGGCCTGCAGGCGGCGCTCGCCTTCGGCGAAATCGGCGGTGGTGGTGTTGCGGAACCACACCTCGTTGATGATCGCCAGCAGCGGCACTTCAAACAGGATGGTGTGCAGCCAGGGGCCGGTGATGTCCAGCTCGATCTCGCCGGGCACGCTGGCCGACGGCTGCAGCCGGATGTACTTGCGGTCCAGGTGGAACAGGCCGAGGAAATCGGCGAAGTCCGCTTTGACGAAGCGCAGGCCGCGCATGTACTCCAGCTCTTCGGTGCTGAAGCGGAGCTGGCACAGCTGGTCGATCTCGGCGTTGATCTGGTCGATGTAGCTGGCCAGGTCGATGCCGGGGGTGCGGCACTTGAACCGGTACTGGACCTGGGCGCCGGGATGCTGATGCAGCACCGCCTGCATCATGGTGAACTTGTACAGGTCGGTGTCGAGCAGGGACTGGATGATCATGCGGCGATTATGCGCCTGCGTGGATGTACCCACCAACGGTGGGTACCTACCGGGATGCGTGCCCACGGTGGGCCATTACCGCGCGCGCAGCAGCCGTGGAATCTGCACGACCGCGTGGGCCCAGATCGCGGCGAACACCGCGCCCTGTACCGGCAGGCTGCGCTGGTCGGCTTCGAACTTGCGGAAGTAGCGCCACAGACCACGGTGCTTGTGCCATTCCACAAAGAACGGCCGCGAGCGGCTGGACACCCCGCGCACGTGCACCGCCTGCAGGTCGTTGGCGATCGCCACCAGCGCGCCGGCCTGGCGCACGCGACGGCACAGGTCGAGGTCTTCGGCGTGCAGCCGGTAACCGGCATCCCAGCCGCCGATACGGTCGAACAGGGTGCGCGGCATCAGCAACAACGCCCCCGACAGCGCCGGCACCGGCTGCAGCGGCAGGCTGTGGTCCACCGCGATCGCCAGCTTGGCGCCCTGCCCCGGCGAGCGCAGCATGGCCCCGAAATCCGGATCACGACGGCGCACGGCCGGGTCGGGCTGGCCCTGCTCGTCGACCTGTTCCATGCCCAGCAGGCAATCGCCGATGGCCATGCCGCGTTCGCACAGCGCGGCCAGGGTGCCCGGCTCGACCAGCAGGTCCGGGTTGATGAAGGCCAGCCACGGTGCGCGGCTGTCGGCCACGCCCTGGTTGTTGGCGGCCGCGAAACCGGGGTTGTCCGGGTTGGCGATGAAACGCACGCGCGGGTCGGCGGTGGCGTGGCGTTGCACGATATCCAGGGTGGCATCGGTGGACCCGTTGTCGACCACCCGGATCTCGACCACGCCGTCGGCCCCGCGCAGCCTGGCCAGACAGGCATCCAGCGTGCTCGCGCTCTGGTAGCTGACAACGATGGCGGCGATGGCAATGCTCACACGGGTCACTCCGGAAGGGATGCAGGCGGCGGGGCGAACAAGTCGCCCTGCGAACGCGGCATTATCGCCTGCCGGTGCAGCTGCTGCAGGGTTTCACGGGTGCTGCGCAGCGGGTCGGCCATCAGGAACGCGGCCAGGCGGGGCTGCCAGCCCGGCCAGCGGGTGCCCAACGCGTCCATGTCGCCGTCGAACGCAGTGGCTTCGCCGGCGCGCGCCACGAAGGCGGTTTCGCACAGCGCATTGCGCCAGCCCAGCCCGGCCATGCGCAGGCTCAGGTCGACCAGCGCGGCATTCCACGAGCCGTAGCTGTGCATGTCCAGGCCACCGGCCTTGCGCCGGGCGTTGGCCCGCAGCAGTACCGCGTGGGTCACCGCCGAGGGCAGTTCAGGATGCATCGGCGGCAACCCGGCGCAGGCCTGGGCCATTGCGTAGAGGTCGGCCGGTACCGGGTCGATCTCGCCCAGCCGTGGCCAGGCCGCGGTTTCACCGGCGTTGCACCACGGCGTGGCCGAGCCGATCGACGGGTCACGCGCGAAACAGGCATCCAGCTGCTGCAGCCAGCCCGGCGCGGGAATGGCGTCGGGCGCCAGCACCACCACGTCGGCGCCTGCGCAGGCACGCAACATCTCATCCAGGTGGGCCACCTCGCCGATGCTGCGCGCGCGCCGGGTGTATTCGGCACGCAGCCGGGTGTGGGCCAGCCAGTGCTCGATCACCGGCTGCACGCGCGGGCCGGCCTGGCCGTCGTCGGCCAGCCATACCGCGGTGTCGGCCGGCGTGCCGGCGTCCAGTGCGCCCAGGCAAAGATCCAGGGCGGTGTCATCGACCCCGATCGGCAGCAGCACGATCGTCCCCATCGGTCCCCCTGTCTGCGGCACGCGTGGCCGCAGCGTAGCTCAGTTCTTCGGCTTCTGGTGGTTCGGGAACGGCTCCATGGCACGGAAGCGGTTGCTGTACTCGTCGGTGAGGTTGCGCGATTCCTGCGCGTTGCGGACGATCGTCGGGGTCAGCAGCACGATCACTTCCGAACGACCGGTGTTCTGGGTCTTCCTGCCGAACAGGGCGCCCAGCACCGGGATCTTGCTCAGACCCGGAACGCCGTTGGAGCCATCTTCGTCGGAGTTGGTGATCAACCCGGCCAGCATGATGGTGTCCCCGCTCTGCACGGCCGCTTCGGTGGAAATCTTGCGCGTGTTGATCGGCGGGTTGCAGGTGGTCTTGGTTGGATCGCAGCCGGCCGGAATGGCACCGGCCGAGCTGACTTCCTGCACGATGTCCAGGAACACCACGCCATCGCGGGTAATGCGCGGGCGCACCTTGAGGATCACGCCGGTGTCCAGGTACTGCACCTGGCTGTAGGTGTTGTCGCCGCCGGTGCCGGTGTTGACCGACACCGAGTTGATCGGGATCTGGGTGCCCACGTTGAGCGTGGCTTCGGCGTTGTTGCGCACGAACAGCGACGGGGTCTGCAGCAGGCGCAGGTTGCTGACCTTGTCCAGCGCCGTCACCACCGCCGCCGCGTTCTTGCCGAGGAAGGTCCAGCCCACCCCGCCATCGCCGACCGCGCCGGAAATGCTGCCCCAGATCGAACGCCCCAGCGCGCTGGGCAGGTCGATGCCGCTTTCGGTCTTGCCGGTGGCCACGGCCTGCTCGAAGAACCAGTTCACGCCGTAGCTGAGGTCGCCGGTCAGCGACACTTCGGCCACCTGCGCTTCGATGTGGACCTGCATCGGCATCACGTCGAGCTTTTCAATCACCTCGCGGATCGACCGCCAGGCTTGCGGGGTGGAGCGCACCAGCAGCGTGTTGGTTTCTTCCACCGCCGAGATGCCCACGGTGTCGCCCTGCACTTCCAGGCTGAAACTGGCGTTGCCGCTCTGCCGCTGCGGCAGGCTCAGGGTGCCCTCGCCCAGCCCGCCGCGGCCACTGCCGCTGCCGGACCCGGTGTTGAGCGAGATGCTGTTGTTAGCGTTGTCGCGGCCGCCCAGGTCCATCTGGGTGGCGCCCGGTGCCAGTGAACCGCTGCTGCCGCGCCCACCGCGGCTGTTCTCGTTGGCGAAGGCTTCGGCGAGGCGCTCGGCCAGGTCCTTGGCCTTGACGTAACGCAGCTCGTAGGAGAACAACCGTGCGCTGCCACCGGCGGTGTCGATGCGCTCCAGCCACTGTTGGATCTGATCGAGATACCGCGCCTGCGGGGTGATCACCAGCACGGCATTGGCGTTCTCCAGCGGCAGGAAGCGGAACATGCCGGCGCTGGGCGTCTTGCTTTCCTCACCGAACACTTTCTCCAGGTCGGCGGCGACCTGTTCGGCCTTGCCGGTCTGGATCGGGAACACGCCCACCGACATGCCCGACAACCAGTCGACGTCGAAGATCTCCACCGTGCGCAGGTAGTTTTCCAGTTCGCTGCGGGTGCCGCCCAGGGTAATGACGTTGCGACCGCTGTCGACGTTGACGATGGCATTGGGGCGCGCGTACGGCTCCAGCACCTTCTTCATTTCGGTGGCCGAGATGTACTGCAGCGGGATCACCCGCACCTCGAAGCCGCGCGCGTTGGCCGCCGGAGCGGTGCTCGGTGCGACGGTGCCGGCCAGTGCCTGGTCGGCGGCGACGATGTTGTAGCGGCCACCGCTGTAGACCATGCGCGCGTTGTTCCAGCCCAGCACCATCTCCAGCAGGTTCAGCGCCTGCGCCGACGACACCGGCTTGGGCGTGGCCAGGGTGACGGTGCCCTGCACGCCGGGGGCGATGACGTAGTTCTGGCCGAGCATGTCGCCCAGGATCGCCTTGACCACCGCGTGCACCGATTCCCCTTCGAAGTTGAAGGTGGCCGTGCCATTGCCGGCCTGCCCCAGCGACGGTGCCGCGGCAGCCGCCGCGCTGCGGTTGATCATGGTGCCGGTGCCGCGGCGGATCACCGGCTGCGGTGCACCGGTGGCTTCCAGCGGTTCGGCATTCACGCCGTCGCGGGAACCATCCCCGGCGACCACCTGGTGGCTGTCGAGCACGGCGTTGCGGCGCACTTCCGGTGCAGGCACCGTGGCGCAGCCGACCAGCACGCTGGCGAGCAGGGACAGGGAGAAGAGACGCGGTGAAAAAAGGCGCAGTGTCATGCTGTCACTCTAAGGGTTCTGGCCGGAGCCGCCCGCGGGCGGTCGCTGCGATTGTTGTTGTTGCTGCAGTTGCTGGCGGCGCGCCTGGATGCGCGCACGGATGGCCTGCATCTGTGCATCACTGGGGCCTTGGGCCGGGGTAGTGGGCGCGGCGGGTGCCGGCGGTGCCGGTGCCGACGGGGCGGCCACCTGCACCGGCCGCACGGGCTGGCCGGGCGGCGGCGGCGGCGGCGGCGGCGGCAACGGCATCACCCCGGCGCCGGCCGGCGGCACCGCGCCATTGACCGGGTTGCCCAGCACGGTCGGCGGCTCGCCGCCCTGCCCGTTGAACACGGTCAGTTCCAGCACCTGGGTGCCGCCAGGGCCACTGACCGTGGCGCTGCGCGGTTCCAGTGCCAGCAGCTGCCAGCCGTTGACCGGGTCGCCGTTGAGGCGCAGGCGCAGCGACTGCTTCTGGTCGGTGGTGAGGATGGCCATGCTGAATTCGGACGTGAGCAGCACCCCGGTCAGGCTGACCGCACTGGACGCACCCGGTTCGCTGCCACCGAGCAGGTACGGACGCGGCCGGCGGTCTTCGGCGAACAACGGGCGCGCACCGATCTGGGCGTAGGCTTCGGCCGACCCGATGCGCTCCGGCGCGGCCGCCGGCAGCACCGGCAGCGGCGACGCGGTGCGGTCGCCCTCGGCGGCCACCGGGAGGTGGCTGCCCAGCCCGAACAGGCTGGCGATCCAGATCGCGGCGGCCCATGCCACTACGGTGGCCAGCCACCAGCTGCGCAGGGAGGTGAGCTCAATCTTCATGGCCGGTCTCCGCAGCATCGGCAGCCGCATCGTCGGCACTGGTCGCAGTTGCGGCTGCATCCACGCCGGCCTGCGCTGCATACGCGGCTGCGTTGGCGTTGGCGTCTGTCTGGGCGTTGGCGGCGGCCTGGGCATCGGCCGGCACGGGTCCGGCCGGGGTCAGGCCGCTGCTATCGGCCGGCATCGCGGCACCGGCCGACGCCGGCGCGACCGGATCCGAGGCGCCCCCGGGCTGGAGATAGCCCACCAGTTCGAAGGACACGTCCAACCCGGTGCCGGTTTCATTCGGCGATTGCTGGAAGCGCTGTGCGAGCAGGTTGAGGTTGTTGACGAAAAGGCGCGGGCTGCCAGTTTCCAGGATGTACAGCACGGCGGCCATTTCCGGTATGCCGCAGCGCAGCCGCACCTGCAGCGCTACCTTGGGGAACACGGCATCGGCGCTGGTGTCCTGCAGTGGCGAGCGGTTGCTGATGGTGCAGCTGCGGTTGCCGGGGCTGGCCGATGCCACGGCGTCCTGCAGGCGAGAGGACAACGCTGCGGCGGCCGATTCGGCAGTGGCCTCACGCAGGAAACCGGGCCGGCCCGCCAGGGCGGCCTGTGCCTGCTGCAGCCCCCGCGCGACGGCGCCGCGCTGCTGCAGCTGCGCCTGCACGCGCTGATCGCGCTCCTGCAGGTCGCTGATGTCGGTATTGATGGCCAGCAGTGGCCGGGTGAACCACGGGTGCACCAGCACCAGGTAGGCCAGCGCGATCACCGCCAGCAGCAACGCCAGCGCCAGCCAGCGGTCACGGCGTGTGGTCGGCATTGCCATCGGCACCCTCCGCGGCAGGTGCAGCGGCGGGCGCTGCAGGGGTGGCACCGGGCAACGGCTGAAGTTCGGCGGTCAGCGTGAAGCGGTCGCGGCCGGCCGCGCCACCATCGGCCTGCAGCACGCCGGTCAGGTTGACCTTGCGCCACAGCGGCGAGTCCTGCAGCAGCGGCACCAGTTGCGACGCCTCGCGGCTCAGCCCGATCAACTGCAGCGAATCGCCTTCCACCGACAGCTTTTCCAGGTAGGTGCCATCGGGCAGCAACCGGGTCAGTTCATTCCACAACTCCACGGTGCTGGCATGGGCCATGCGTTTCTGTTCGAGGAAGGCCGCGCCTTCGACCAGTGTCTGCAGGTGCTGGCGCTCGGCGGCCACCTGACGCGCATCGCGTGCGGCCGCGTTGACCTGCTCGGCCAGCGCATCGGCCGCGGCCTGGCGGTTGTCCAGGATCTGCTGGCCAGCCAAGGCCAGCAGCACCAGCGCCGCCAGCCCCATCAGCAGGTTCCAGCGACGCATCGGATCGCGCTGGGCCTGCCGCTGGTCCAGCGGCAGCAGGTTCACCCCCAGCGGCTGGCCCTCGACATCGGCAATATCCACGCCGGCCAAGCCCTGCGCCCACGGCCCCACCTGCTGCGCCCACTGCTCCAGCGCCTGGCGTGGCATCACCACCAGTTCCACCTGCAGCTGGCCGTCATCCAGCGCGCCCAATTCGCGCACGTCGAAGCTGACCTGCGCCGGTTCAAACGGGGTCTGGCGGTCGATCTCGAACCCCACCACGTCGCGCAGGCGGCTGGCGGCCGCGGCCGGCAGGCGCAGCGGGCGGCGCAGTGCGGCCGCGGCCGGCAGCAGCCAATGCCGCGGCAGCGTGCGCAGGCGCGCATCCAGGCGCTGCTCCAGCGCGGCCGGGGTCTGTGGCCAGGGCAGTTCCAGCACCCGTTCGGTATGCAGGCCGCCATCGCGCAGCACGTGCAGTTGATCGCCCTGCTGCTGCAACAACAGCCGCGAGCGCGACCAGCCGAGCGCCCACTGCCAACGCTCGGGCAGCCACGCCAGCAACGAACGCCGCCACCAGCGCAGGCCATTGACCACGCCCGGCGCCATCTGCCCCTGTGCCCGCACCAGAGTGTCCCGCCATGCCGTCATCGTGCTGCCATTCCCTGTTCCCAACGAAGGACTGTGTAAGTGGTTCCCGGCGTGCCGGCGGTCCCCGTCCGCACCACGCCCCGCAGAACCGATACCTTGCCGCGTTCATCCGTTGCGCGGCTCTCGATACTATAGGTGCCGCTGCCACTGGCAAGCGCCGCACCGCCCACTTTCGCATCTTCACCGGCCTGGGCCCGTTCGCGTTCGGCAAGCAGCCGCGGAGCATCCAGCCCGAGTGCGGTCAACACCGGACCGGCCGCGAAACGCGGATCCGGACGCGACTGCCGACTGTACAGGGTCAGCATCGGCTCCAGCTGTTCATACAGCGTGGCATCCATGCCGAGCACGCGCTGCAGTTCGCCGAGTGTCTCGAAGCGGTTGTTGCGCGGGCCATACGGCAGGCCGGCGGCGACATATTCAGGCAATTCGGCGCCGCCGCCGGGCTGCTTGAGACTGTCGGCATCGCGCCAGTCGACGATCGCGCCAGCCAGCGGGCCGGCACGTTCGGGCGCCACGCCCATCGCCGCGAGGAACGCGCGCAGCAACGTGGCGTCGGCCAGGTTCAGGTTGATCTTGCCGTTCTCGTCGACGATCCGCAGGTCGATCCGGCGCTGGTCGAATTCCCAGCGATAGCGGCGGCCATCGGCCACCCACGGTGGTCGGGTCGCACTGGGCTGCAGCCGGTACAACGCGTACTCCAGCCCCGCACGTGCGTGCTCCTGGCCGATGGCGTCGTCGTTGATGACACGCTGCTGCATGTGTTCGATGCGGGCGCTCAGCGCGAACGCGCCGACCACCGCGGTAAGCAGCGCGATCAGCCACAGCACCAGCACCAGCGCGGCGCCGCGCGCGCGCCTCATGGGCGCGCTCCGCGGGACTGCTGTGCCAAGGCCACCACCATGGGCGGCCATGCCGGGCCCTGGCGTGGGGTGACGCTGATGGATACCAGGCTGGGCAGGCGGCGGGTGTCGTCCCAGCGGTCCTGCCACTCACCCAGTTGACCGTTACGCGGGTCGATGCCGCGGTAGCGGAAGGTCACTGCGCGCAGCGCATCGGCCAGTGCCTCGGGCGGGCGCGGCGGTGTCTCCTCGATGCGCTCGCCGTTCTGCACCAGGGTCAGCGCCAGGTCCAGGCGCTGCGCGTCGCCGCTGCCACGCACCTGTAGTTCGTGTACATACGGGCCGCCGCGGCCGAGGTAGCCGGGCAGATCGGACACGAACAGCATGTGCTGCGGCTCGCCCAGGAAGTACACCGGTTCGCGGGTGGGGTCCGGTGGCGTGGTGGCGGTCAGCATGGCCATCGACAGGCGCCGCCGCAGGAAACCTTCCACCGCCCGCATGCGCTCGTTGTGCGCGGCCATCTGTTCGCCGCGCTGGCTGATGGCCAGCGCCGAACGCACGGTGGCAAACGCCAGGGCCAGCCCACCGACCAGCAACGCGGTGGCCAGCAGCACTTCGATCAGGGTGAAGCCGCGCGCCGCACGGCTCATCGCGGCGTCCCCGGGTCGGCGGGCAGCAGGCGCAGGCTGCGCCATTGCATGCGGTCGGCGTCGGTATCACCCCAGGACACCTGCAGGGTCAGCTGCGCCAGGCGCGGACCGGCCACGGTGTCGGCCACCGGCAACGCATCGGTGCGCGGCTCCTGGTACGGCGCAACCTGCAATGTCCAGCGGTAGCGGCCGTCTTCCCATTCGCCACTGCGCTCGCCGTCCTGCAGCGGCTCGACCACGCCGGTGACGGCCAGCAGCGATTGCGCATGCAGCACCGCACGGCTGCGCAGGTCGGCCTGCTTGATCTGCCGCGAGGCCCCGGACAGGCTGCCCAGCAACAACGTCAGCGCCAGTGCCAGCACCGCGAAGGCCACGATCACCTCAAGCAGCGAGTAGCCGCGCTGGTGTTTCATGGGCCCTCCCGCCGTGGGCCCGAGCGTACGTCGCCGGTGATCCAGCCCACGTCGATGTGCCAGACCGCGTCGCGCACCTGCAGGTCGATGCTGCCGCCGCTGGAGGCGCCATCGGGGTAGAACGCGATGGCGCCCTGGCCGGCAGCCGTGGCCACTTCGCGTGCGCCGCGGAAGCGCACCTCCAGGCTGGGCGGCACCGTGCCGTGGCGACCGTTGGCGGCCTGCCAGGTGCGTGCCTGCGGGTCGATCAGGAAGCGCTGCCGCTCACCGGTGGCGATGGCCTGGGTGCGGGTGTAGCGCAGCTGGCTGGCCAGTTCCTTGCCGGCATTGCGCAGCCGCATGCCGTCGATGCCGCCGTTCATCGCCGTGGCGGTGACCGCCCCGATGATGGCGATCAGCGCCACCACCAGCAGCATTTCCAGCAACGACAGCCCGGCCACCCGGCGCGGGGAACGCGGCGGGCGGCGGGGCATGGGCAGGCGTGGCAGGGCGATGACCAGCAAGCGGACTTACTCGTACTTGATGTCGGCGTCGTAGCTGCTGCCACCCACCTTGCCATCCTTGCCCAGGCTGATCAGGTCGAACGGCTGGCCTTCGCCGGGTGCGCGGTATTCCAGCGGGTGGCCCCACGGGTCGTTGAGTTCGGCCGGCTTGGCATACGGGCCCAGCCAGCCGCTGGTGCCGCCGGGCTGGGTAACCAGGTCATCAAGCTTGGCCGGCAGCTTGCCGGTATCCAGCTGGTAGTTTTCCACCTTGCCGGCCACGGTCTGGACCTGCGATTTGGCGATGTTGGCCTTGCCGCGGTCGGCACCGCCCAGCACGCGGCTGCCCACCAGCGTCAGCACCGCGCCGATCAGCACGATCACGATGATGATTTCCAACAGGCTCATGCCGGCCTGGCGGCGCGGCGAGGTGAAGCGGATCAGGCGGCGTTGCATGCGGCAGGCTCCTTGCAGGGTTCAGGGGAATGCGAAAGCGCCATCGTCAGCCGATGGCATTGGTCAGGTCATACAGCGGCACCAGCACGGCGACGATTACCAGCCCGACCACCGATGCCAGCACCAGGGTGATCACCGGCACCATCGCCGACAACAGGCGGTCGATGGCGCGTGCGCTTTCCTGCTCGAAGGTGTCGGCGGTCTTGAGCAGCATGGTGTCCAGCGCGCCGGATTCCTCGCCCACCTGGATCATCTGCAGGGCCAGGCGGGGGAAGCGCTTGCCGCGCGCCAGCGACACCGACAGGCCGTTGCCGTTCTTGACGTCGTCGCTGGCCGCATCGACGTCGGCGGCCAGCGCGCGGTTGCCCAGCACGTTGCGCGCGATGCCCAGCCCGGCCAGCAACGGCACGCCATTGCGCAGCAGGGTGCCCAGAGTGCGCGCCAGCCGCGCGGTTTCCAGTTTGGCCAGCAGCGGGCCGATGCCTTTGCGCTGCAGCAGCCAGCCGTCCATCGCCAGGCGGAACGCCGGCTGGCGCAGCTTGCGTTCGATCACCAGCAACGCCAGCGCCGGCACCACGATCATCGCCAGCCAGCCATCGCGCACCACCAGCCCGGCGGCCAGCACCCACTGGGTGAACCACGGCAGGGCCACGTCCAGGCTTTCGTACATGAGCGCGAACTGCGGCACCACGTAGCCCAGCAGGAACAGCAGCGCGCCGCCGACCACCGCCAGCAGGATCGCCGGGTAGATCAACGCGTTGATCACCCTGCCCTTGAGTTCGGCGCTGCGCTCGAGGTACTCCGACAGGCGTTGCAGGGTGTCGTGCAGGCTGCCGCCGGCTTCACCGGCACGCACCATGTTGATGTACAGCCGCGAAAACAGCCCGTGCTGGCGTTCCAGCGCGGTGGACAGCGGCGCGCCGCCGCGCACCACGTCGCGGATGTCGGTGATGGCGCGACGGCTGCGCTCGTCTTCAGGCAGGTCCAGCAGGATGGTGAGCGCGCGATCCAACGGCTGCCCGGCCCCCAGCAGGGTGGCCAGCTGCTGGGTGAACTGCACCAGCGCGGCGCCGTCGAAGGGTTTGCGTCGCAGCAGTGCGGCCCACGAGGTGGGCGTGGCCACGCCTTCGCTGGCCAGGCGCGCTTCCATCGGCAAGTGGCCCTGGTCCTGCAGGCGGGTGACCACGTCGGCCTCGCTGGCGGCCTCCATCTGCCCGTCGAACAGTTCGCCGTGCGCGTTGAGCGCCTTGTAGCGGTACAGCGCCATGCTCAGCGGCCCGCCGGCCAGGGACGATGCATGCGCATCAGGATTCCTCGGTCACGCGCAGGATTTCCTCCAGCGTGGTGTGGCCCTGCAATGCCTTGGCCAGCCCGTCCTCGTACATCGTGCGCATGCCGGCCGCGCGGGCGATCTGCTCGATCTCGCCCATGCCGGCGCGACGCATCACCGCGCGGCGCAGCTCGTCGTTCATGACCAGGAATTCCATGATGGTGGTCCGGCCCAGGTAGCCAGTGGGCGCGATCGCCGAGGGCTGCGCGCGGTACAGGAAAATATCGCCCTGCGGCTGCAGGCGACGCAGGCCGAACTTCTCGATCTCCTCCGGCGAGGCCAGGTAACGCTGCGCGTGTTCGGGCTCCAGCCGGCGCACCAGGCGCTGGGCCAGGATGCCGTTGATGGTGGAGGTAAGCAGGTAATCTTCCACGCCCATGTCGAGCAGGCGGGTGATGCCGCCGGCGGCGTTGTTGGTGTGCAGCGTGGACAGCACCAGGTGGCCGGTGAGCGCGGACTGGATGGCGATGCGCGCCGTTTCCAGATCGCGCATTTCGCCGATCATGATGATGTCCGGATCCTGGCGCACGATGCTGCGCAGTGCGTGGGCGAAGTCGAGCCCGATCTGCGGCTTGGCCTGGATCTGGTTGATGCCTTCGATCTGGTACTCCACCGGGTCTTCCACGGTGATGATCTTGACGTCGGCGGTGTTGAGCTGGCTGAGCGCGGTGTACAGCGTCGTGGTTTTGCCCGAGCCGGTCGGGCCGGTGACCAGCAGGATGCCGTGCGGCTGCTCGAGTACCTTGCGGAACTGCGGCAGGAACGCATCGGTGAAGCCGAGCCGGTGGAAATCGAAGACGACGGTATCGCGATCGAGCAGGCGCATCACCACGCTCTCGCCGTGCGCGGTGGGCACGGTGCTCACGCGCAGGTCCAGTTCCTTGCCCTGCACGCGCAGCATGATGCGACCGTCCTGCGGCAGGCGGCGTTCGGCGATGTTGAGCCGGGCCATGATCTTGACGCGGCTGATCACCGCGGCGGTGAGGTTGGCCGGCGGGCTTTCGCCCTCGATCAGCACGCCGTCGACGCGGTAACGCACCTTGAGGCGGTTTTCGAACGGTTCGATGTGGATGTCCGAGGCGCGCAGCTCGAAGGCGCGCTGGATCACCAGGTTGACCAAGCGGATCACCGGGGCCTCGGAGGCGAGGTCACGCAGGTGTTCGATGTCGTCGACCGCGCTGCCTTCGCCATCGGCGGTTTCGACGATCGCCCCCATCGCGCTGCGACCCTGGCCGTACCAGCGCTCGATCAGGTCATCGATTTCCGAGCGCAACCCGACATGCAGCCGCACCGGTACGCCCATCGCCAGGCGCACGGCGTCGGCGGCATAAGGGTCCTGCGGGTCGCTGAGCCATAGATCCAGCACGCCATCGTGCAGGGCCAGCGGACAGACATGGAACTGCTTGAGGAAGCGCAACGACAGCGGCAGTGCATCGAGCAGCGATTCGGGGGCCACTTCGGGCACGGCACGCGCGTCGAGCAGGGCCAGCCCCAGCACCTCGGCGCTGGCCTGGGCGTGGTCGCGTTCGGACACCAGGCCCAGCCGCACCAGCAACTGCAGCAGGCTGCCGCCGGATTCGCGGTGCAGCGGACGTGCCCGCGCCAGGTCGCCTTCCTTCAGGCGCCCGTTGCGCAGCAACGCTTCGACGATGCGGGTTTCCGCAGTGGTTTCTGCAGTGGGATCGTGGGCAACCGCGTTCACGAAGCTCTCCTGGCGACCGCATGACTTTAGCAGTTCGGCGGGTCGCTTTACGTGCCGGTGCGATGTGAAATCGACACAGCCCGCAGGACCGCCGTATGCCCGGGTAAATGGCGACAGGCATGACCAGGGAAAGACAACGCATCCACACGGGGGTAGAGCCACCCCATGGGTGGCTGCGCGTGGTGCACGATCAGCGCGGCAGCCACCCATGGGGTGGCTCTACCCGGAGGATGATCGCCCAAAAAAAATGGGGAGCCGATCACAAGATCGGCTCCCCAAGAACCACACACCCGTTACTGGTTGGCGATGACGCTGACGCCGCTGAACGCGGACTCGCCGACCAGCTTGATGTAGTACGTGCCGGCCACCGGCGCGGTGAAGCGCACGGTTTCACTGTTGCCCGGGCGGGTCGACTTGGCGTCGAACACCGTCGCGGTCGGCTCCTTGCCCTGGCTGACGTACACCGACACGTTGCCGCTGCCGCCGTAGGTGAGCAGGCTCAGCACCTTGCCGGCCTGCGCGTCGAAGCTGTACAGCACTTCGCTGCCACCGGCACCGCTCAGACCGCCCACGGCCACCTTGTTGGTCAGCGGGATCGCGGTGGGACCGCAGTTCTCGGTGCACTCTTCCTCAAGCGCCTTGGCCAGCGCGGCCTTGGCATCGACGATGCCGGTGCCGATCGGGGTAGCCGCCGGGATGGTCACCGGGAACTTGCGCGCGGTTTCCTTGAGCAGGGTTTCCAGCTGGGCCGGCGTGAACGCGTCGCGGTTGTTGGCGATGCGTGCGCTCTGCACCAGGGCTGCCACCGCCGCCACGTGCGGCGAGGACATCGAGGTGCCGCCCTTGCCGCCGTAATCGGAGGTCCCCAGTTCCGGCGAGGTGGTGCTGCTGGAAATGGCCTGCCAGATGTAGCCGCCCGGATTGCCGTCGACGCTGCCACCGCCACCCGGGGCCGACAGATCCACCGCCGCGCCGTAGTTGGAGTAGTAGGTGATGCCGCCGGTGATGCGCGTGGCGCCCACCGCAACGACGTTGTTGCAGTTGGCCGGACGTGCATTGGAGACGTTGCCGCCCGCGTTGCCTGCCGCCACCACCACCAGGGTGCCACGCGATACCGCACCGTTGATCGCGGCCTGGTAGACCGGGTCGCAGGCGCCGCTGCCGCCCAGGCTCATGTTGATGATTTCAGCCGGGTTGGCGTTGGCCGGAATGCCCGCCACGGTGCCGCCCGAGGCCCAGGTGATGGCATCGGCGATGTCAGCCAGGCTGCCGCCGCACTTGCCGAGCACGCGCACCGGCAACACCTTCGCCTTGTACGCGACGCCGGCCATGCCGACGCCGTTGTTGGTGGCTTCGGCCACGGTGCCGGCTACGTGGGTGCCGTGCCAGGAGCTGTCTTCGGCCAGCGAGCCGGTGTAGCACTCGTTGTCGTTCTCCACCCAGTCGCCGTAATCCAGTGCACCCGGGACGCGGGCGTCGGTCGGGCGGCGCGAGGTTTCGGCATCGCTGATGAAGTCGTAGCCTTCCAGCAGGTTGCCGCTGAAGTCTTCATGGTTGGGCAGGATGCCGGTATCGATCACCGCCACCACCACGCCCTCGCCCTGCGACACGTCCCATGCCGACGGCGCGTTGATGCCGCCGGTGGCGTTGCCGAAGTGCCACTGGTACTGCGCGTAGTACGGATCGTTGGGCACCAGCTGCTTGGTTTCGGTCGGCTTGGCGCGCAGGTCGGCGCGCTGCATGCGCGCATTGACCACGGCGTATTCCACGGTCGGGTCGGCCTTCAGTTCGGCCAGCACCTTCTGCAGTTCGGCATCGCCCAGGCGGCTCTGCAGGCGGATCAGGTCGGCACCCACGCCGAGCTTGCGCACCACCTGCGGGTTGAGCGCACCGGCGCGCGCCGTGCCACCGTTGAGGGTGGCGCGCGACAGCGCCGAGTTGACCACCGCCAGCTTGGCCGAGCGGTCCGAGGCCGCGGCGCTGCCGGCACGGTACTTGACGATGATGCCGTTGCTGCTCTGCTGCGCGGCAGTGGCCGGGCGCTTGGGTTCCTCGGTACGCGGGCTGGCGGCGAACGCCGAGCCGGCCGAGATCGACAGCAGCGCGGCTGCCAGCACGTTGATGCGAAGGTTCTGCTTACTGGTCACGTTGAAATCCTCTTCAAGGTCATGATCAAACGACTGTTCAGGCCAACATTCCATGCGAGTTCCCTGGCCGGCCCTGGCCAGGGTTCCCGTGACCCGCCCCCTCAGGCCTTGCATTGCTTGCAGCGTGGCCCCTACCAGGCCACGCCTTGCCACGTCTGCTTACCAGCCGAAGCCGGCACCCACGCCCACCGAGCTGTCATCGCTGCTGAAGGCACCGCCGATGGTCACCGTGGCACGCTCGCTGAGCGCACGCTGGTAGCCCAGCGACAACGCCGACTCCCCACCCTGGTAGCCCACGCCCACGCCCACCCGGTTCTGGGTGCGCACGCCGGCGGCGCTGGTGGCCATGTTGAGCATCGCCGCGCTCATCGCACCCTGGCGATCGATGCGACGGTCCTGGTGGCGCAGACGCTGGTCGATTTCGCCCTTGTAGATGTCGAAGCTGTCGGCCATCGCGCCGAAGCGCTGGTCGGTGTAGCTGTTGGCCGTGGCGATGCCGCCGTCCAGCTGGCCCTTGTTGACCGCATCGGTGGCCTGCGTGCCGGCGGCAACGTTGGCCACCTGGCGTTCGTTACCCACGCTGCCCACCGACACCGTATCGGCACGATCGGCAACCGAGCCCTGGCCCAGCGCGACCGAGTTGGCCGCTGTTGCGGTGGCCCCCTGGCCGATCGCGGTGGCCGAGGCCCCGCTGGCGACAGCGCCATCGCCCATGGCAACCGCGTTGACGGCCGTGGGTGCGGCGGCGACCGGTGCGTTGGCCACCTGCGCACCGCCTGCACTGGCGGCCGTGGGGGTGCCCTGCACGCTGGCAGTGGCCACGCGCTCGTCGGCCGTGGCCAGCGACGCACTGGCCACATTGGCCGACGGTGCCGCTGCGCTGCGTGCACGCGCGTTGGACGAACCGGCCACGCGCTGGTCGAGGTCGCTGACCTTGCGGTCCAGCGCACCCAACGCGTCACCCACGTTGTTGTACGTGGTTCCCTGGATCACATAGTTGGGGGCCACGAACACACCCTGCATGCCCACGCTGGCACCACCGCCGAGGAAGCTGGCGGCATCGGACAGCGACTGGAACAGCTGGCCACCGTTGATGGCCTGGCGGCTGCCGGAAGCGATGGACCCGCTGCCCACGTTGTCCAGCACCGTGCCCTGCACACCGGACAAGGTGACCTTGTCGCGGCTGGCGTCGTCGTAGCTGAGCGCATTGGCGGTAACGGTTTCCACCGAGCCGATGCGCTCGTCGATGTCACCCACGCGGGTTTCCACCGCGCCCACGCGCTGGTTGGTGGTGTTGAGCTGGCCGCCGGTCACCGCATCGGTGCTGCCGGCAGCGATGCGGCCGGCCGCGACGTTGACGATGCGGCGCGTGGCCGGACCATCGGTGCCGTTGCCACCGCCCACCGACACCACGTTGGCTTCGACCGCACGTGCGCCTGCACCCAGTGCCACCGAACCGGCGCCGGACACGCCGGCCCCCGCGCCGATGGCGATGCTGCCGGCGCCGTTGCTGGCGAAGGCACCGTTGCCGATGGCCACGCCGTTGGTGGCGTTGGTGGAGGCCGAGCGGCCGATCACGGTGCTGTTGTCACCCCGTGCCGATGCATCGGCGCCGATGGCAGTGGCACCCGTGGCCGAGGCCACCGATGCCGCGCCCAGTGCGCTGCTGCGGTTGCCACTGGCGGCAGCGCCCGACCCGGCGGCGAGCGCATCGCTGCCGCTGGCGGTGGCCACGCCGGTGCCGCTGGCCTGGAAGTGCTTGCCGACCGCATCGGCGGTGGCCGCCACGCTGTCCAGCTGCGCCTTGTTCACCGCGTCGTTGGCGTTCACGGCCGCACCGACGTTGGTGATGCGGCGCGTGGCCGGACCGGTGGTGCCGTTACCGCCACCGACCGAGACCACGTTGGCTTCGCTGGTGCGTGCACCGGCGCCCAGCGCGACGCTGCCGGCGCCACTGGCCGAGGAGCTCTTGCCCACTGCCGTGGCATTGAGGCCGCTGTAGGCGTAGCTGTCCTGGCCGATCGCGGTGGAGCCGGCCGAGGTGGCCCACGCCAGCTGGCCGACAGCGGTGGTCTGCGCCGCGGTGGCCCAGGCATTGGAACCGGCGGCCACGCTGTTGGCGCCGCTGGCCTGCGAGGCATAGCCGATGGCGTTGGCGTAGGCACCGGATGCGGTGCTGCCCCAACCCAGTGCGGAAGCGTAGTCGCCGCTGGCTTCGGCGCCGTAGCCGAGCGCGGTGGTCCGCACCCCGCTCGCCGCGCTGAACGCGCCCACTGCGGTGCTGTAGTCGCTACCCGCTTCGGCGCTGTAGCCGAACGCTGCCGACTGCAGCCCGGCCGAGGTGGCGCCGGCGCCGCTGGCGGTGCTGAACACCCCGGTGGCCTGCGCACCGGCACCGAGCGCGGTGGCGCCGGTACCGCTGGCGCTGGTGGCCTTGTCCAGGATCACGTTGCCGTTGGCATCTTCGTAGTACAGCGCGCCACCGATGGCGGTGGCCGAATCGGCGGTGGCCGAGGCGTTGAAACCGGACGCCGACGCATTGCGACCGGAGGCCAGCGCGCCGCTGCCATAGGCCGATGCCCCGGTGCCGAACGCGTTGGCGGCTTCACCGGCGGCGGTGGCGTAGGCGCCATCGACATAGGCACCCACGTCATCGCCATTGCCGCTGCCGGACGCCTTGAACTGGCGGTTGGTCTGCTCGGCAACCTCGGCCACGGCGCTCAACTGGTTGACGTTGACTGCATCGGTGCCTTCGGTACCGTCGGCCACGTTGGTGATCTGGCGCTGCGCAGTGGCCGTACCCACCGAGACCGTGTTGTCACGTTCGGCCGACGAACCGGCGCCCAGCGCGACGCTGTTGACGCCTTCGGCAATGGCGTTGGCACCCAATGCGGTGCTGTTGGCCGCATCGGCCCACGAGTTCCAGCCGATCGCGGTGGCGTAGTCGTCGGTTGCCCATGCACCGGCACCGAACGCCGCCGCACCGGTGCCGCTGGCACGGGCCGGCAGCAGGCCGAAGAAGGTCGAGCCACCGATGGCCACGCTTTCATCGCCGGTCGCTTCGCTGGATTCACCCAGCGCCACCGAACTGGCACCGGAGGCCGTGGCCGACGTACCGACGGCGGTAGCCAGGGCGTTGGATGCGATCGCGCCGTAGCCCAATGCGTTGGACAGGCGCCCGGTGGCTTCGCTGTAGCTGCCGAACGCCGAGGCGCCCGCGTCCGAGGCGGTGCTGCGGAAGCCGGTCGCGGTGGCCTGCTGGCCACTGGCCGACGACTCGAAGCCGTTGGCGGTGGCATAGGCGCCGCTGGCGATGGCACCGCCGCCGACCGCGCTGGCACCGATCTCGCTGGCGCTGGCGTTGCTGCCCAGCGCCACGCTGTTCTCGCCCGTGGCCTGCGCATTGCTGCCCACTGCCGCAGCGCCATCGGCGCTGGCCAGTGCGTTGGTGCCCACCGCCGTACTGCTGGCGGCCAGCGCATTGGCGCCGGCACCCAGTGCGGTGGCACCGTCGCCGATCGCATTGGCCGCTTCACCGGCGGCCAGGGCGTCGTCGCCTTCCACGTAGGCACCGGCATCGCTGTTGTCGCTGCCACTGGCCTGGAAGTACTTGCTGGTGGCTTCGCCCGCGGCGGCTACCGCGTTCAACTGGTTGAGGTTGACCGCGTCGGTGCCTTCGGTACCGGCGGCGACGTTGGTGATCTGGCGCTGCGCATCGGCACTGCCCACCGACACGCTGTCGTCGCGGTCGGCGATGGAATCGGCACCGAGGGCCACGCTGTTTTCACCACTGGAGGTGGCGGCGTTGCCGAGCGCGGTGCTGTTCACGCCCGGCGACCACGCCCCGCCGCCCACGGCGGTGGAGTAGTTGCCCGAGGCTTCGGTGGCCAGCAGGCCGAACAGCGAACCACCCACGGCCACGCTGTTGGTGCCGGTGGCCAGGCTGCCCTGGCCGGTGGCGGTGCTGTAGGCCCCGGAGGCTTCGGCATCGCCGCCGACGGCCACGCTGTTGGACCCGGTGGCCTGGGCGAAACTGCCCAGTGCGGTGGCGTTGAAGGCGCTGGCCACGGCCAGGCCGCCGATGGCGGTGGTGTAGCCGGCGGTGGCTTCAGAACCGAAGCCGTAGCCGGCCGACAAGGTGCCGCTGACCACGCTTTCGGCGCCCACGGCGGTCGCGCCCTGGCCGCTGGCGCTGCTGTAGTAGCCCAGCGCCACCGACTCTTCGCCGGCCGCGTCGGACAACGCACCGCCGGCAAAGCTGCCCGCACCGGATGCGACGCTGGCCGCACCGGTGGCGGTGCTCTGCTCGCCGGAGGCCTCGCTTTCGGCGCCGGTGGCGGTGGCGTATTCGCCGCTGGCCTGCGCATTGGCGCCCACGGCGATCGCGTTGGCACCGCTGGCCAGTGCATTGAAGCCCACCGCACTGGCGTTGTCGGCCAGTGCGAACGCGCCGCTGCCCAGCGCGGTGGCGCCGCTGCCGGCGGCGAAGCTGGCCGAGCCCACGGCGGTGGCGTAATCGCCATCGGTGGCCGCGTTGGAACCGGCGGCCACGCTTTCCTCGCCAGCGGCCACGGCCACGCCGTCACCGCTGGCCTGGAACTGCGCGGTGGCGTCGGTGAGCTGGTCCAGGTTCACCGCATCGGTGCCCTGGGTACCGGCGGCGACGTTGGTGACCTGGCGCTGGCGGGTGCTGCTGCCCACCGACACGGTGTAAGCACGGTCGGCGACCGAACCGGCGCCGAGTGCCACCGCATTGGACGCGCTGGCGTTGCTGCCGGCGCCGATGCCGATCGCGCTTTCACCGCCGGCCACCACGTTGGTGCCGATGGCGATGGTGTTGATACTGTTGCCCAGCGCCTGGAAGCCGACCGCGACGCTGTTGTCGCCGTAGCCGAACGCCCCCCGGCCCAGCGCGGTGGCGCTGCTGCCGCGGGCCCAGCTGTTGTAGCCGATCGAAGTGGAGCCGGTGCCGCTGGCCCACGCCGACTGACCCACCGCGGTGCCGTTGGCAGCGGTGGCCCAGGCACTGGCGCCGAACGCGGTGGCACCGTCTTCGGTGGCCCAGGCGTAGGCGCCGGTGGCGGTGGTTTCCTCGCCGCTGGCGAAGGCGTTGTCGCCCTGCGCAACGCTGTAGTCGCCGGTGGCGCGCGCCTTGTAACCGGCGGCCAGGCTGTTGTTGCCGGTGGCCTGCGCGCCGCTGCCGAACGCGTTGCTGGTGGTGCCGGTGGCCAATGCCCCCGCACCCACGGCCACCGCATCCTGGGCCGCGGTGGTGCCTACCTTGACGGCGTTGCCGTCGGCATCGACCAGCGGCTGGTTGAACTCGTCATAGGCCTGGCCGAGGCCGCCGATGGCGACGCTGCCGTTGCCGTTCGCGCTGACGTTGCGGCCCACGGCCACGGTGTCATCGCCCAGCGCGTTGGCCCCGTTGCCGAGTGCGGCCGCACCGGCGCCCAGCGCATTGCTGGCTTCGCCCGCGGCGAGTGCGCCGTCGCCGTCGGCAAAGGCGCCCACGTCGCTGTCATCGGACCCATTGGCCTTGAAGCGGCTGGCGGTGACGTTGGCCACCTGGGCCACGCCATCCAGCTGCGCCTTGTTTACCGCATCGGTGGCGTCGGTACCGGCCGCCACATGGGTGATCTGGCGTTCGTTGCCGACGTCGCCCACCGAGACGGTGTTGGCGCGGGTGGCGGTGGAATTGGCGCCCAGCGCGACGCTGTTGGCGCCGCGTGCGGTGGCGTAGAAACCGACCGCGGTGCTGAGTTCGCCGCTGGCCCAGGTTTCCGCGCCCAGTGCGGTGGCACCCTCACCCGGCGCATAGGCGAAGTAGCCCACGGCGGTGGCTTCGGTGCCCGACGCTTCGGTCAGGGTGCCGTTGGCGGTGGCGTAATCGCCGCTGGCGATGGCGCCGGCGCCCACGGCGGTCGCCGCTTCACCGCTGGCCTGGGTCTGCACGAAGAAGCCCAGGCCCGGCAGCAGGTCGGCGGGGCCGCCGATGGCGGTGCTGCTGTTGCCGGTGGCCACGCTCTGCGTGCCGACGGCGGTGGAGTAGTCGCCGATGGCGTTGGACACCGCGCCGAAGGCGGACGACTGCGCGCCGCCGGCGTACGCGCCGACACCGTAGGACGATGAGGCGAAGCCCGACGCTTCGGCACTGGCACCCACCGCGGTACCGCCGACGCCGGCGCTGGTGGCACCGGTATCGACCGGCACGCCGCCATTGGTGATCAGCGGGTTGCCATCGGCATCCACCGCCGCGCCACCGACCGCCACGCTGCCCGGGCCGTTGGCCTGCGCGTTGTTGCCGAAGGCGGCGCTGTTCTGGCCGGTGGCCACGGCATTGAAGCCCACCGCCGTGGCGTTCTGTGCCACCGCCGTGGCACCGCTGCCCAGCGCGGTGGCACCGTTGCCGAGTGCGTTGGACGCTTCACCGATGGCGGTGGCGTTGTCGCCGTCGGCGTACGCGCCGGCATCGCTGTCGTCGCTGCCGGTGGCCTGGAAGTACTTGCTGGTGGTGGCCGCGACTTCGCCCACGGCATCCAGCTGGGATTTGTTCACTGCATCGTTGGCGTCGGTGCCATCGGCCACGTTGGTGATCTGGCGGCGCAGACCGGTTTCGCCGTTGCCCACCGATACCGTGTCGATGCGATCGGCGTAGGAGCCGGCGCCGAGCGCCACGCTGCCCACGGCCACGGCCGCGGAATTGGACCCGAGCGCAGCGCTGAAATCGGCCACGGCCACGCTGAACGCGCCGACCGCCACCGAGGCTTCACCGCCGCTGCCGGCGCCACGGCCGAGCGAGGTGCTGCCCGCGCCGATGGCCAATGCGCCGCCACCAATGGCGGTGGCACCGTCGGCGCTGGCTTCGGCCAGGCCGCCAATCGCGGTGGCCGCACCGTTCTCGCTGGCGGCCAGTGCATGTGCGCCCAGCGCTACGTCGCCCAGGCCGAAAGCGGCGGCGCTCTGCCCCACCGCCGTGCTGGCGTCACCGAAGGCCAGCGTGTTCTGGCCGAAGGCGCTGGCGCCCAGGCCGGCCGCAATGGCCTGGCTGCCGGTCGCCGTGGTGGCATTGGCCAGCGCCTGGCTGCCCTGCCCCACGGCGGTGGCGCCGTCGCCCTCGGCGTTGGCACCGGCACCGGCGGCAAGCGCGCCGTCACCGTCGATCGTGGCCGCGTCACTGTTGTTGCCTGCGCCGTCTGCCTTGAAATAGCGGGTCGCGCCTTCGGCAGCGACTGCAACCTTGTCCAGCTGGGCCTTGTTCACCGCATCGGTGGCGGCGGTGCCGGCGGCCACGTTGGTGACCTGGCGCTCCTTGCCGGCGTCACCCACCGACACCGTGTTGACGCGGTTGGCCTTGGAGCCGGCACCGAGCGCGACGCTGTTGTTGGCCGACGCGGTGCTGTTGCTGCCGATGGCCACCGCATTGCTGCCGGTCGCGCTGGCGCTGCCATCCACCACGCAACTGTCGAGGATCTTGCTGTTGAGCACGACGCAGTTGGCATTGCCGCCCACTTCCACCGACTGCGCCAACGCCGCCGGCGCGAGCCCTGCCATTCCCAACCCGAGTGTCAACGCGATGGCACCCGACAGCAGCGACGAGGCGCGCGTGTCGGTGGATCGTCGCTGGTCGATGACCACGCCGGCAGACTGGCTGGTGGCCAATTCCGAGGCGACAACCATCTGCCCCAGTGCTTTGTTCCAGACCTTGCGATAAATCCGATTCATCGATGCGACTCCTGAGTGGGCTGGTTTTGGGCAAAGCGACGCCAACGCCGGACCGTGTGGTCCAACGTCCCCTGGGGGCGTTTACTCGCTTGATTTACTGCGTTGCGCCGAATGGCTTGCTACAGAAGTACAGCCGACTCGCCATCCATGCGGTTACTGCAGAACTGAACGCTTTCGAAATGAGGATGCAGTGTTAACGTACAGTTTCAGGAACGTCAAGACTTTGACGTAGAAAAACTTCCGACAGCGATGCGCGTCACAAAACCGACGATAAACATGCTGATTACGTTAGTTTCATGTGAGTAATGGCTATAACGCGTTTTCACGTTGTAACGCGCTGTAACTCCTTGCTGCCGATCATTTTCCATTCCGCATAAAAGAAAACCGCCGGCAGTGCCGGCGGTTTCTTCACGCGATTTTCACCGCATCGACAACAGTGGCGTGCGCAGTATCAGCCGCACCATACGCGTGCGTTGCGGAACATCCGCAGCCACGGCGAGTCACCCTGCCACTCACTCGGACGCCAGCTCAGATTGAGCGCGCGCGGGGTGCGCTCGGGGTGCGGCATCATGATGGTGACGCGGCCGTCGCTGGTGGTCAGGCCGGTGATGCCGTCCGGCGAACCGTTCGGGTTGAGCGGGTACTGGGTGGCCACGTTGCCATCGCCATCCACGTAGCGCAGCGAGACGCGTGCGGCGGCCTGGTCCACGGCCGTGGCGAACACCGCCTGGCCTTCGCCATGCGCCACCGCGACCGGCAGGCGCGAGCCGGCCATGCCACGCAGCAGGATCGACGGCGACTCCACCACTTCCAGCAGCGCGGTACGCGCTTCGAACTGCTCGCTGCGGTTGCGGCGGAACTGCGGCCAGTGCTCGGCACCGGGGATGATGTCCTTGAGCTGGCTCATCATCTGGCAGCCGTTGCACACACCCAGGGCGAAGCTGTCGTCACGCGCAAAGAACGCGGCGAAGGCATCGCGCAGTGCGCTGCGTTCCAGCACCGAGGTGGCCCAACCGCGGCCGGCCCCCAGCACGTCGCCGTAGCTGAAGCCACCGCAGGCGACCAGACCGGTGAAATCGGACAGCGCGACGCGGCCTTCGATCAGGTCGCTCATGTGCACATCGAACGAACTGAAGCCGGCACGTTCGAAGACGTTGGCCATTTCAATCTGGCCGTTGACGCCCTGCTCGCGCAGCACCGCCACGCGCGGGCGCGCGCCGGTGTTGATGAACGGGGGTCGCTCCTGCGCATCCTGCGCCCGCGACACTGGTACATCCATGTACGGCGGTCGCTCCTGCGCATCCTGCGCCCGCGACACTGGTACATCCATGTACGGCGCCGCCACGTCTTCGTTGATATCGAACGTCAGCTTCGGCTTCAGGCCCGGCGCGTTGAAGTTGCGCGCGATCGCACGCTCCTGGTCGGCGTTGTCGGGGTTGTCGCGCAGCTTCTGCATGGCGTGGGTGACCGACCACCAGGCATCGAACAGCGTTTCCCAGCGCCACTCGACCAGGCTTTCGCCCTGCAGCGAGACACGCACCACCGGAGCGGTGGTCGGACGCGCGATGCGCTGCGCGCATTCGGTCAGTGCATGGCGCTCGACCAGATCAGCGAACGCAGCACGGTCTTCCTTGGCGATCTGCACCACCGCACCCAGTTCTTCATTGAACAGGCTGCGGAACGGATCATCGCCCCAGGCATCCAGGGTGATGTCCAGGCCCAGGCGCGAGGCGAACGCCATTTCGCAGAGCGCGGCGAAGGCACCGCCATCGCTGCGGTCGTGGTAGGCCAGCAGCAGGCCGGCCTGGCGCGCATCGCGGATCAGTTCGAAGAACGCGCGCAGGCGCTGCGCATCGTCCAGGTCCGGCACGGCGCCGGCAAACGCGGGCAGGTCGCTGTGGTCGGCATGCACCTGGGCCAGGATCGAACCGCCCAGGCGCTGCTTGCCCGCGCCCAGGCCGATCAGCCACAACTCGCTGTCGGTGTCGCGGTCCAGCAGCGGGGTGAGCTGCGCGTTGGCATCGGCCACCGGCGCGAATGCGGAGATCACCAGCGAGACCGGCGACACCGACTTGTGCGCCTGGCCATCGGCGTGCCACTGCGCCTGCATCGACAGCGAGTCCTTGCCGACCGGGATGCTCAGGTCCAGCTGCGGGCACAGTTCCATGCCCACCGCGCGCACCGCGTCGTACAGCAGCGCGTCTTCGCCGTTGTGGCCGGCCGCGGCCATCCAGTTGGCCGACAGCTTCACCGTCTCCAGTGCATCCACCGGGGCGGCGCACAGGTTGGTGATCGCCTCGCCCACGGCCATGCGGGCCGAGGCGGCGGCATCGAGCAGGGCCAGCGGGGTGCGTTCGCCAATGGCCATCGCTTCACCGGCCACGGTGTCGAACCCGGCCAGGGTGATGGCGACGTTGGCCAGCGGCAACTGCCACGGGCCGATCATCTGCTCGCGTGCGGTCAACCCGCCCACGCTGCGGTCACCGATGGTGACCAGGAAGTTCTTCGAGGCGACCGAAGGATGCGCCAGCACGCGCAGGCCCGCTTCATGCAGGTCCAGCCCGGCGGTTTTCAGCGCCGGCCAGCGCGGTGCGGGCGGGTGCGCGGTGTCGCGGTGCATCTTCGGCGCCTTGCCGAACAGCACGTCCATCGGCAGGTCGATCGGCGCATCGGCCGGGATGTTGCCCACGGTGGCGCCGTAGGCCACCACCAGGCGTTCCTCGGCGGTGGCCACGCCAACGGCCGCGAACGGGCAGCGCTCGCGCGCGCAGATCGCGGCGAACTCGGCCAGCCGCGCCTGCGGCACGCCCAGCACGTAGCGTTCCTGCGATTCGTTGCACCACAACTGCATCGGCGACAACGACGGGTCATCGGCGGGCACCTTGCCCAGGTCGATCACACCGCCCACGCCGGAGTCGTGCAGCAGCTCGGGAATCGCGTTGGACAGGCCGCCCGCGCCGACGTCATGGAACCAGCGGATCGGGTTGTCCAGGCCAAGCGCCACGCACCGGTCGATCACTTCCTGGCAGCGACGCTCCATTTCCGGGTTGTCGCGCTGCACGCTGGCAAAGTCGAGGTCTTCGGCGCTTTCACCGGAGGCCACCGAACTGGCGGCACCGCCGCCCAGGCCGATCAGCATGGCCGGGCCACCCAGCACGATCACCGCATCGCCCGGCTGCAGGGTCAGCTTTTCGACCTGGTTCTGGTCAATGGCGCCCAGGCCGCCGGCGAGCATGATCGGCTTGTCGTAGGCGCGGGTCAGGCCCTGCCCTTCGGGCAGCTCGAAGCTGCGGAAGTAACCCAGCAGATTGGGGCGGCCGAACTCATTGTTGAAGGCGGCGCCGCCCAGCGGGCCGTCCAGCATGATGTCCAGCGCCGGGGCCATGCGCGGGTTCAGCGCGCGCGGCGCTTCCCACGGCTGCGGCAGCGTCGGGATGCGCAGGTGCGAGACCGAGAAGCCGGTCAGGCCGGCCTTCGGCTTGCCGCCGCGGCCGGTGGCGCCTTCGTCGCGGATTTCACCGCCGGCACCGGTCGACGCGCCCGGGAACGGGGCGATCGCGGTGGGATGGTTGTGGGTTTCCACCTTGATGCAGAACGCCGAATCGACCACCGCTTCGCTGCGGTACTGGCCACTGGCCGGATCGGGGCGGTAGCGCGACGCGGGCAGGCCGGCGACCACCGCGGCGTTGTCGCTGTACGCGCTCAACGTGTGCTGCGGGGTCTGCTGGTGGGTGTTCTTGATCATGCGGAACAGCGAATGCGGCTGGTCGGCGCCGTCGATGGTCCAGCTGGCGTTGAAGATCTTGTGGCGGCAGTGCTCGGAATTGGCCTGCGCGAACATCATCAGTTCCACGTCCGACGGCTTGCGGCCCAGTTCGCCGAAGCGCTGGCGCAGGTAGTCGATCTCGTCCTGGGCCATGGCCAGGCCGAGGCGGCGGTTGGCCGCTTCCAGGTCCTCCAGCGCGATGCGTTCCAGTTCACCCCGGGCCGGTGCGCTGAACAGCGCCTGGGCCTGGTCTGCCTGGTCCAGCACCGACTGGGTCATCGGGTCGTGCAGCGCGCGCGCCACCGCCGCCTGGGCGGCGGCATCGGCCGGCCACCCGGCCAGGTCGATGCGCAGGCCACGCTCCACCCGGCGGATCGGCTGCCCGGCGCCGCGCACCAGTTCGGTGGCCTTGCTCGACCACGGCGACAAGGTGCCCAGGCGCGGGACCACGAAGCGCGATACCGCCCCCGCTTCCTGCCCGGCCAGTGCCGGCTGGGCTTCCAGGATCCGGCTCAGGATCGCCGGGTCCGGGGCCGCATCGCCCTCGGTCTGGATGAAGTAGACATGCCAGGCACCGGTGATGCGCAGATCGGCGGCCAGGGACTGCAGGCGGGATTCAAGACGTTCGCGGCGGAACGGCGAAAGGGCGGATGCGCCCTCGAGGACCATCATGTCCGGGGAACCGTGGTTGGGAACGGGGCCCACCATTGTACCGAAGTCGGCCGCCGGGGCTTGGCGGGCGGTCAGCACGGCCGCGCCGTCTTCACGGCCGAACCTTGCGCTGGCTCACGGATTGGCGGACGAATGCATGACAACGTTGTCCTCGCCTGCCCGGCACCCCTGCCGGTCAGGCCCTCGTCCGCCCCCACTGCTGTTGCCGGCCTCTCTCACCGGCGCCCGGACCTGCTGCACGCGGGCCGCCCCACCCGGCGGCCCGCGCCCATCACTAGATCGGAGTAAGACCATGCCTGACCCGATGATGCGCAGTGCGGTGACATCGATATCCTCCCAGCCAGCGGCCCGCCACAAACGCTGGCTGCTTGCCTTGGCCCTGGCGGCGGCCGCCACGCCGAGCCTGGCGCTGGCCGCCAACTGTACCGGCGCGCCCGAATGGAACGGCGCGGTGATCTACCTCGCCGGCACCACCCTGCAGAAAGGGGGCGTGCTGTACCGGGCCAACCAGGACATCTGGAATGCCCCGCCCGACCACCCGGCCGGCGCGCCCTACTACACCAACCTGGGCGCCTGCGATGGCAGCGGCAGCAACCAGCCGCCCACCGTCAGCCTGACCTCGCCCAGCGCCGGAGCCAGCTTCACCGCCGGCAGCAGCATCACCGTCAGCGCCAACGCCGCCGACAGCGACGGCAGCGTCAGCAAGGTCGAGTTCTTCCGCGGCGGCACCTCGCTGGGCATCGACACCAGCGCGCCCTACAGCGTGACCTGGGCCAATGCATCGGCCGGCAGCCACACCTTCAAGGCGGTGGCCACCGACAACAACAACGCGGTGACGTCCTCGGCCACGGTCAGCGTGACCGTCACCGCCGCCAGCAACGACACCACCCCGCCCAGCGTACCGGGCGGCCTGGCCTCGCCGTCCAAAACCGCCACCACGGTCAACCTGGCCTGGAGCGCAGCCACCGACAACAGCGGCGGCAGCGGCGTGGCCGGCTACGACGTGTACCGCAACGGCAGCCTGGTCGGCTCGCCCAGCGCCACCCAGTACACCGACGGCGGGCTCACCGCCAGCACCGCCTACACCTACACCGTGCGTGCCCGCGACAACGCCGGCAATGCCTCGGCGCAGAGCGGCTCCATCAGTGTGACCACCGCGGCCGGCGGCGGTGGCGGCGGCAACAAGCGGGTGATCGGCTACTTCACCCAGTGGGGCATCTACGGGCGCAACTACCGGGTCAAGAACATCGACACCAGCGGTTCGGCGGCCAAGCTGACCCACATCAACTACGCCTTCGGCAACGTGCGCAACAACCGCTGCGAAGTGGGCGTGACCCAGGCCTCCGACCCGAACACCGGCGTGGGCGGGGATGCGTTCGCCGATTACACCAAGGCCTTCGGTGCCGGCGAGAGCGTCAGTGGCGGTGCCGATACCTGGGACCAGCCGCTGCGCGGCAACTGGAACCAGCTCAAGCAGCTCAAGGCCAAGCACCCGAACGTGAAGGTGCTGATCTCGCTGGGTGGCTGGACCTGGTCGCGCGGCTTCTCCAGCGCGGCGCAGCCGGCCAACCGCCAGGCCTTCGTGGCCTCGTGCGTGGATGCCTACATCAAGGGCAACCTGCCGGTGACCGACGGCGCCGGTGGCGTGGGCGCGGCGGCGGGCGTGTTCGACGGCATCGACATCGACTGGGAATACCCGGTGGCGTGCGGGCTGAGCTGCGGTACCCCGGCCGACAACGCCAACTACACCGCGCTGCTGGCCGAGTTCCGCCGCCAGCTCGATGCGGTGCGGCCCGGGCTGCTGCTGACCGTGGCGGTGGGCGCGGGGATCGACAAGATCCGCGTTACCGACCCGGCGGCGTACCACCCGTACCTGGACTTCATCAACGTGATGACCTACGACTTCCACGGTGCGTGGGATCCGCAGACCAACCATCACTCGGCGCTGTTCGACTCCCCGGCCGACCCGTCCACCGGTGACCAGAAGCTCTACAACAGCAACGATGCGATGGAGGCGTTCCTGAGCCGTGGCGTGCCGGCGTCCAAGTTGAACCTGGGCATCGGCTACTACGGGCGCGGCTGGACCGGCGTGGCCAGCGGCAACAACGGACTGTACAAGAGCGCCAGCGGCGCGGCGCCGGGCACGTATGAAGCCGGCATCGAAGACTGGAAGGTGCTCAAGAACCTGACCTGGCCGGTCTACACCGACAACGTTGCCAAGGCCACGTGGATCTCCAACGGCACCACCTTCTGGAGCGTGGATACCCCGGCGATGGTCACCGAGAAGATGGGCTACGTGAAAGCCCAGGGACTGGGCGGCGCGTTCTTCTGGGAGTTCAGCGGCGATGACCCGCAGGGCACCCTGACCAAGGCCATCAGCGACGGGTTGAACTGACCCGTAGAGCGGGGCTCTGCCCCGCTGATCGATGACCACGTCATTGCAAACGTGCAGCCGGGCAGAGCCCGGCTCTACCCGCCAAAAAAAACGCCCCGGCATTGCCGGGGCGTTCTGGTTTCAGCGGCTGCCGCCGGCCGTGGTGCGCTCCAGCGCGGCCTTCAGCTGTGCCGGCGGCAGGTAGCCGCCCAGCTGGGTGCCATCGGCGGCGAAGATCGCCGGGGTGCCGTTCACGCCCATCTGCTGGCCCAGCGTGTACTGCATGGCCACCGGGTTGGTGCAGTTCTTCGGCGTCACCGGCTTGCCGGTCTTGGCCGCGGTGAGCGCCTGCTTGCGATCGGCGGCGCACCACACCGAAATCATGTCGGTGTAGTCCTGGCTGCCCAGGCCCATGCGCGGGAACGCGAGGTATTCCACGGTGATGCCGTTGCGGTTGAGCTCGGCGATATCCTGATGCAGCTTGCGGCAGTACCCGCACTCGATATCGGTGAACACGCTGACGGTGTACTTGGCATTGGGCGCGGCAAACACGATGCGTTCGGCCTGCGGCACCTTCGCCAGCAGCTTCTGCCGGTATGCCAGCAGACCGGCACTGCTGACCGGCGCCTTGTTCTGAATGTCGTAGGGCTGGGACTGCATCAGGTAGCGGCCGTCATCGGTGACGTACAGCACCTGCCCGCCCACCAGCACTTCGCGGAAGCCCGGGAACGGCGCGGCGCCGATGTAGTCCGGCGCGAACTTGGGATCCAGTTTCTGCAGTGCGCTGCGCACCCGCTCATCGGCACTACCGGCGGCAGGTGCCGCAGGCGTGGCGGCCGCGGCGGGGCTGGCGCCCTTGCTGGCGGCAGGCGCGGACGGTTGCTGCGCGCAGGCAGTCAGGCTGAGCGCGCCGAAGAGGGCGGCAATGGCAACACGGAGCATCGAGCAGTCCGTCAGGAAAGAAGGTAAGCGCGATTCTCGCACAGCCGCCCCGGCACACAGCTGGACCGCAGCGAAACAGGGCGCCCCGCCGGCCCGCCCGCGAGGTCAGCCGCGCGGATGATGCCGGGCGTGCAGCTTCTGCAGGTGCTCACGCGCCACCAGCGTGTAGATCTGGGTGGTGGACAGCGAGCTGTGGCCCAGCAGCATCTGCAGCGCCCGCAGGTCCGCGCCGTGGTTGAGCAGGTGGGTGGCGAAGCTGTGGCGCAGCCCATGCGGGCTGATCCGCACCGGATCGATCCCGGCCAGCGCCGCGTACTTCTTCACCAGCGCCCAGAACTGCTGGCGGCTGAGCGGGTGCAGCGACGGTTCCAGGAACATCGGCACCGAGCCGTCGGCCCCGGCCGGGACCGCGCGCTTGCCGGCCAGCAGCGGCCGCGATTCGGCCAAGTAGCGCTCCAGCCAATGTTGGGATTCCTCGCCCAAGGGCACCAGCCGTTCCTTGCTGCCCTTGCCGGTCACCCGCAGCACGCCCTGGCGCAGGTTGACCGCATTGGCCGGCAGCTGCACCAGTTCGCTTACGCGCAGGCCGGCGGCGTACATCAGCTCCAGCATCGCCCGGTCGCGCAGGCCGAGGGGCGTGTCGATGTCCGGCGCATCCAGCAGTGCCTCGATCTGGCTTTCGGCCAGCGCCTTGGGCAGCAACCGCGGCAACCGCGGGGGATCCAGCAGCACGCTGGGGTCCTCGCTGCGCTGCCCGCGGCGCAGGGCATCGGCGAAAAACGCGCGCAGCGCCGACAGCAGGCGCGCGTTGCTGCGCGGCGACCAGCCGTGCCGTGCACGCCAGGCCAGGTAGTCGAACAGGCCGGTCCGGTCGATCGCTGCCAACCCGCCCGCAGCGCCATCGCGCCAGCGCGCCACGCCCTCCAGGTCGCGTCGATAGCTGTCCAGGCTGGCCTGTGCCAGGCCCTGTTCGGCCCAGATCGCATCGAGGAAACGCTGGATCAGCACGTTGTCGGCATCGCGCAGGGGCGGCAGTTGCTGCACCAGCTGGCGGCGCAGCGCGGGGGTAGAGGCATCGGACATGCGACCAGCATACGGAGCCGAACACGGGGCGGCCATCGAACCGGCGCCATGGCGCAGGTATGCTCGGCCCATGGCCACCACCACCGCTCCCGCTGCCGCCACCGACCGCCCCGCCAGCCTGCTGCTGTGGCGCCTCCTGGCGCTGCTCTACGACCTGTTCCCCGCGCTGGCGCTGTGGATGCTGGCCGGCACGCTGTTCACCGTGGGCTACACGCTGTCCGGCCACGCCGAGCGCGACAACATCGCCCCCTTCAGCGCGCTGCAATGGTTGCTCTGGCTGTGCTGCTGGATCGTCACCGGCCTGTACGCCACCTTGAGCTGGCGCCGTGGCGGCCAGACCCTGGGCATGCGTCCCTGGCGCCTGCAGGTCACTAGCACCGACGGCACCGCCCCCACCCGCCGGCAACTATGGCTGCGCTACACCGTCGGCACCGTCTCGGTTCTGCTCGGCGGGCTCGGCCTGTGGTGGTCACTGATCGACCGCCAGCGCCTGACCTGGCACGACCGCGCCAGCGGCACGCGCATGCGACGCCTGCCCAAGCGCTGACCGCGCCCCACGGTGGTGCCTGCCGCTGGCCGGCCCCCGATACCGCCGGACGCATCAGCGTAGTGCCGGCCGCTGGCCGGCCCCCGATACCGCCGGACGCATCAGCGTAGTGCCGGCCGCTGGCCGGCTCCCGATACTGCCTGACAGATTCCGTGGAGCCGGCCAGCGGCCGGCACTACCTGGGCGGGGAGATTCTGCGGGGAGCCGGCCAGCGGCCGGCACTACCTGGGCGGTGGAGATTCTGCGGGGAGCCGGCCAGCGGCCGGCACTACCTGGGCGGGGAAGATTCTGCGGGGAGCTGGTCCGGGCGGCGCCATTCCGGCCACACACGACGCACCTTCCAGAGCGGGTCACCGCACAACGATGGACGCCGCGTTACCCCGACTTGCGCCGGAACAGCATCCCCGACACCACCAGCATCACGATCGGCGGCAGTGCGTAGGCAATGCGGTAATCGAACTTCAACGCACCGGCCATGCGCCCGAAGAACAACTGCAGCAGCCAGAAGCCCAGCGCGAACAGGATGCCCAGGAACAACCGCTTGCCCATCCCGCCGCTGCGCAGCGAGCCGAACGCGAACGGCACCGCCGCCAGGCACAACGCCAGCACGTTCACCGGGTAGAACCACCGGCTCCAGTAGATGTCCTCGTAATCGCGCGCATCCAGCCCATTGCGCTTGCGGTACTCAATGCTCGTGCGCAGGTCGGCCGCGCGCAGGTTGCGCGGCTTGGACATGCCGCTGGCCAGCGCCGCCGCATCCAGCTTCGAATTCCACGGCTCCGATTCCACCGTCTCACGCGTCGCCGAGCGCTCCCCGAACGTATCCCGGCGCACCTTGTTCAACACCCAGCCCGTATCACCATGCTCGGCCGTGCCCGCGTAAGTCAACGACGCCAGCTTGCCGTCGTCGCCGATCTTGTACAGCCGCACATCGCGCAGCACCAGCTTGGTCCCACCGCCCGGCAGCAGCTGCTCGTCGCCTGCGCCCGCGTTGAGGAACGTATCGCCCTCGCGTGCCCACACGCCCGAATAGCGGGCCACCGCCATGTCGTTGCCCCACTTGGCGCTCATCCGGATGTCGTCGGCCCGACTCTGCGCCCACGGTGCCAGCGTCTCGCCGGTCAACACCATCACCGCCGTCAACAGCGACAGCGCGATCGCCACCGACGCGCTCAGGCGCTTGCGCGACAGGCCCAGCGCGCGCAGCGCGGTCAGCTCGGAGGTCGCCGCCAGCTGCCCCAGCCCCATCAGCGAACCGATCACCGCTGCCGTCGGGAAGAACGTGTAGGCCCGGCGCGGCACCGTGTACAGCACCCACGCGGCCGCATGGCCGATCGTGTAGCCGCCCTTGCCCACGTCCTTGAATTCGCCGGAGAAGGCCATCACCACGTCCAGCCCCAACAGGACGGCCCAGGTCAGCAGCACCGTGCCGAACACCGACCGGCCAAGATAAAGATCAAACCGCATCGGGCGAAGCTTCATGCGGTCCTCCGCGGGCGCGACAGCTTGCCGTCACGCAGGTACATCCAGATCGCCAGCGCCAGCAGCGGCAGGCTCAGCCACCACAGACCGACACTGCCGGACAATTTGCCATCGGCGATCCAGCGCGTGCCGATGAACATCAGGTTCATGCCCACCAGGTAGGCCAGGAATGCCAGCATCATCCGCCCGTAGCGCTGCTGGCGCGGCGAACTGCGCGCCAGCGGCAGCGTCATCAGCGCGAACGCCAGCGCGATCAGCGGCGGGGTGATGCGCGAATGCAGCTGCGCCTGCGCCGCCGGGCGCGCGTCACCCAGCAGCTGGGTGGTGGGCAGCAGCTCGGGGTCATCCTTCTGGCGGGTGTCGGCGCCGTCGGGCATGGCCACGTCGTTGCGCGCGAAGGTCATCAGCTTGTAGTCCAGCGCGCCGTTGGCCGGCCCTTCCACCTGGTGGCCGTCGTCCAGCTCCAGGTAGCGCTGGCGCTCGCCCTCGAAGAACATGCGGCCGTGGTCGGCCGACACCACCTCGATGCGGTCGTCCTTCTGCCGCTGCAGGAACACCTTGCCCAGCCGGGTACCGTCCGGCGACAGCGAGGACAGGTAGACCACCCCGCCGTTGTTGGGCAGGTTGGTGAACTTGCCCGACTCCAGCCCGGCCATGGCCACGCTGCGGTTGGCTTCCACGATCATGGTCTCGCTGGTGCGGTCGGCCCAGGGGCCCAGCCACAGCGAGCACAGGCCGATCAGGCCCACCACCGGCAGCACCAGCATCAGCACCGGGCGCAGCAGCCGCTTTGGCCCCACCCCGATGGCGGTCAGCACCGCCATTTCCGAGTCCCGGTAGAGCCGGGCGGTGGCCAGCAGCAGGCCCAGCATCAGCGCCAGCGGCAGGATCAGCGGCATATAGACGATGAACTGCAGGCCCAGCTGCGAGAACAGCAGGCGGGCCGGTACGCGGCCGTCGGCGATATTGCCGAGGATGTCCACCAGGACACCACCGACGCTTACCACCAGCAGCACGATCAAAGTGGCCAGGAAACTCTGGACGAAATCACGCAGGAGATAGCGATCGAGCTTCGACATGGGGCGGTGGTTTAAACTCTCGGATTCGTTCGCGGTGCTGCCCAGTCTACTGACGGGACGTAAACAGCTCGCGATTGTACGGATTTGCCAACGGAATCTGATCAATGGCCCTGGAATTCACCCTGAACCACGCAACGCCGGCCTCGGCCGCGTTCGATTGCGTCATCGTCGGCGCCTATGCCGACCAGACCCTGAGCCCGGCGGCACAGGCCCTGGACACCGCTTCGGGCGGTCGCCTGACGGCCCTGGTGGCCCGCGGCGACGTCGGCGGCAAGACCGGCAACACCACGCTGCTGCACGACCTGCCGGGCGTCACCGCCCCGCGCGTGCTGGTGGTGGGGCTGGGCGAACCGGCCAAGTTCGGCGTCCCGCAGTACCTCAAGGCGGTGGGCGATGCCAGCCGCGCCCTGAAGAGCGGGGTCAACCACCACGCGCTGTTCACCCTGACCGAACTCGAGGTCAAGGGCCGCGATGCCGCCTGGAACATCCGCCAGGCCATCATCACCGCCGACCACGCCGCCTACCGCTACAGCGCCACCCTGGGCAAGAAGAAGGCCGACGAACCCGGCCTGACCCAGCTGGCCATCGCCGGTACCGACGCCCAGGCCCTGGCCCAGGGCCAGGCCATCGCCGCTGGCGTGCAGTACGCCCGCGAGCTGGGCAACCTGCCGCCGAACCTGTGCACCCCGGCCTACCTGGCCGAGTCCTCGGTTGCCTTCGCCCAGGCCCACGCCGGCGCCGAGGCGGAGATCCTGGACGAGCATCAGATGGAAGCGCTGGGCATGGGCTCGCTGCTGGCCGTGGCCCGCGGCTCGGCCAACCGCCCCCGCCTGGTGGTGCTGAAGTGGAGCAACGGCGGCGACGCCAAGCCCTACGTGCTGGTCGGCAAGGGCATCACCTTCGACACCGGCGGCGTCAACCTGAAGACCCAGGGCGGCATCGAGGAGATGAAGTACGACATGTGCGGTGGCGCCAACGTCATCGGCACCTTCGTCGCGGCGGTCACCGCCAAGCTGCCGCTGAACCTGGTGGTGGTGGTGCCGGCGGTGGAAAACGCCATCGACGGCAATGCCTACCGCCCGTCGGACGTGATCACCTCGATGTCGGGCAAGACCATCGAAGTGGGCAACACCGACGCCGAAGGCCGCCTGATCCTGTGCGACGCGCTCACCTACGCGCAGCGCTTCGAGCCGGCCGCGCTGGTCGACGTGGCCACCCTGACCGGTGCCTGCCTGGTTGCCCTGGGCCACCAGACCGCCGGCCTGATGACCAAGCACGACGACCTGGCCAACGAACTGCTGGCCGCCGGCGAGCACGTGTTCGACCGCGCCTGGCGCCTGCCGCTGTGGGACGAGTACCAGCCGATGCTGGATTCCAGCTTCGCCGACGTCTACAACATCGGCGGCCGCTGGGCCGGCGCGATCACCGCCGGCTGCTTCCTGTCGCGCTTCGCCGAAGGCCAGCGCTGGGCCCACCTGGACATCGCCGGCGTTGCCAGCGACGAAGGCAAGCGTGGCATGGCCACCGGCCGCCCGGTTGGCCTGCTCAGCCAGTGGCTGCTGGACCAGGTCGCCCGCGCCTGATGCCGTGCCCGATCGGGGGGCCTGAGCGCCGCCCCGATCCCGCCCGGCCTGCTGCCGGGCCTTCCCTTTCGCTCCTGGCCTGCCCATGTCCCGTGCTGATTTCTACCTGATCGCCAAGCCCCGCTTCCTGACCGAGCCGCTGCGCCTGGTCTGTGAGCTGGCCCGCAAGGCCAACGACGCCGGGCTGTTCACCCTGGTGCTGGCACGCGACCAGGCCCAGGCCGAGGAGCTGGACGAGCTGCTGTGGTCGTTCGACGACGAGGCCTACATCCCGCACCAGATCGCCGGTGAGGACATGGACGAGGAGGAGGCGCTGGTGCTGATCGCCGTGCCCGGCACGCCGGCCCCGGCGCGCCCGCTGGTGATCAACCTGCGCGACGACCCGTACCTGGCCGAGTGCGACCGGGTGCTGGAAGTGGTGCCGGCCGACCCGGAAGCGCGCGAACCGCTGCGCGAGCGCTGGCGCCAGTACAAGGCGCTGGGCTTTGACCTGAACAAGTACGACATGTAACCCGCGCGGCGCCCGCCGTGGCGCCGCCACCGAGCCCGGAGACCCTTGATGCGCCTGTTGATCGCCCTGATCTTTCCCTGGTTCGCCTTCTTCACCATTGGCCGCCCGTTCGCAGGCATCCTCTGCCTGATCCTGCAGATCACCCTGATTGGCTGGCTTCCGGCCGCGATCTGGGCCGCCTACGCGGTTTCGCAGTTCCATACCGACCAGAAGATCCAGCGCGCCCTCGGGCGCTGATGTTCCGGCACCCCCACCTCCCGTCTTCGATCCTGGTTCCCGCATGACCCAACTCGCCTCCAGCTACGACCCCAAAACCTTCGAAACCGCGCTGTACGACGCGTGGGAGAAGGCCGGCCATTTCAAGCCGTCCGGCAAGGGCGAGCCGTACACCATCCTGCTGCCGCCGCCGAACGTGACCGGCACGCTGCACATGGGCCATGCCTTCCAGCAGACCCTGATGGACGCGCTGGTGCGCTACCACCGCATGCGCGGCTACGACACGCTGTGGCAGGTGGGTACCGACCACGCCGGCATCGCCACCGAAATGGTGGTCAGCCGCAACCTGGCGCTGGAAGGCAAGGGCGAGACCCGCGATTCGCTGGGCCGCGAGGGCTTCATCGAGAAGGTCTGGGAGTGGAAGGCGTTCTCCGGTGACACCATCGAACGCCAGATGCGCCGCCTGGGCACCTCGGCCGACTGGTCGCGCAGCACCTTCACCATGGACCCGCAGCCGTCCGAAGCGGTGATCGAGGCCTTCCTGCGCTGGCACGAGCAGGGCCTGATCTACCGCGGCCAGCGCCTGGTCAACTGGGACCCGGTGCTGAAGACCGCCATTTCCGACCTGGAAGTGGAGAGCGTGGAAGAAGACGGCTTCCTGTGGTCGATCAGCTACCCGCTGGCCGATGGCAGCGGCACGCTGACCGTGGCCACGACCCGCCCGGAAACCATGCTGGGCGACACCGCGGTGATGGTGCATCCCGAAGACGAGCGCTACGCGCACCTGATCGGCAAGATGGTCAAGCTGCCGCTGACCGACCGCGAAATTCCGGTGATCGCCGATGACTACGTGGACCGCGAGTTCGGCACCGGCGTGGTCAAGGTCACCCCCGCGCACGACTTCAACGATTACCAGGTGGGTGTGCGCCACAACCTGCCGATGATCAACCTGTTCACCCCGGTGGCCGCCATCAACGACAACGCCCCGGAGAAATACCGCGGGCTGGACCGTTACGAAGCGCGCAAGGTGATCCTGGCCGAGCTGGAAGACCTGGGCATCCTGGTCGAAACCAAGCCGCACAAGCTGCAGGTGCCGCGCGGCGACCGCACCCAGCAGGTGATCGAGCCCTACCTCACCGACCAGTGGTTCGTGAAGATGGACGTGCTGGCCAAGCGCGGCCTGGAGCTGGTCGAGAACGGCAGCATCCAGTTCGTTCCGGCCAACTGGATCAACACCTACCGCCACTGGATGGAGAACATCCAGGACTGGTGCATCAGCCGCCAGCTGTGGTGGGGCCACCGCATTCCGGCGTGGTTCGATGACGCGGGCAACTGCTACGTCGGCCGCGACGAGGCCGATGCGCGCGCGCGCAACAACGTCGGCGCCGACGTCGCCCTGCACCAGGACAGCGACGTGCTGGAAACCTGGTTCTCCTCGCAGCTGTGGCCGTTCTCCACCCTGGGCTGGCCGAACGAACAGGCGATGGCCGACCGTGGTTTCGAGCGCTATCTGCCGTCGGCGGTGCTGGTCACCGGCTTCGACATCATCTTCTTCTGGGTGGCCCGCATGATCATGGCCACCGACAGCTTCACCGGGAAGATTCCGTTCAAGGACATCTACATGACCGGCCTGATCCGCGATGCGCAGGGTCAGAAGATGTCCAAGTCCAAGGGCAACGTGCTCGACCCGCTGGACATCATCGACGGCATCTCGCTGGAAGACCTGGTTGCCAAGCGCACCACCGGGCTGATGAAGCCCAAGGATGCGCCGAAGATCGAGAAGGCCACGCGCAAGGAATTCCCCGACGGCATCATTGCCCACGGTGCCGACGCGCTGCGCTTCACCATTGCCGCGCTGGCCACGCACGGCCGCGACATCAAGTTCGACATGAGCCGCGCCGAGGGCTACAAGAACTTCTGCAACAAACTGTGGAACGCCAGCCGCTTCACCCTGATGAACACCGAGGGCAGCAGCTTCACCGGCGTGCCGCAGCCGCGCACCGATGCCGAGCGCTGGATCCTGGCGCGCCTGGCGGCGGTGTCGGCCGAGGCACAGACGCACTACGCCAACTACCGGTTCGACCTGCTGGCCCAGTGCCTGTACGAGTTTGCCTGGAACGAGTTCTGCGACTGGTTCCTGGAACTGACCAAGCCGGCGCTCAACGGCGACAACGCCGACGACGCGGCCAGCACCCGCCACACCCTGCTGTACGTGCTGGAAGCACTGCTGCGCCTGCTGCACCCGCTGATTCCGTTCGTCACCGAGCAGCTGTGGCGCCAGGTGGCCCCGCGCTTGGGCCTGGGCGAAGACACCCTGTCGCTGCGTCCGTACCCGACGGCAGAAGAATTCGCGGGCGATTTCGCCCGTGCCGAGGCCGACGTGGAATGGCTCAAGGGCATGGTCAACGCGCTGCGCCGCGTGCGCAGCGAACTGAACGTGCCGCCGGCCAAGCAGGTCACGTTGCTGCTGCAGGGTGGCACCGAAGACGACCGCACCCGCGTGGCGCGCTTCACGGCCTCGCTGTCGTTCCTGCTGAAGCTGGCGCGCATCGATTGGCTGGCCGACGCGGCCGATACCCCGCCGTCGGCGGCGGCCATCGTGGGTGAGCTGAAGCTGCTGGTGCCGCTGGAAGGCCTGGTCGACCTGGGCGCCGAGCGCGCCCGCCTGGACAAGGAAATTGCCCGGGTGGAGTCGGAGAAGGAGAAGAGCCAGACCAAGCTGGGCAAGTTCACCGACAAGGTGCCGGCCGCGGTGGTCGAGCAGGAACGCGTGCGTCTGGTGGAATGGACCGCGCAGCTGGCCGGCCTCGTCGAGCAGCGCGCGAAGTTGTAACGCGGCGGTGTTTGCCTGGGGGTACCGACCCATGGTCGGTACCTGCCGGGTGGGACGATGGATGCAGCCACCCATGGGGTGGCTCTACCGGGGCATGATGCGTGTTCGTCCATGGAATGCGTGCCTGCCGACACGATGTCACTCTCCATTTTCTGTACCGTGCTGTTCGCTGCCCTGCTGCATGCCAGCTGGAATGCGATCGTCAAACGCGGCAGCGATACGCTGCTGACCACGATTCTGGTCACCGGGTCGGCCGCGCTGATCGCGGCCCTCCTGCTGCCCTTCGTGCCCGCGCCGCTGCCACGCAGCTGGCCATGGCTGGCCGCCTCCACGGTGTTGCAGGTCCTCTATTACGTTCTGGTCGCGCGCACCTACCGGGTGACCGACATGAGCGCGTCCTACCCGCTGATGCGCGGCTGCGCACCGATCCTGGTGGCGCTGGTGGGCACCATGTTCCTGGGGGAACGCCTGCATGCGGTGGCGTGGTGCGGCATCGCACTGATCTGTGTGGGCATCCTGTGCATGGCACGCGGCGGCGCACGCCAGCACCTGTGGCTGCCGTTGCTCAATGCCGGGGTTATCGCCACCTACACGCTGGTCGATGCATGGGGCGCGCGCCAGTCCGGTGCGGCGCTCAGCTACACGCTGTGGCTGTTTCTGTTGTCCGGGTTGCCGCTGCCGGTGTGGGCGGTGTGCACGCGTGCGTCCCGACTGTGGGCCTACGCGCGGGAAAACGCGGGCTTTGGCGTGGTCGGCGGGATCGGCACGCTGACCTCGTATGGGCTGGCGCTGTGGGCCATGACCATCGCACCGGTGGCGATGATTTCGGCGCTGCGCGAAACCTCGATCCTGTTCGGCATCCTGATCTCCGCATTCGTCCTGCACGAGCGGGTGACGCGGATGCGCTGGATCGCGGCGGGGTTGATCGTTGCGGGCGCGGCGGTGTTGCGGGTGGCGTGAGGGTGCGCCGGGCGTGTGTGGCCCCGGTCTGGCGTTGCGTGCAGCCGACCAACGATCGGCTCTACGACGGTTGGTAGAGCCGACCGTTGGTCGGCTGCCTTGCGCCGTTACAGCGGCGGCATGGTCTGGATGTCGTCGTCCACCAGCTCCATCGCCATCACCAGGGCATCCTCACGCCCCTCGCGGGCCGGGTAGTAGCGCGGGCGGCGGCCAATCTCGTTGAAGCCTTCGCTGTGGTACAGCGCCACCGCCGGCGTGTTGGACGGGCGCACTTCCAGGAACACGCGCTGGGCGCCGTGGTCGCGTGCCAGCTGGACCAGCGCGCGGAACAGAAACCGGCCCAGGCCGCGCGACTGGGTCTGGGGATCCACACACACATTCAATACGTGGGCTTCGTCGGCCGCGATGCTGAGCACGCCGTAGCCGACCAGTACGCCGTCGTCCTCCAGCGCCAGCGCCGGGTAGCCCGCACGCAGGCAGTCCACGAAAATGCCGCGCGTCCACGGGAACGGGTAACCGCGCAGTTCGATCGGCATCAGGGTGTCGATATCGCTTTCGCGCAGCGCGCGCAACGCCAGTGGGCGGGGCGAGCTGACCGCGCTCACGGCCGGCCCCGCTTGCGCAGGGCCCGCAGTTGCGGCCACAGCGCGCGCTTGGCGGCGGCATTGCCGCGCAGGTCGTCCAGGTTCCACCCGGCCATCAACGCCTGCGTCTCCGGCTCGGCGGGATTGCAGCCGGACGCCCGCAGCAGGGCGATCTGCAGGCGGTCGGGCATGCGCACGGCCGGGCGGCGGCCGGGGCTGCGTTCGCGCGTCGCTGCCGGGGTGTCCCCGGCACTGCCGCTGCCCGCGACGGCCGGCGCATCGATGCTGGTCGGCGCACTGCGCCGCGGCGGTGGCGCGGCGTGCACCGGAGTATCCGCTGCCGATGCGGGCGCGGGTGGCGCCACGGCGCGCTCGGCCGGCGCGGCATGGGCGGCCACGCTCAGCGTGATCGGTGCCGGGGCGACCTCGTCGATCTGCCCGTCCACGAACACCGTGTAGCCCATCGCCTGCAGCCACGACTGCTGCGCCGGCGACCACAGCGGCGGCAGGCCGGCCTCGCTCACGCGCGGGGCTCGGCCGTCTTGCGGGCGCGCTGCCACAGCCAGTAGAACGGGCCGGACAGGGCGTACACGATGCCGACGGCAAACAGCACCCGCGGCAGGTCGATGACCATGATGGCAATGGCGATGGGCACCAGCGCCAGCGCCAGGAACGGCACGCGATCGGCGCGCGGACCACGTTCGCCGCTGCCCTTGAAGCTCCAGAAGCGGATCCGGCTGACCATCAGCAACGCCGCCACCAGGGTCACGCCCAACGACACATAGCGCAGCTGATTGCCATCCCAGCCCAGGTTGCCATCGGCGAAGGCCCACACGAAGGACATCATCAGCCCGGCGGCGGCCGGGCTGGCCAGGCCGACGAACCAGCGCTTGTCGACCACGGTGACCTGGGTGTTGAAGCGGGCCAGGCGCAGCGCGGCGCAGGCCGCATACAGGAAGGCCACCGCCCAGCCGACCCGGCCCCAGACCGGGTCATCGAATTTCAGCCACGACAGCGACCAGTGGTACATCACCAGCGCCGGGGCCATGCCGAAGCTGACCAGGTCGGCCAGCGAGTCGTACTGCACGCCGAATTCGCTGCTGGTCCCGGTCAGCCGGGCCACGCGGCCATCCAGGCCGTCCATGACCGCCGCCACGAACACGGCGATGGCCGCATTGACGAAGTCGCCATTGGCCGCGGCGATGATCGCGTAGAAGCCGGCGAACAGGCCTGCGGTGGTGAACAGGTTGGGCAGCAGGTAGATGCTGCGGGAGCGCGGCGGGGGTTTCATCTGATCCATACCGGCCAGTTTAGTGGGTGTGGTGGCCTTTGGGGCAGCCCGGTGCTTCCGGGGCCGGGTGACCGTTGCCGGTACCCACCGGCCCGCCGGTCGCCGGCGGCTTGCCAGCGCCGGGCCGGGGTGCTGCAATCGGCGCCTTGCCCTGATGCCCGGAGTTGCCATGCGTGCCCTGCCCTCGCTGTGCTGCCTGCTGCTGCTCGCCAGCGCCTCGGCCCAGGCCGGTACTGTCTACAAGTGGAAGGACGCCAACGGCGTGACCCAGTATTCGGAGAAGGCCCCGACCGGCCAGAAGTACGAAGCGCGCAAGGTGGAAGGGCGCGACCCGGTCGCCCGCCCGGCCACGGCCGCCGCGGTACCGGCGCAGTCGGCCGACTGCACCACCGCGCGCAGCAACCTGACCCTGCTGGACGGCAAGGGCGCGGTCATGCAGGACACCGATGGCGACGGCAAGGCCGAAACCGCCCTCAGCGACGAGCAGCGCGGCGCGCAGCGCAACCTGGCCGAGGCGGCGATCAAGGCCTACTGCAAGCCCGGCGCCTGAGTAAGCCCGGGGCATGGCTGCCAGGTGTGTGGCGGCCGTGATGGGCAGGGCGGCGGCCGGGCTGGCAGAATATCGGCTTCTGCCGTTCAGCGAAGCCGACGATGCGCCTCTCCCAGTTCCACCTGCACACCACCAAGGAAACCCCCAGTGACGCGGAGCTCACCAGCCACCGCTTGATGCTGCGCGCGGGCATGATCCGCAAGCTGGCCTCGGGGTTGTACACCTGGTCGCCGCTGGGCCTGCGCGTGCTGCGCAAGGTCGAGCGCATCGTGCGCGAGGAAATGGAGCGCGCCGGCGCGGTGGAATTCCAGATTCCGACCATCCAGCCCAAGGAACTGTGGGAAACCACCGGGCGCTGGGAAAAGTTCGGCCCGCAGCTGCTGAAGATCAAGGACCGCAAGGACCAGGTGTTCTGCTACAGCCCCACCGCCGAAGAGGCCGCGGCCGACTTCGCGCGCCAGGAGCTCTCCAGCTACAAGCAGCTGCCGGTCAACTTCTTCCAGATCCAGACCAAGTTCCGCGACGAGATCCGCCCGCGCTTCGGCGTGATGCGTTCGCGCGAGTTCCTGATGAAGGACGCCTACTCCTTCCACCTGCACGATGACTGCCTGGTGCGCGAGTACGAGAACATGAAGGCGGCCTACAGCCGCATCTTCACCCGCCTGGGCCTGGATTTCCGCATGGTGCAGGCCGATTCCGGCGCGATCGGCGGCGACGCCTCGCAGGAATTCCACGTGATCGCCGATTCCGGCGAAGACGCGCTGGTGTTCTCCACCGGCTCGGACTACGCGGCCAACATGGAAGCGGCCGTGGCCGCCGCCCCGGGCGCCCGCGGTGCGGCCAGCGAGGCGATGCGCAAGGTGGAAACGCCGACCCAGAAGACCTGCGAAGCGGTAGCCGAGCTGCTCGGGCTGGGCCTGGAGCGCACTGTGAAGTCGATCGCGCTGATGACCGAAGCCGGGTTCGTGCTGGCGCTGGTCCGTGGCGACCACGAGGTCAACGAGATCAAGCTGGGCAAGGTGGAGGGCCTGCAGGGTCACCGCATGGCCGGCGAAGCGGAGATCGCCGCGCACCTGGGCAGCGAGCCGGGCTTCCTGGGCCCGCTGAACCCTGTCAAGCCGATCCGCATCGTGGCCGACCGCGACGTGGCGGCGATGGCCGACTTCGTGATCGGCGCCAACGAGGCCGGTTTCCATTTTGCCGGGGTGAACTGGGGCCGCGACCTGCCCGAGCCGGACGTGGCCGACATCCGCAATGCGAAGGCCGGCGACCGCGCCAGCGACGGTGGCGAGCTGAAGATCGCGCGCGGTATCGAGGTGGGCCACGTGTTCCAGCTGGGCCGCCAGTATGCGCAGGCGCTGAAGGCCACGGTGCTGGATGAGAACGGCAAGGCGGCGGTAATGGCGATGGGCTGCTACGGCATCGGCATTTCGCGCATCGTGGCGGCGGCAATCGAGCAGAACCACGACGAGGCCGGGATTATCTGGCCGGCGGCGATGGCCCCGTGGCAGGTGGTGGTCTGCGTGATCAACCCGAAGCAGGACGAGGCGGTGGCCACCGCGGCGGGCGAGCTGCTGGCGCAGCTGCAGGCGGCCGGGCTGGACGCGGCGCTGGACGACCGGGGTCTGCGCCCGGGCCAGATGTTTGCCGATATGGAGTTGATCGGTGTGCCGCACCGGGTGGTGGTGTCCGAGCGCGGGCTGGCCGCCGGGACCTACGAGTACCGGTCGCGCAGCGCGAGCGAGGCCGAGAGCCTGGACCGCGAGACGCTGCTGGCCCGCCTGGCGGGTTGACCGAAACAGGGGATCGAAGAAAGCCGGGTGGAATATCCCGGCTTTTCTTTTGCGCCTTCCGATTGAATATCCCGGTTAACTCTGTGCAGCACCCGATGGGATATGTATGCTGTCGCCGACGCCAAGGACTGGCCCACCCCGTCCTTAAATAGATTCCGGAGTAGTTGATGAGCATTGACCTGAGTGGCCTGTCCGCCAAAGAGCTGGGCGCCCTGATCAAGAACGCGAAGAAGCAGCAGACCATCGTGGCCAAGCGCCCGGCGGTAACCAAGGTGCGCGCGCAGCTGACCAAGCTGGCGAAGGCGCACGGATATTCGATCGAAGAGGTGTTCGGCGGCGTGGCCCCGGCCCGCGGCCGTGCAGCGAAGGCCACCAAGGCCCCGGCCAAGAAGGCCGTGCGCAAGCTGGGCAAGGTTGCCCCGAAGTACCGCAACCCGGCCAACCCGAAGGAAACCTGGACCGGCCGCGGCAAGCAGCCGCGCTGGCTGGCGGCGCTGACGACCAAGGGCAAGAAGGTCGAAGAGTTCCTGATCAAGAAGTAATCGATTCTGGTTTCATCAGAAACCGAATCTCAAAACGCCGGCGAAAGCCGGCGTTTTTTATGAGTTTTCTCTCACGCTGATGGACGTTCTGCGTGCAACGCCAGACGCTAAATCAACAGCCGCAAATGCGCGTGCGAGTGCGCGCTTCCGCTGGCTGGGTCGGGTACGGGTGGGTTGGCGGGACACGCCGCAAGTACGTCCGTGTAGCAACTGTGTTGCTGGAGGAGGCTTCGGCCCCTCCAGCAGACGGGCACGGTAGTGCCGGCCGCTGGCCGGCAGCCGTTGGAGATGTGCCCGGGCGCGCTTCAGGCGGGGATCGGTCCGCTTTGAGCGTCGCGCACGCGGGCGTTGAGGATCACCAGCATCTTTCGCATTACCGCCACGATGGCTACTTTGGCCTCCTTGCCGCGGGCCCGTAGCGACCGGTAAAAGTCCCGTATGCGCGGTTCGTGCTGCAGGGCTGACATGCCGGCCATGTAAAGCACCTGACGGATCTCGGCTCGACCGCCGTGGATGCTTCGTTTTCCACGCATCGTCCCGCTGTCGTGGGACATCGGCGCCACGCCCACCAGGCTGGCGATGGCCTTTCCACTGATATGGCCCAGCTCAGGCAGGTAGCTGGCCAGCACCGCCTGTACCACCGGCCCCACGCCCTTCATCGACTTCAGAACCGTGAGCTGGGGCTGTTGAGCGAGCTGCTCGGCAATCTGCTTTCCCAGGCGTTTGACCAGTGTCTTCAGGTGGGTGATGTTGGCCTGCAAAAGCCGGCGCAGTTCACGATCACCCACCATTTCCTGCTGCTGTCGCGCGACGGCCAAGGCCTGGATCATCTGTCGACGTGCCCGCACAAACTCCCGCAGTTTCTGCTGCCAAGCCTCCAACGGCTGATAGGCCGGCAGCTTCACCAGCGTGGCCATCTGTGCCAATGCATAGGCATCCAAGCGGTCGGTCTTGGCCCTCTGGCCCAGCCCCTGAGCAAGCTTCCGCGCCCGCAAGGCATTGGCCCGAACCACCGGATGACCGGCCTTGTGCAGAAAATCCAGCACAGGCTGTTCGTAGCCACCGGTGGCCTCCAGCACGATCTGGTTACTCGGGCGCTGCCTCAGCCAGAGGTCCAATTCAGCGAAACCGGAGGGGTCATTGCTGACCTGCAGGGTTTGGCCGTCGGAGGTTCCAACATCCAGCCGGCGCTTGCTTACATCAATCCCGATCCCGTTCATCGCCCGACTCCGTATAGTCTGGAAGGGTCGAGAGCTCCCCCGCTTGCCCAGTCTTATCGCTTCGAGTGACAGCTCCAGCAACTGTTCGGGCGGATCAAGGGAGATTCCGGCGTGGGCGCCAAGCTACACGGCGATCGTCGAGATCCAGGCTCACACGGCGGCCCACGCCGGCTCTCGACACCTAAACTGCCAGATTCCGATCAGATAAGGCTCGTGAGCGCCTTGCTCGTTTGTGCAGTCCTGCACAAACGGCAAGACCGGGGTTGGGCGTCCTGCCCAACCCGTCCGGCGCATGCGCCGGACCCATGGCGCCCAACGGTCCCGCCAACCCACCCGTACCCGCCCTCTGACAGTGGGTCGGTACCCACCGAAAAAGCGAGAAGCGGCTGGCCGACCGAAGCCAGTTTCCGCTTCTGCCTTTGCCTTTGCCTGGCCAATGGCCACCAGCCAACTGTCGAGGGTCGGGGGGTGTGGGTTCCCGGGACCCTGAGGCGCATGGATGCGCCGACGGAGCCTACACGGACGTACTTGCGGCGTGTCCCGGGAACCCACACCCCCCGGCCCAGCACGATGCAGGAGGTTACAAGGACTTGGACTTGGACTTGATTTGGATTTGGATTTGGACTTGGATTTGGATCTTGATCCAAACGGTCAGAGATTCTTCCGCGCCGGCACCAGCAGATTGCCAAACAGCAGCCCGGCCACCAGCGCCATCACCACATTGAGCACCGTCATCAGCACCGTCTGGCCCGCGCTCATGTCCTGCTGCTGCACCAGCGTCAGCACCCCGCGCAGACTCGTACTGCCCGGCACCAGCATGATGATCCCCGGCAACCGGATGATCGCGCCCGGCCGCTGCACCCACCGACCGAACAGATTGCCCGCCGCCGTCATCACCATCGCCGACATGAAAATACCCGCCGGCAACCCCCATGCCTGCCCGGCGAATTTCGAAATCGCATAACCGGCAACCGAGGCTGCCATCACCCACGGATAATCGCGCCGATTGGCCTTGAACAACATCGCGAACGCGAACGCCGCCACCAACAGCGCGCTCCATTCCACCCAGTCGGCCTGCGGCCGCGAGGCCCGCACCTGCGGGTCCAGCCCGATGATCCCCGACAGCGTCACCGCGATCACCGCGCCCACCGTCAGTTTCAGAATCGTCGTGATCGCACCGGCAAACCGCGCCGTCCCCGAAACCCAGTGCTGACTCGCCAGCTCGTTCACCGCATTGGTCAACGACATCCCGGGCAGCATCACCACCAGCGACGCGATGATCACCGTATTGAGATTCAACGGCCCCAGGAACGACGCCACCAGCGCCGCCACCGTACCGGCCAGCAGCGCCGCCAACGCCTCGCTTGCCTCCCGGCTGGCCGGCCGGCGGTCGGTGTACAGCGTCATCAGCCCGATCAACAACCCGATCATCCCCGCCGTCGCGATATCCAGCCACGGCAGCTTCCACAAACCGGCCACGCCCGCCGCACCCAGGCTGTAGGACAGGATCATCCGGATTTTGCCGCGCCGGCCCGGATCCTTGTCCAACTGCCGCAGCGCCGTGTGACCCTGCGCGATGCTCATCGTACCGTTGGCCACCGCATCGGTGATCTGGTCGGCGATGCTCAGTTTATGCAGGTCGTTCTCGCCCGGCGCCAGCCGGATCACCCGCGTGATGTCCGACGAACCGATCGCCTTGGTCGGGTCGCTGAAACTCAGGATCAGCCCGGTCGGGTTCGACCACGGCTCGCAATCCAGGTCCAGCCGCTGCGCCAGCGCGACCACTGCCGCCTCCAGCCGCTGCGCCGTCGTGCCATAGCTGTGCAGGCGCCCGGCCATTTCCGATACGAATGCCACGCGCTGCGCGTAGGTGGCCTGGGGGGTAACGATGGTGGCGGTATCGGCGGACATGTTTCGTAGTATTACCCGAAGCCTGCCCGGCTGAACATTCATGTTGCCTGCCACACACTTGCCGTCTACACGGACAAGGTATGCTGCGCGGCAGGACGCCCATGACGCACACACACGCCCCCCATCTCGAACAGGATGCGCAGGACCCCGGCCTGGTCCGGTTGTCCGGCCACTGGACCCTGCATACCGCGCTGGCCGCGGCCGAAGTGCTGCGCGGCATTCCCGACACGCTCACCGGCATCGACGCCAGCGGCATCACCGTGCTCGACTCGGCCGGCGTGCTGCAGGTCCTGCGCGTGGCGCGGCGTGCCGACCTGGGCGAAGACGCCCTGGCCTTCCGCGAAGAACACCGCGCGCTGGTGTGCACCATCGAAGAAGTCGCCGACGACCGTCCCCGGCCCAAGCGTGACTTCGGCGTCCTGGCCGCGCTCGAACGCCTGGGCGTCAGCGTGCACGGCATGGGCCACAACATCGTGGCGCTGGCCAGCTTCCTCGGCGAGAACCTGGTCAAAGGCGCGCGCCTGATCAAAGAGCCACGCCGGTTCCGGCTTACCGCCACCGTGGCCCAGATGGAACAGGTCGGGCTGGATGCCGTCCCGCTGGTGGCCCTGCTGTCCTACCTCGTGGGCGCCGTCATCGCCTTCCTCGGCTCGACCATCCTGCGCGACTTCGGCGCGGAGATTTACGTGGTCGAGCTGGTCAGCATCGCCTTCCTGCGCGAATTCGCCGTACTGCTCACCGCCATCGTGCTGGCCGGCCGCACCGCCAGTGCCTTCACCGCGCAGATCGGCGCGATGAAGGCGCGCGAAGAAATCGATGCGATGAAAACCCTCGGCCTGGACCCGATCGACCTGCTGGTGCTGCCGCGACTGGTCGCGCTGCTGATCACCCTGCCGCTGCTGAGCTTCATCGCGATGATGGCCGGCCTCGCCGGTGGCGTCACCGTGGGCGCGTTCGATCTCGGCATTCCGCCGCAGATGTATATCGCGCGCATGTACGAGACCATGGAAGTGCGCAACATGCTGGTGGGCCTGTCCAAGGCGCCGGTGTTCGCGCTGGTGATCGGCCTGATCGGCTGCCTGGAAGGCCTCAAGGTGGAAGGCACCGCGCAGTCGGTCGGTGAGCGCACCACCTCCAGTGTGGTCCAGGCCATTTCGCTGGTGATCATCCTCGACGCGTTCGCCGCGCTGTGGTTCATGAAGATGGGCTGGTAACCGGATGACCCTCGACACCGCCCCTGCCGCCGACCACAGCGCGCCCGCCAGCGCCGATCCCGACCTGGTGATCCGCGTGCGCGGGCTGGTCAACCGCTTCGGTGCGCAACTGGTGCACGACGGCGTCGACCTGGACGTGCGTCGCGGTGAAATCCTGGGCGTGGTGGGCGGCTCGGGTACCGGCAAGTCGGTGCTGATGCGCAGCATCCTCGGCCTGCGCGAGCCCGACGATGGCCAGATCGAGGTACTGGGCGTGGATGCACGCTCCAGCGACCCGGCCAGCCGCCTGCATATTGAACGCAATACCGGCGTGCTGTTCCAGGACGGAGCACTGTTCTCGTCGCTGACCGTGGGCGAGAACGTGCAGGTGCCACTGAAGGAACACCACCGCGAACTGCCCGAACGCTGGCACTACGAACTGGCCCTGCTCAAGGTGAAGCTGGCCGGGCTGCCGGCCGATGCGATCAACAAGCTGCCCTCGCAGTTGTCCGGCGGCATGCGCAAGCGCGCCGGCCTGGCCCGTGCGCTGGCGCTGGATCCGCCACTGCTGTTCCTGGACGAACCCACCGCCGGGCTGGACCCGATCGGCGCGGCCGCCTTCGACCGGCTCATCAAGACCCTGCAGGAAGCGCTGGGCCTGACCGTCTTCCTGATCACACACGATCTGGACACGCTGTATGCCATCTGTGACCGGGTGGCGGTGCTGGCCGACAAGAAGGTCATCGCCAACGCACCGCTGCACGAGATCGAACAGCTGGACCACCCGTGGATCCAGGAGTATTTCCACGGACCACGCGCCCGCGCGGCGCGAAGCGCAAAGAACGAGATCGAGTAAGCCATGGAAACCAAAGCCAATTACGTACTGATCGGCGCCTTCACCCTGGTGGTGGGACTGGCGCTGCTGGCCTTCGGCCTGTGGGCAGCCAAGTACTCCTCCGACCGCACCTGGACCGAGTACCGGGTGGTCTTCCGCGAAGCCGTCACCGGCCTGACGGTGGGCAGCCCGGTGCAGTACAACGGCATCGCGGTCGGCTCGATCACCGAGCTGAACCTGGTGCCGGACGACCCGCGCCAGGTGGTGGCCCGCATCCGCCTGAACTCCAACACGCCGATCAAGACCGACACCCGCGCCAAGCTGGCCATCACCAGCCTGACCGGCCCGTCGATCATCCAGCTCAGCGGTGGCACCCCGCAGGCCGCTGCGCTGACCGCGGTCAACAAGGACCCGGCGCCGATCATTCCGACCACCCCCTCGGCGCTGCAGAACATCACCGACGTGGCCAACCGCATCGTCGAGCGCATGGACCAGGTGCTGAGCGACCGCAACGTGGCCAGCATCAACGCCACCCTGGCCAACCTGGAAACCATCAGCGGCGGCCTGGCCGACCGCGACCAGGGCACCCAGGCGCTGCTGCTCAGCGCGCGCGACGCCGCGCGCAGCCTGGATGTCACCCTCAAGAGCACCAACGGCACCATCCAGCGCCTGGACAAGAACCTGGTGCAGCAGTTGCCGCCGATCCTGGACAAGCTGGAAACCACCCTGAGCAAGCTGGATTCGGCCGCCGGCAATGCCGATTCGATCCTCGGCGAGAACCGTGCGGCGATCAACAGCTTCGCCAACGATGGCCTGGCCCAGCTTGGCCCGACCCTGACCGAGCTGCGCGGGCTGATCCGCGACCTGCGCCGGGTCAGCGACCGCCTCGACAACAACCCGGCACGCTATCTGCTGGGCCGTGACGCGCCCAAGGAGTTCGAACCCAAATGAGCCGCCCGACTCTCACCCGGATCCTGTTGCCGGCGGCGATGCTCGCCCTGCTGGGCGGCTGCTCGCTGCTGGGCAGCAACGAACGCAGCGCAGTCACCATCTATTCCCCGGTCGTGCGCATCCAGGCCGACCCCAGCTGGCCCAAGGTCGACTGGCAGCTGGTGCTGGTCAAGCCCAGCGCCGCACGCGTGGTCGACAGCCCGCGCATCAACGTGCGCCCCTCCCCCTCCGAGCTGGAGGTGTACAAGGGCGTGAGCTGGGCACAGCCGGCCACCGACATGCTGGATGACGCCCTGGTGCGCGGCTTCGAGGATTCCGGCCGCATCCAAGGGGTGGCCCGCGCCACCACCGGCATCCGCGCCGACTACAAGCTGGCCCTGGATGTGCGCCGCTTCGAAGCCGACTACCGCGGCCAGGCCACGCCCACCGCGCTGATCGAAGTGAACGCCAAGCTGATCCACGTGGTGGACCAGCGCGTGGTCGCCGACCGCACGTTCCGCCAGGAGCAGCCGGTGCCCAGTACCGCCACCGCCGATGTCGCCCGCGCGTTCGAGCAGGGCCTGCAGGCCACGACGTCCGAGGTGGTGGGCTGGACGCTGGTGCGCGGCCAGGCCGATTACCAGCAGGCGCAGGTCACGCCGACCCGGGTGCGTTGATGCCCCCGCTGCCAACGGCCAGGCGCTGCAGGGCACGCAGCGCCTGCATGCGATAATCGGCCCCCGCTCCGTCCGCCGAAGTCCTGATGCCGTCCACCGTCTCCATCGCCATGTGCACCTACAATGGCGAGCGCTTCCTGCAGGCGCAGCTGGACAGCCTGCTTGCGCAGACGCGCCGGCCTGACCAGATCGTCATCCGCGATGACGTCTCCACCGATACCAGCATGGACCTGCTGCGCGCGTTCGTGCCACGGGCCGAGGCGCTGGGCATTGCCGTGGACCTGCAGGCCAATCCGCAGAACGTGGGCTACCGCCGCAATTTCGATGGTGCGCTGCGGGCCTGCAACGGCGAGGTGATCTTCCTCTGCGACCAGGACGACGTCTGGCATGCAGGGAAAGTGGCGCGGATCTGCGCCGAGTTCGATGCCCGCCCCCACCTGCTGGCAGTGCACAGCGATGCGCTGCTGATTGATGGGCAGGGCGCGACGCTGCCGAAACGGCTTTTTGATGCACTGGGTATCAACTGGCGAACGCTGCGCCGGATGCATGCCGGTGACGGCTTCCGGTTGATGCTACAGAGAAACCTGATGACCGGCGCAGCAATGGCGCTGCGACGCAACGTGCTGGTAGATGCACTGCCGCTGCCTGAAACCGACTGGGTGCACGACGCCTGGATCGGTACCCTGGCGGCGATGCGTGGACACATCGACAGCCTGCCCGAGCCACTGATCAGCTATCGCCTGCATGACGGCAATCAGCTCGGCCTGGGAGGCAACGACCCTGCACCGCGCCACGCGCGCCGGATGCGGCAGCTGAACACCGAGCGGATTCAATGCATGCAGTTGCTCGAACGCGGCCGCAGCGTGGGTCTCCCGGCCCCCACATTGGCGTGGGTCGAGCGGAAGCAGCAGCATGTGTCCTTCCGCGCCGACCTCCCGGCCGGTCGTCTCCAACGTGTTCCGCGCATCGTTGGCGAACTGCTGTCCGGCAACTACCAGCGGTTCGGGCGCGGCGTGTTGTCGGCAGTGATCGACCTGGTGCGCGCCTGAGCCCTGCGCGCGCCGGTCATGTCCCCGGCTGGATCCAACGAAATGTAAGATTGATGCGCTCGGCCAGCGGCCGGGTGCTTTTCGGCAGTGCGTGCTGGTAATGGCGCTGGGTGGCGCCGCCCATCAGCAGCAGGTCGCCATGGCCGAGCACCACTTCGGCCTTCTTCGCATGGTCGTCGCGACGACGCAGCGCGAAGCGGCGTTCGGCGCCCAGGCTCAGTGAGGCGATCAGCGGTGCCGGACCCAGCTCGGGTTCGTTGTCGCTGTGCCAGCCCATGCCATCGTCACCGTCGCGGTAGCGATTGAGCAGCACGCTGTTGAAGTCCGTCCCGCAGAACGCCGCCAGTCGCTCGCGCAACGGCAGCAGCGCCGGGTCCCACGGTGCGGGGACGAAGTCGGTGCCCGAATAGCGGTAGCGCGCCGCCGGGTCGCCCATCCAGCAACTCAGCCGCGGCGAGTCCACCTGGCGGCCGAACATGCGGATGCGATGCACCTCCCACGGCACCTGCTCGCGCAGCGTGCGCTGCAGGGCATCGGCGTCGGCAGCCGCCAGCCAGTGGCGGTGCCAGCGTACGTCGGCGTCGCGCAGATGCAGGTCCATGCGGTCCTCGTGGGTGGCCGCGGCGCCCGCTTGCACGGGCACCCCGGCACGCCGGGTCAGGCCTGGCTGAAGGCCACGCCGGTCTTTTCCTTCAGCTCGTCGATGCCCACGCCCGGTGCGGCTTCAACCAGCACCAGGCCGGTGTCGGTCACGTCGAACACGGCCAGGTCGGTGATGATGCGGTCGACCACGCCCACGCCGGTCAGCGGCAGCGTGCACTCGGGCAGGATCTTGTGCTCGCCGTTCTTGGCGGTGTGCTCCATCAGCACCACCACGCGCTGCACGCCGGCCACCAGGTCCATCGCCCCGCCCATGCCCTTGACCATCTTGCCCGGCACCATCCAGTTGGCCAGATCGCCGCTGGCGGTCACCTGCATCGCGCCCAGGATGGCCAGGTTGATGTGGCCACCGCGGATCATCGCGAAGCTGTCGTGGCTGCCGAAATAGCTGGCGCCAGCGCGCGCGGTAACGGTCTGCTTGCCGGCATTGATCAGGTCGGCATCGACCTCAGCATCGGTCGGGAACGGGCCGATACCGAGCAGGCCATTCTCCGACTGCAGCCACACATCCACGCCCTCGGGAATGTGGTTGGCCACCAGGGTCGGCAGGCCGATGCCCAGGTTGACGTAGGCGCCATCGGTGAGCTCACGCGCTGCGCGCGCGGCCATTTCATCGCGGGTCCAAGCCATCTCAGTTGCCCTCCGCGCGGACGGTGCGCTGTTCGATACGCTTTTCAGGCGTGGGGTTGTGCACGATGCGGTGTACGTAGATGCCCGGCAGGTGCACCTGGTCGGGGTCGATGCTGCCCAGCGGCACCACTTCCTCGACCTCGACGATGCAGACCTTGCCGGCCATCGCGCAGGCCGGGTTGAAGTTGCGCGCGGTCTTGCGGAACACCAGGTTGCCGGCCTCGTCGGCCTTCCACGCCTTGACCAGGGCCACGTCGGCGCGCAGCGCGGTTTCCAGCACGAAGTGCTTGCCGTCGAATTCGCGGGTTTCCTTGCCTTCGGCCACCACCGTGCCGTAGCCGGTGGCGGTGAAGAAGGCCGGGATGCCGGCACCGCCGGCGCGCAGGCGCTCGGCCAGGGTGCCCTGCGGGTTGAACTCCAGCTCCAGCTCACCGGCCAGGAACTGCCGTTCGAACTCCTTGTTCTCGCCCACGTAGGACGAAATCATTTTCTGGATCTGGCGGGTTTCCAGCAGCTGGCCCAGGCCGAAGCCATCCACGCCGGCATTGTTGGAAATCACGGTCAGGCCCTTGACCGCGCTGTCGCGCAGCGCGGCGATCAGCGCCTCGGGGATGCCGCACAGGCCGAAACCGCCCACCGCCAGCGTCTGGCCATCGGCAACCACGCCCTGCAGCGCCTCGGCGGCGCTGGCGTAGCGCTTGCTGCGCCGGCCGGCCGTATCTGGGGACTTGCTCATCTACGCCCTCACCTCGTTGATGTAAGCAGGCATTGTAGCCAGTACGCCGGGGTTTCCCGGCGCGCCTGAAGCAGCGTTTACCCGCGGCAGGGCATGAAAACGATTCCCATACATGGCTACGGCTAAACTAATCCGCTGACTGTCTCAAGGATTGAATAGATGACCCTTCCCGCATTCAAGGCGTACGACATCCGCGGCCGGGTGCCGGACGAGCTGAACGAAGACCTGGCGCGCCGCATCGGCGTGGCCCTGGCCGATCAGCTTGCCCCCGGTACCGTGGTGGTGGGCCACGACGTGCGCCTGACCAGCGCCGCCCTGCAGGACGCACTCACCGCCGGCCTGCGTGGCGCCGGCCGCGACGTGCTGGACATCGGCCTGTGTGGCACCGAGGAAGTCTATTTCCAGGTGGACCACCTCAACGCCGCCGGCGGGGTCATGGTCACCGCCAGCCACAACCCGATGGATTACAACGGCATGAAGCTGGTCAAGGAGCAGGCCCGCCCGATCAGCTCGGACACCGGCCTGTTCGCGATCTCCGATGCCGTCGAAGCCGATACCGACGCTGCGGCCGCCGCCACCGGTGGCCTGCAGGCGCATCCGGACAAGGGCGCCTACATCGAGCACCTGCTCAGCTACATCGATCGCGCCGCGCTCAAGCCGCTGAAGCTGGTGGTCAACGCGGGCAATGGCGGCGCGGGCACCATCGTCGACCTGCTCGCCCCGCACCTGCCGTTCGAGTTCATCCGTATCTGCCATGAACCCGATGGCAGCTTCCCCAACGGCATCCCCAACCCGCTGCTGCCGGAAAACCGCGAACTGACCGCGCAGGCCGTGCGCGAACATGGTGCGGACTTCGGCATTGCCTGGGACGGCGACTTCGACCGCTGCTTCTTCTTCGACCACACCGGCCGCTTCATCGAGGGCTACTACCTGGTGGGCCTGCTGGCGCAGGCGATCCTGGCCCGCCAGCCCGGCGGCAAGATCGTGCACGACCCGCGCCTGACCTGGAACACGGTGGAAATGGTGGAAGCCGCCGGCGGCCAGCCGGTGCTGTGCAAGAGCGGGCATGCCTTCATCAAGGAAAAGATGCGCAGCGAAAATGCCGTGTATGGCGGTGAAATGAGCGCGCACCACTACTTCCGCGAGTTCGCCTACGCCGACTCGGGCATGATTCCGTGGCTGCTGATCGGCGCACTGGTGTCCGAGTCCGGCCGCTCGCTGGCCGACCTGGTCGAGGCGCGCATGGCCAAGTTCCCGTGCAGCGGCGAGATCAACTTCAAGGTCACCGATGCCAAGGCGGCCGTCGCGCGGGTGATGGACCACTATGCCGCGCAGTCGCCGGCACTGGACCACACCGACGGCATCAGCGCCGACTTCGGTGCCTGGCGCTTCAACCTGCGCAGCTCCAACACCGAACCGCTGCTGCGCCTGAATGTTGAAACCCGTGGCGATGCCGCCCTGCTGCAGCAGCGCACCGATGAGATTTCCCAGCTGCTCACGGCATCCTGAGGCCTGCCCCGATGAACGATCTTCTTCCCGTCATCCTGTCCGGTGGTTCCGGCACCCGGCTGTGGCCACTGTCGCGCGAAGCCTACCCCAAGCAGTTCCTTGCCCTGGCGGGCGAGCAGACCATGCTGCAGGCCACCTGGCAGCGCGTTGCGCCCATCGCCGGCCGTGCGCCGCTGGTGGTGGCCAACGAGGAACATCGTTTCGTCGCCGCCGAACAACTGCAGCAGCTGGGTGTGCAACCCCAGGCGATCCTGCTCGAACCGGTGGGTCGCAACACCGCGCCTGCCATTGCCGTGGCCGCACTGGAAGCCACGCGTGACGGCGATGATGCCGTACTGCTGGTGCTTCCTTCCGATCATGTGATCGCCGACGAGGAGGCCTTCCGCGCGGCGGTGTTGCGTGCCATGCCGGCAGCCCGGTCGGGCAAGCTGGTCACCTTCGGCATCGTGCCGACCGGCCCGGAAACCGGCTATGGCTACATCAAGGCCGGTGCCGCAGGCGACGTGCGCCCGGTGGATCGCTTCGTCGAAAAGCCCGATGCCGATACCGCCCAGCAGTATGTGCAGTCGGGCGAGTACTTCTGGAACAGCGGCATGTTCCTGTTCAAGGCCTCGCGCTACCTGGCCGAGCTGGAACGGTTCAACCCGGCCATGCTGGCCGCCAGCCGCACGGCCTGGCAGCAGGCGCGCCGCGATGCGGACTTCACCCGCCTGGACAAGGACGCGTTCACGGCGGTGCCATCGGACTCGATCGACTATGCGGTGATGGAAAAGACCGCCGATGCGGTGGTGGTGGCGCTGGATGCCGGCTGGAACGATGTCGGCTCGTGGACGGCGCTGCGCGACGTATCGGCGCAGGATGCCGATGGCAACGCCCACCACGGCGATGTCATCGCGATCGATTGCCACAATACCTATGCCTACGGCGAGCGTTTGATCGCGCTGGTCGGGCTGGATGATGTGATCGTGGTGGAGACCGATGATGCGGTGATGGTCGGGCGCAGCGACCGCATGCAGGAGATCAAGCAGGTGGTGTCCCGGCTCAAGGCTGCCGGTCGTCCCGAGGCGACCTGGCATCGCAAGGTGTACCGCCCGTGGGGCGCCTATGATTCGATCGACCACGGTGAGCGTTTCCAGGTCAAGCGCATCACCGTCAAGCCCGGTGCAACGCTCAGCCTGCAGATGCACCACCACCGTGCCGAGCACTGGATCGTGGTCAGCGGCACGGCCGAAGTCACCCGCGGTGATGACGTGCTGCTGCTGACCGAAAACCAGAGTACCTATATTCCGCTGGGTGTCACCCACCGGCTGAAGAACCCGGGCAAGCTGCCGCTGGAACTGATTGAAGTGCAGTCGGGCAGTTACCTGGGCGAGGACGACATCGTGCGCTTCGAAGACACCTACGGCCGCGCCTGACCGGCACGCCGCAGGCAAGAAAAAACCCGGCCAAGGCCGGGTTTTTTTTGGATCGCGCGATGCCCGCCGTTACAGCTCGGCGATGACGCGCTTCAAACCGTCCTGCCAGCTGGGCAGCGCGATGCCGAAGTCCGCCTCCAGCTTGGACACGTCCAGGCCCGAATAGGCCGGGCGCTTGGCCGGGGTCGGGTACTCGGCAGTGGTGATCGCCTCGACCTTCGGCGCGCGCGCCAGTTTCCCGGCCGCAACGGCCTCGGCGAAGATCGCCTCGGCAAACCCGTGCCAGCTGGTTTCCCCGTTGGCGGTCAGGTGCCACGTACCGGAGAGGCCGCCGGAATGCTGCAGTGCCTGGGCGGTGACATCGGCGATCAGCGCCGCCGGGGTCGGCGTGCCGACCTGGTCGGCCACCACGCGCAGCACATCACGCTCGGCACCCACACGCAGCATGGTGCGCAGGAAGTTGGCGCTGTGCGAGGCGTACACCCATGCCGTGCGGAAGATCAGGTGACGTCCACCGGCGGCGCGGATCGCCTGCTCGCCGTCCAGCTTGCTGCCGCCGTAGGCACCCAGCGGTGCGGTGACGTCCTCTTCGCGGTACGGGCGGGTGCCCTGGCCGTCGAAGACGTAGTCGGTGGAGTAATGCACCATCGGCACGCCCGCCGCCGCACACCAGCGCGCGATCACGCCCGGGGCTTCAGCATTGGCCCGCCAGGCCGCGTCGCGCTCGTCCTCGGCGCGGTCCACCGCGGTGTAGGCCGCGGCGTTGACCACCACGTCGGGGCGAACCCGGTCGAGCAGCGCGGTCAACGACGCGGGCGCGTTGAAGTCGGCCACTTCGCAGGCGCTGCCGTCGGGCAGCGAGCCACTGCGGGTGGTCGCCACCACCTCGCCCAGCGGCGCCAGCGCGCGCCGCAGTTCCTGGCCCAGCTGGCCATTGCCACCGAACAGCAGCACGGTCACGGCTGGAACACCGGCAGGCGGTCTTCGGCGATGTCCTTCAGGAACGGGGCCGTTTCGTCCTTGGCCGACAGGGTCGGGCCACTGATCGGCCAGTCCACCGCAACGTCGGCATCGTTCCAGCGTACGCCGGCGTCGAAGTCCTTCAGGTACACCTCGGTGCACAGGTAGCTGAAGACCGCACGCTCGCTGAGCACGGCAAAACCATGGGCGAAGCCTTCCGGAATCCAGAACTGCTTCTTGTTCTCCGCGCTCAGGACCACCGCTTCCCACTGGCCGAACGTCGGCGAGCCACGGCGGATGTCCACGGCCACGTCATAGACTTCGCCTTCGAGCACGCTGACCAGCTTGCCCTGCGGCCGCGGCCATTGGTAATGCAAGCCACGCAGCACGCCCTTGGCCGAGGTGGAGACGTTGCTCTGCACGAACTTCGTGGGCAGGCCGTGCTGACCGAAACGCTCGGCGTTCCAGGTCTCGAAGAAGAAGCCGCGCTCGTCGCCGAACACCGCCGGTTCGATCACCACGCAACCGGGCAGCTTGGTTTCAATGATTTTCACGGAACAACTCCTCGTACCGCCAGCGTGTGCAGGTATTGGCCGTAGCCGTTCTTGATCAGTGGCGCAGCCAGTGCTTCCAGCTGCTCGGCGCTGATCCAGCCCTGGCCGAACGCGATTTCTTCCGGGCAGCACACCTGCAGGCCCTGGCGGGTCTGGATGGTCTCGATGAAGTTGGACGCCTCCAGCAGCGACTGGTGGGTGCCGGTATCCAGCCACGCATACCCGCGGCCCAGCGCTTCCAAGTGCAGGTTGCCCTCGCGCAGGTAACGCTGGTTGAGGTCGGTGATTTCCAGTTCGCCACGCGGCGAGGGCTTCAGTTCGGCCGCGTGGTGGCTGGCATTGCCGTCGTAGAAGTACAGCCCGGTCACGGCGTAGTTCGAGCGCGGCTTCTCGGGCTTTTCAACCAGGTCGATGACCTTGCCGGCCTTGTCGAACTCGGCCACGCCGTAGCGTTCCGGATCGTTGACCCAGTAGCCGAACACGGTGGCGCCGGTATCGCGCTGGTCGGCATTGCGCAGCACTTCGCGCAGGCCATGGCCGTGGAAGATGTTGTCGCCCAGCACCAGGCAGCTCGGCTTGCCGTCGACGAAGTCGCGGCCGATCAGGTAGGCCTGCGCCAGCCCGTCCGGGCTCGGCTGCACGGCGTACTCGATGTTCATGCCCCACTGCGAACCATCGCCCAGCAGCGCCTGGAACAGCGCCTGCTCGTGCGGGGTGTTGATGATCAGTACATCGCGGATGCCCGCCAGCATCAGCACGCTGAGCGGGTAGTAGATCATCGGCTTGTCGTAGACCGGCAGCAGCTGCTTGCTGACGCCTTTGGTGATCGGGTACAGGCGCGTGCCCGAGCCGCCCGCCAGGATGATGCCCTTGCGTTGAGTCATGCGGTGGTCCTCTGTCTGTGGATGGCCGCCACTCAGGCGGCGGTGCCGATGCGCTGCAGGCGGTAGCTGCCGTCAAGCACGCCGTTCACCCATTCCTGGTTGTCCAGGTACCAGTCGACAGTGAAGCCGATGCCCTGGTCGAAGGTGTACTTCGGCTCCCAGCCCAGCTGGTCCTTCAACTTGCTGGCGTCGATCGCATAGCGGCGATCATGGCCCGGACGGTCGGCGACATAGGTGATCTGGCTGCTGCGCGGCTGGCCGTCCTCGCGCGGGCGGCGGGCATCGAGCAGCGCGCAGATCGCATGCACCACTTCGATGTTTTCCTTCTCCGAGTTGCCGCCGACGTTGTAGGTCTCGCCGACCTGGCCCTTGGCCAGCACGGTGCGGATCGCCTCGCAGTGGTCGGACACGAACAGCCAGTCGCGCACCTGCTTGCCATCGCCGTACACCGGCAGCGGCTCGCCGGCCAGCGCCTTGGCGATCACCAGCGGGATCAGCTTCTCGGGGAAGTGGTACGGACCGTAGTTGTTGGAGCAGTTGGTGGTCAGCACCGGCAACCCGTAGGTGTGGTGGAACGCGCGCACCAGGTGGTCCGAGGCCGCCTTGGACGCCGAGTACGGCGAGTTGGGCGCGAACGGAGTGGTTTCGCTGAACTTGCCGGTTTCGCCCAGCGTGCCGTACACCTCGTCGGTGGACACGTGCAGGAAGCGGAACGCGCCGCCCTTGTCGGCCGGCAGCGCCTTCCAGTAGTCGCGCACCGATTCCAGCAGGGCCAGGGTGCCGACCACGTTGGTCTGGATGAACGCGCCGGGGCCGTCGATGGAACGGTCGACATGGCTTTCGGCGGCGAAGTTCACCACCGCATCGGGCTGGTGTTCGGCCAGCAGGCGGGCCACCAGCGAATGGTCACCGATGTCGCCGTGCACGAACACGTGGTCCGGGTTGCCCTCCAGCGGGGCCAGGGTTTTCAGGTTACCCGCGTAGGTCAGCGCATCCAGGTTGATTACCCGCACGCCCTTGGCGACCGCTTCGAGGACAAAGTTACCGCCAATGAATCCGGCTCCGCCGGTGACAAGCCATGTGGGCACTACCTGTTCTCCTGTTATGTGTGCATGGGAGGCGCCAGCTGGCGTCCAATTCAGCGCCACAGGATACAGTGCAGCCGTCTTCACGACTGCCTGCAGCACGTGAACAGCGCTGACTGCGTCACGTTTCGTGCGGCATTGCAGCATCACCATACGCATTCGCATGGTTGCCTCCGGCCAGTTAGAATCCGGGTCCCACCCCCGAACCGGTTGCTGTCTCCAGGGCCGGACGTTCCCCCGTTATTCAAGGATTCCGCACCAGATGAAAATCCTCGTCGCGTACAAGCGCGTGGTGGACTACAACGTCCGCATTCAGGTCAAGCCGGACGGTTCCGGCGTGGTCACCGACGGCGTCAAGCTGTCGCCCAACCCCTTTGACGAAATCGCGCTGGAAGAAGCCCTGCGCCTGCGTGACAAGGGCATCGCCACCGAAGTCGTGGTCGCCACCATCGCCCCCGCCGACGCCCAGGCCCACCTGCGCAACGGCCTGGCCATGGGCGCCAACCGCGCCATCCACGTGGTCACCGACCAGGCCATCCAGCCGCTCACCGCCGCGCGCACCCTGCTCAAGCTGGTCGAGAAGGAACAGCCGGACCTGGTGATCCTGGGCAAGCAGGCCATCGATGACGATGCCAACCAGACCGGGCAGATGCTGGCCACGCTGTGGGGCCGCCCGCAGGCGACCTTCGCCAGCAAGCTGGACATTGCCGACGGCAAGGCCACGGTCACCCGTGAAGTCGACGCCGGCCTGGAAACCCTGGAAGTGGATCTGCCGGCCGTGGTCACCACCGACCTGCGCCTGAACGAGCCGCGCTTCATCAAGCTGCCCGACATCATGAAGGCCAAGGCCAAGCCGATGGAGACCCTGCAGCTGGCCGACCTCGGCGTGGACGCCGCCGATACCTTCAAGACCACCCAGTACGCCGCGCCGGTCAAGCGCAGCAAGGGCGTGATGGTCAAGGACGCGGCCGAACTGGTCGCCGCACTCAAGCAGAAGGGGTTGCTGTAATGACCAAGATCCTCGTTGTTGCCGAACACCATGACGGCAAGCTCAACGCCGCCACCGCCAAGACCGTCAGCGCGGCCGCCGCGATCAGCGGCGCCAGCATCGACGTGCTGGTGCTGGCCGCCGACCCGGCCGCCGTGGCCGCCGAGGCCGCGCAACTGGCGGGCGTGGCCAAGGTGCTGACCGTGGCCAACCCGGCCAACGCGCAGGCGCTGGCCCAGGTACTGGCGCCGCAGATCGCCGCGCTGGCCACCGGCTACACCCACGTGTTCGGCCCGTCGACCACCTTCGGCAAGGACCTGATGCCGTGCGTGGCCGCCCTGCTGGGCGTCAACCAGGTGTCCGACCTGATGACCGTCGAAGGCAGCCACAGCTTCAAGCGCCCGATCTACGCCGGCAACGCGATCATCACCGTGGAGGTCCCGGCCGACCAGATCGTCGTGGCCACCGTGCGTGCCGCGTCCTGGCCGGAAGCGGCCAAGGGTGGCAGCGCTGCGGTTGAAGCGGCCAGCGTGGAGGCGACCCTGCCGTCGCACACTCGCTTCATCGGCCTGGCCGCCGGTGCCACCGACCGTCCGGACCTGCAGAGCGCCAAGCGCGTGGTCTCCGGCGGCCGTGGCGTGGGTTCGGAAGAGAACTTCAAGGTGATCTTCCAGCTGGCCGACAAGCTCGGCGCCGCCGTGGGTGCCTCGCGTGCCGCCGTGGACGCCGGCTACGTGCCCAGCGACCTGCAGGTGGGCCAGACCGGCAAGATCATCTCCCCGGAGCTGTACGTGGCCGTCGGCATCAGCGGCGCCATCCAGCACCTGACCGGGATCAAGGATGCCGGCACGATCGTGGCCATCAACAAGGACCCGGATTCCCCGATCTTCGAAATTGCCGACATCGGCCTGGTGGGCGACCTGTTCACCCTGCTGCCGGAACTGGAAGCGGCGCTTTGATTCCGGACTGTGGCTACTATCATGCGTGAATCCGCCATGGGCGATCAGGTGAGCAAGCCAACCCATCTTAACGTTGCCCCCTGTCCCGACGTATCGGTCGTCGTGCCGGTCTATGGGTGCGCGGGATGCCTTGAGCAGCTTTCCGAACGGGTCGCCAGTGTCCTGTCGGGGATAGGGCTCACGCATGAACTTCTCTTGGTAGATGACCACAGTCCTGATCAAGCGTGGGAACGGATCCGTGAACTCGGGAAGATGTCTTCCCGAGTTCGCGGCCTGCAGCTTTCACGCAACTTCGGACAACACGCCGCAATCAGCGCTGGCCTCCATCACGCCCGAGGTCAGCGCATTATTGTGATGGACTGCGATCTTCAGGACGTTCCCGAAGAGATTCCCGCCCTCCTTGAAGGTTTGGAGGCCGGCTACGAAATTGTTCTGGGCCAGCGGGTTGAACGGCAGGACACCTGGTTCAAGCGCAGCGGCTCCAACGCCTTCTATCGCACGCTCGGGTGGTTGACCGACACTGAGTACGATCCGTCCACGGCAAATTTCGGCGCCTACAGCCGCAAGGTCGTTGACGCCATGAATGCCATGCCCGAGGTGGATCGGTTCCTCCCGTTGATGGCCCGTTGGACGGGCTATCGCACACTCCGCGTGCCGGTGTCCCACGGTCGGCGCACGGAAGGCAAGAGCGGCTATACACTGCGCAAGCTGCTGCAGATGGCCACACGTATCGCGCTGTCGTTCTCCGACAAACCATTGCGTCTGGTGATGACGATGGCATTCGCCCTGGCCGCGGTTGGGGCGGGCATCGCTCTTCTGGCGGTCTATCGCTACTGGGCAGGCGACATCCGGGTAGCGGGCTTCACCAGCATTCTCGCGTCCATCTGGTTGGTTGGCAGCTTCATTATGGGCAGCCTGGGCGTGGTGGGCCTCTATATTGGCCGCATCCACAGCGAAACAAAGCGTCGTCCCCAGTTCATCATCTGGCACGATACGTGGCAGGAGTCCAGCACGAATGACCGGGATGATTGATTTTTCTCCATTCGACAGCGCGCGATTCGGCATTCGAGTCGAACGGGGCAGTTTCAACACCGAATCACCGCTGGCCGAGCTGCTTGCAAGCATCTCGTCGTCATCAGCCGACCTGCTGATCCTCCGCGTGCCGGCCGGCCGAACCGACATTGCCCTGGCCCTGCAGCAGACCGGAGAGATTGTCATTCCCGCCGATACGCTGGTCTACTACGGGATCGACCTCACTCCCGAGTCCGGGACATGGGCGCCGTCGGTACGACGTGCGACCGCTGCGGATCGCCCTGCCATCATCGATATCGCTGCGGCAGGTTTCCAAGGCTACCGATCGCACTATGCGGCCAACCCGTTGATCCCGGCCAATCTGGTCCTTGAAGGCTATGTAGAGTGGGCCCAGAGCCGACTTGGGCAGCAGGAAGAAAACCAGTCCACCTGGGTCGTGTCCGATGGCGATGTGATTGCCGGTTTTGCAACGTGCGACAGCGAGGGTGGCGTGGCCGAGATCGTGCTGAATTCGGTACATCCACGTTTTGAACGCCGCGGCCACTATGGGCGCCTTCTACACCATGTCATGCGCCACCACGCGCACCAAGGCGAGCAGCGCCTCATCATCTCCACACAGATCTGGAATTACACCGTGCAACGGCAGTGGGCCCGCGCCGGCCTGCGGATCGAACGTGCGTTTGATACCTACCACGTAGATCGCCGCCTGCAGCCCCGCACGATCCATTCCCTCTCCGAGACCGAAAAGTGAGCTACCTTTTCATTGCCTTCACAATCGTTCTCACCGTGTACGGCCAGTTGATCCTGAAATGGCAGGTTGGCGTTCACGGCCACCTGCTGTCGGCACCGCTGCAGCCATTGAACCTGGTGCAGCTGCTCCTCAAGCCGTGGGTCATTTCTGCATTTGCTGCCGCTTTCGGCGCATCGTTGTGCTGGATGGCGGCCATCAGCAAGATGCCGATCAGCCGTGCGTACCCTTACATGGCGATCAACTTCTTTCTGGTTGCGCTGTTTGCCAGCGTGATATTCCGGGAGCAGCTGGATGGATACAAGATTGCCGGAACGCTGATCATCATGCTGGGTGTGGTCGTGCTGTCACGATCGGTCGCCTGACACCCTCACAACGTCCACCCTGCGAGGCACACTCTTGATTCCCTTCAACAAGCCCTTCATGACCGGCCGCGAGCTGTGGCACATCGCGCAGGCGCACGCCAATGGGCACCTGTCCGGTGACGGCCAATTCACCAAGCGCAGCCACGCCTGGCTGGAACAGCGAACGGGTGCACATCGGGCCCTTCTGACCCATAGCTGCACGGCAGCCTTGGAAATGTCGGCGTTGCTGCTCGACCTGCAGCCCGGTGACGAGGTGATCATGCCGTCCTACACCTTTGTCTCCACGGCCAACGCGTTCGTTCTACGTGGCGCAGTGCCGGTGTTCGTGGACATCCGCGAAGACACCCTTAACCTGGACGAGCGGTTGGTGGAAGCAGCCATTACGCCGCGTACCCGGGCCATCTGCGTCGTCCACTACGCTGGCGTCGCCTGTGAAATGGATACGATGGTGGACATTGCCACCCGCCACGGGCTGGCAATCGTAGAAGATGCGGCACAGGCCATCATGTCCAGCTACAAGGGACGGCCGCTGGGTACTATCGGCGAGCTCGGAGCGCTGAGCTTCCATGAGACCAAGAACATCATCTCAGGCGAGGGCGGCGCCCTCCTCTGCCGTGATGCCCAGTTCGGCGAGCGCGCAGAGATCCTGCGTGAAAAGGGCACCAACCGCAGCCGCTTCTTCCGCGGCCAGGTCGACAAGTACACGTGGGTTGATGTTGGCTCGTCCTTCCTGCCAGGTGAGATCACGGCGGCGTTCCTCTGCGCGCAGATCGAAGAAGCTGATCAGATCACGTCGCGTCGCCTGGCCATCTGGGACCGCTACCAGCAATGGGCCGCACCACATGAACGCGCCGGGCGCCTGCGTCGCCCCGTCATACCGGCCGATTGCGAGCACAACGCGCATATGTTCTATATGCTACTACCCACCTTGGATGCCCGCACGCGATTCATCCAGGAGATGAAGACTCGAGGCGTGCAGACCGTGTTCCACTACATTCCGTTGCATTCGGCACCAGCTGGACGACAGGCAGGGCGCGCCCACGGAGAGTTGCGCAACACCGATACACTCAGTGAACGCTTGGTGCGCATGCCGTTGTGGATCGGCGTGGAAGATCATCTCGATGCGATCTTCGCCGCAGCAGATGAGGTTCTGGGCATGCCCCAATGAGGAGCGTTGGTGCTCTGACCGTCCCATTAGGCCAGCAACAGCAGCAACTGGCTGCTTGGTGGCGCGACTTGGCACATTTCCGCAGGACCCAATTGGTCGCGGTGATCATCGCCATGTTACTTGTCGTACTGGCCGGCTCACGCCCCTACAGCAGCAGCCAACTGGCCGTGGACGTGGAACTGGGTGCACCTGGTCCGTTCCAGGTGTTCTTCGACCAGGGGCAGGGCTTCTCTGAAGCCAACTCATGGACGCAGACACTGCCGGCCGGGCGCTCTAACTTGCAGGTGCAACTGCCAAGTGGACGTACGGTTGCGCTGCGACTGGATCCTCCCGAGGGTGCCGGAACTCTCTCTGTGGGCGACCTACGGATCAAGGGCAATCCGCTGCTGGCAGCGACGTCCTTGGTTGGCAGCCCGCTCCACGATCTGGCAACGGTTGACGCTGCGGGCGGCGACGCGCACTACCAACTTCAGCCGGGCGCCCGGGATCCCCAATTGCTGGTGGCACTTCCTGCCCCCGCCGACAATCCCTCCCGCGTCGAGCGCCGACTGGTCCACCTGACTTGGATCGGCCTGGGCCTCTGCATCGTGATCGTGATGGGCCTGCAGATGGCTTATACCCGGTCCTATGCATGGCCCTCGCTGATCTGCGCGTCGCTGGTGCTGGCGCTGGCTGCTTTTGCGGTCCCCTCACCGTCCGTCAGCCCCGACGAAGACCTGCACGAAGCAGGGGCGCGCTACTTCAGCAATCATTGGATGCCGCCATCCCTTGATTCGCCGGAGATGCTGCCCTCCTACCAGGCCAGTCCGTACGGGGTGAGCTATCTCGCCGAATGGAACGTGACGTACTTCTTCGCAGGTAAGGCTGGCAACGTGGCTACGCAAGCCGGCCTTTCCGAGCGACAAGGCTTCAGGCTCTACCAGGCTTCGCTATTGCTGCTGTTGATCGCTGCCGTGTTTTTGCTTCGACTTTCCGCGTTCACGCTCGCACCCATCCTCGTTACGCCCCAAGCGTGGTACGTCTTTTCCTACATGAACGGCGATGCGCTGCCATTGATGGCGGCGAGCCTGGCGGCAGGCATCGCGCTGACGCGCGACAGTCCATTACGCGGCTATCTCCAAGGAGGACGCCGGGCCGAGCTAGTGGTGATCGTGCATGCTCTCTTGTTTGCGCTGTGTCTAGGTTTGCTCATCATTTCAAAGCGCAACTACTGGCCAGTCGGCGTCTTCATCGCGGCCGCGCTCGCGTCCGGCGGGTTGCGTCTGCCGGCTCGTTCCTCGCTCGCCATGGCGGTTCTCTGTACCGCCGGCATCCTGTGGGCGGCCGCCGGCAACGCCCTGCACCAGGCATACGGTGCGGGGTGGCCGATCGCCATACTGGTCCTGACCGCCCTGTGCGTACTGGCTTACGACGGCTGGATGCTGTTGCGCCACCGTATGCTAACGCCGCTCTATCGCTTCGCCATATTGATGTCACTGGCCCTGGTCGTGGCCGCACCGTGGATCACGGTGGATATCCTGCGCAACGGCAGCGGTGCGGAGAAAGCGGAACAGGTTGACCGACTCCGAGAGATCCACGCCGCACCAGCGTTCAAACCCAGTGCAACGACCCCGTCACCCGGCCTGCGCATGTACGAACGAGGGTATTCCCTGCCCCAGATGCTGCAGCCACCGCTGCAATGGCAGGTGGCAACTGCCAAGAGCCTGTTCGGTGTCTACGGTTATATGCAGTACTACGCGCCCGCCGCCTACTACTGGGCAATCTGGGTGGTGACAGTATTGTTGACGCTTCTTGGACTGAGTACGGCGGCCACCTCGCAACCGCTGCAGCTGGGCCGCGGCCAATTGGTGCTTGCGGCCGGTGCGGGCGTCAGTCTGTTGGGTGCATCCCTGCTGCACAGCTGGACCTACGACTTCCAGGCACAGGGGCGCTACGTCCTGGGTGTCTGCGTACTGCTGGGGGCGCAGCTGTCGCACCTGAGGCCAGGGTCGCAGCTTGAGCGGCTGGCCCATATCGCTCTCGCGGCGGCTGTAGTCTTGGGCGCTTACTCCTTCGTCGCCATCGCGTTACCCAACCTGACACCGTGATTGATGGCCGCCGTCTGCTGCCACTCCAGCAGACGGCGACGCGTCAAGCGACGATGCGTGACCAGCGCCATTTGACGGCGTCGGCGAAGATCTCTGCTCCGACAAGGCGGCTGCCGCCATCGCGGATCGGATCCAGCATCGCGCGATCGTCCAGTACTGCCTGCAGAATCTCCAGCCACGCATCTTCGTCGTTCCGCGCCAATAGACGGTCGCCGGCTACACCGCCGCGATAGGCAGCCACATCCGATGCGAGCGTGGGCACGCCGATAGCCGCGTAGTCGAGCACCTTGATGCCGCTCTTGGCTTGGTTGAACTTCGTTTCCATCAGGGGCGCCAGACCAAGATCGAACGGTCCCTGGCCGACGAACCAGCGCACGAAAGCCGGATACGATGCACCGACATGGGAAGGCGGTGACAGCACCTCAGCCCACTCAGGCAATGCTACGTCCGCTGCGTTCACCCCTACCAGGGTCAGCGAGAAACTGTCCGGGCGCAGGGTTTGCAACCGCGCCAGAACGCGCTGCACAAACGCATAGTCCTCGTCATGGGTGCGCGTCCCCATGTACACCAATCTCAAACGTGACGTTCGGTCAGTGGGCGGGCAGGCGCCCGACCAGAGATCGGGGTCCAGCGCATTGGGCATCGCGATGGCATTGCCGCCGGCGGATTGAATTTCCGACACCAGCGTCTCCGTCGAGCACCACACTTCATCAGCGAGTGCGATCGACGCACGCACGGCATTGATCAGCGTCGCGTAGGCGTCCCGCTCCGGATGCTCCTCCATGGCCAGAAGGTTGTCGTCGATGTCGTAGATCAGCCGCGCACCGATTCGCCGCGCCATCGTAGCCATCTGCTCGATCTGCTCGACGTCATCGATCGCCCCGCGGTTCCACAGGATGGCCTGGGGCGCGAAGGCGGAAAGCTCTTCCGGCACCAGATATCGCACATCGGCGGCAAAGCGTTCAGTGAACGCGTGCAAGCGGATGCTGGCGCACGGCGACATCACCGCGCCATAGCGCTCGGGTATCACCGCAACCCGCACGCCGTACTGAGAACGCAGAGCGGGCTGGGTCCCCATGCCGAATTCCCGTTTCATGCATGTTCCTTTTCGTACAGGACGTCCAACCACGCGACCAGCGCCTGCACGGCAACGACCGCAGGCGCATCATGCGCCAGCATCAGTGTATTGGGCACGCCTTCCAGCCGTTCGGTGAACGCGCCGAGGCGGTTGGCGGCGATCGGTCGGCCATCGCGCAGTGCATGAGACAACGTATAAGAGTAGGTCTCCGGCGCCTGCGACAGAAACAGGAACGCATCTGGATCGTAGGCCTGGATCAGGGCATCCAGCGCTGACTCCTCATAGGGGCCGCTCCAGCTGAAGCCAGGATTTTTAGGCAGTTCCGTCTGCGGGTATCCAATCACGTGGAGATGCAGCGGCGCACGCACGCGCCGCGCTTCCTCGGCAATGGCCAAGAGGTGGTTCAATCCCTTGTGCGCGGCCATTACGCCCAGCAGCACCACGCGGTACGGCCGCAGTCCCTGCCCCAGCCGCCCCGGTGCCGCATCAATCATCGACTCGTGGTACACCGTCTGCACCGGGATACCGGTGTAGCGCTGCATCCGTTGCGCCGCGTCGAGGCTCGGTGCAAGCACCGTCTGGGCGCCGAGCAGCGCCCACTCGTGATTGGCACGCCAGTTGCGGATGTCCGTTGCTCCGTTGGATGGCCGCTCTGCGATGCAGGCGTCACAGCCATTTTCAGCCGGCTCGCCACAGTAGTTCCCCGACGCATCGGTCAGCGTGATCTGCGGGCAGATCGCATAGTTGTCATGCACGTGGAAGCTGTAACGCAGACCAGCCAAGGCCACGGCCCGCCGTACCGAATTCCCGAAGCCAACCAGGTGATGGATCTGCAGCATGCTGGCACCCAGCTCCTGCAGCAGCGCCGCAAGTTCCTCGGGGGTCCGGTATCGGAACAGGAACTCGAAGCCGTCGAAATCCGATGTGTGGCTCACATTGACCAATCCGGCGCCGTTGTTGTCCTCCATGGGGCGCACGATCACCACCTCGCCGCTTTCAGCCAGCGATGTCCGCATCGCCTGCACGGCACGTTCGGTGCCCCCGCCCCAAGTGTGGGTGAGCAGCACCGAAACCGGCCGTCCACGCGCTTTCCATACCTGAAGGGTTAACCGCACGCGCGCCGCGAAGCCCGGATCCATTGAGCAGAAACGAGCGACCTGCGCACCGTAGTCCGGATAGCGCTCGTCAATGATCCTCTGGGCGATGATCTTGCCAGGCTTGCTGTCGTCGGCAAAGCTGACCTCTCCCACGTGCTCGACAAACACGTCCATGGCCAGGCGATGCCGGAAGCCCAATCGCCCCGAGCGCATGCAGAAGTCGTTCTCCTCGCCATAGCCTTTACCGAAGGCCTCGGCGTCAAACAGCCCGGCCTTCTCCAGCGCGGCGCGGGAAATGAGCATGCAGAAGCCCACCCCGGTCGGCACATCCACGGCTACACCCGCATTGGCAACCCGGGTCAGGCGGTCCAGGGCAGCGGCATCCATCGCAGTTGGCAGCGCATTGGCACCTAATTGGGGATAGCTGCAGATCGTCGCGTTATTGGACAGGGCCGTCACCGAGCCGACATCGGCATCCAAATGGGCGACCATGCGATCCACCCAGTCTCCGGCAACGATAGTGTCGCTGTTGAGCAGCAGCGCGCCGATGCTGTCCCGCTGATTCAGGGCATGCGTCATGCCGGAATTGACGGTCAGCACGAAGCCGAGATTCTGCGGATTCTCGACCAGACGCAACGACGGCTCGTGGCTGGCCAACTCGCGCAGGTAGGCGGTGACCTCCGGCTCAGGCGAACAGTCGTTGTAGATATGCAGCCGCGTTCGGGTGCGATTCTGCGACGCGAGTACAGACTCGATGCAGTTGCGCGTTTCGTCCAAGCCGCGATACACCGGCAGCACGATGTCGACGACGCCGGCCCGTTGCAGCATCTTCCCCACGGCGGTGGGGGCGACAACATCTGCCAGCGACAAAGGGCGTTTTCCCAGCTCACGTCCATCGCGACGCCCTACCGCAAGATAATGGGCGAGCGCATTCATTCCCAACGCAGCAGCATCGGGATTTGCATCCAGGTACTGGCGCGCGTTGAAATCCGGGCCGGGGCTACGCCCTTCTGCCGCACCGTGCAGCAGGAAGTGCGAGAGGGGGTCGGTTCCGCCGACGTCTGGATACGACTCCAGATACCATGCCGGCACAAAATACGGATTGGGTAAACGACCTTCCGGAATCCCGTCATACAGGAAGTGCACCAATGGGTTGACGCCACTGCTGCGCACATCCGCGTACTTATCCAGGTACCAGTCCTGGTCAAACAGCGGATGCGGCACCCCGGCGTTGCGGTAGTCCACAAGATACCGCCCCAGCACGGGCCGCAGCCCGCGAGCGCAGCCTGTTTTCCGGCAATAGCGCGGATCAAACCAGGCACACGGCTGCAGACCGATCCAGTCACCGATCAGCACATACTGCGTCAACGCATCAAGTGGCTTGGCGCGCAACCCGAAACGCTCGCAGTACCAAGTCGGATCGAAGAGCGGACCCGGCGATTTTCCTTCTGCGTTCCCATGCACGAGGAAATGTCGGGGGCCATCGGCGGCGGCGTCGGGCAGGCGCATGATGAAGCGCGCGTACCAGTGCCAGTCGCAGACGCCTGCCCGTCGCACCACGATCAGTTTTACGCGATCGGGAACCAACGCGAACCAGTTGACGGACAGCAGCTTTGCCGCCACCCGTTTCAGGCCGCGCTTCAGCAGGGTCTTGTCGATGAACATGTGGGTACCTTGTCAGTGCCAGGTAAGTTAGCGGCCGATGGCGCGACGCCACCAAGGACGCAACAGGTGGTTGAGCTTGCGATCCTGCTCTTCCATCCGCGGCACCACAGAGGCAACGACATTGTTCACCGATGCTTCCCGCGATTCATCCAGCGCAAGCCGCATATCGTTCATTCCATCAATGACACGTCGCTCCAGGAGCGACAGCCCTTGCGCGAGCGCGGGCAATTGCGCTTCGATCAACGTGTAGTGCTCATCGCTGACGTCAGTGTTCTTGTCGAGCAACGCCCGGAATCGCGCGCACTCCTCGTTCAGGCGACCGATTTCCCCATGCGCCGCAGTGAGAGCGCTGTTCACACGCTCGATCTCCTCAACATTCTTGATGTTCCGCCCAAGTGAATCGAAGAGCTGGTTGATCGATGCAAACTCACCGTTCCGCGACGCCCGGGCAAGGCGCAGCAAGGCCTCAGGCTGCTCTTGGCCAACCAACAATACGCCCAACCCATGGGTGTGGCTGAACTCGAAAGACGGATACTCGGTGGAAATCTCACTCCAGTACTGCCAGACACCAAATCCACGTTCGCGCACGCAGCTGTCATGGAACAGTACCACCGCGCGCGGTGACAACTTTTTGCGCCATGTTTCGAAGTCTTCGCGCACGGCCTCGTAGGTGTGCAGGCCATCAATGTGGAGAAGATCAATCGATCCGTCAGCGAAATACTCCAGCGCCTGGTCGAATCGCATGCGCATCATTTCGGAGATGCCTGCGTAATGCCGCTGCTGATAGTCACGCAGTTCGGCATAGATCTCATCGCCGTAGAATCCCGCGTGTTCATCACCCTGCCAGGTATCCACCGCGAACACGCGCGAGCTGATCTGTTGCGCTTCGACCGCCTGGCAGAGGGCCAGGAACGATGCGCCGTTGTGGGTCCCAAGTTCGACAATGTGTTGCGGCCGCTGGACATCAAGCAACCAGCTGGCGAACGGAATGTGTCCCAACCAAGCGCTATGCGGCAGCTTGCGAGGCATCATCAGCATGCTGGGCGACAGTACAAAATCAATCATGTGCGTCTCTGATTACGAGTGCGACGCCGAAGCGTCCGGATCGGCCAGCGCGGCCAGGATGAAGGCATCGATGTCGGCGCTGCAAAGCAGCGCCTCGAACTGCTTGATTCTGTCGATGGGCCAGTTCCACCACGCGACGTGAAGCAATTGGGCAATCTGCGCCTCGCTGAAGCGAGTACGCACCAAGGCGGCGGGATTACCGGCGGCAATGCCATAGGGAGGAACGTCCTTGCTGACGACGGCCCCGGCGCCGATGCAGGCACCATCGCCGATGGTTACCCCGGACAGCACCATCGCGCCGTGGCCAATCCATACGTCGTTGCCGATGCGCGTCGGTCCCTTGCTATGAGGATGGCCATCCTGGCCTGCACCCGGGGAATTGAACGCGATCCTCAACGGATGGGTGGTTACCCAGTCCAAGCGATGCTCGCCGCCACCGAAGATCAGCACATCCTCTGCGAAAGAACAGAATGCGCCGACCTCGACGCGCTCCCCGGCGCTCCAGAGCTTGAAGGTGGCCCCACCATAGGTGAACCGGCCAATACTGATCCGCGGATCATCCGATGTCAGCGGCGGAATGAAACCATGGTTCATTCGCCGCTCCCCAGACGTGTCATCGTTACCTCGTCGAAAGGAATGCCGACCAAGCCATAGCGAAGCTTGGGCGAGGCTACCTTGATCAGTACCGCATCGTGCAGCCAGGCATGCTGGGTGTTGGCGAACGGATCGCCATCAGCAATGGAGACAGTCATGGAATAGTCTCCGTTGGGCAGCATGGGCAGGGTGAAACGGAAATTGGCCTCCAGGCGTGTGCCAGCCTCGACCTGCATAGGCGGCTGCACATACGTATAGGTGTGCTCGCCAAACAACGACTGGCCCAAGCGATCCTTGACGAAGAAGCCGATAAGCGGACTGGACAATGCGGCGTGCGCGGTGGCGCGCACGCTCAGCAGCACGTCTTCGCCACCGGAGAAAGCGCTCAGCGGCTCACCCTGTGGGTTGCTCAGCACCACCGAATCGATGCTGGCGATGCCCGACTGCCAACCAGCTGCATTGGCTACGTTGTCGAACATCTCCAGGCGGGTATCGGCCTCCACCTTTGCCTTCGGCTTTTCAGGTGCCGCCTCCCGCAGTGCTTGACGGGGCGTCAGCTTCACTGCCTCCCCGTACACTTCCTGCGAGCAATACTCTATGTAGGCATTGCAGGCCTCTTCGGCCGACGCATGCAATACCATGTCGCCCCGATTCAACCATAGCGCGCTCTGGCAGAAATTGAGCACCGATGCAGTATCGTGGCTGACGAACAGAAGCGTTCCGTTCTCGCGGAACTTACGCAGGAAACGCATGCACTTCTGTACGAAAATTGCGTCACCCACCGCAAGGGCCTCATCGATGATGAGAATGTCCGCGTCGACGTGCGCGATGACGGCAAAAGCAAGCCGCACGTACATGCCGCTGGAATACGTCTTTACCGGTCGCTCAATGAAGTCACCGATGTCGGCGAAGGCGACGATATCCTCGAAGCGCGCATCGATCTGCTGTCGATCAAGACCGAGGATGGATGCACTGAGGTAGACGTTCTCACGCCCACTGAACTCGGGGTTGAAGCCTGCGCCGAGTTCCAGCAGCGCTGCAACGCGCCCCTTTACCTCGACTGTGCCCGTGGTTGCCTGCAGCGTGCCACAGATGATCTGCAGCAATGTGGATTTGCCCGACCCATTGCGTCCGATGATGCCGACCGTATCGCCTCGCCGCACTTCAAAGTCCACCCCCTTGAGTGCCCAGAACTCCTGGAAGTAGTTGCGGGGCGGCAACCCTGCCGCGCGCCGCAAACGTGGCAGCAGCGCCTGCTTGAGCCGCAAGTGCGGTTGTTCGTAGATCTGAAAGCACTTGGTCACGCCGGTTACCCGGATGGCCACGTCCCGCGTGGAGTCAGAGCACATCGGCAAACCCCTTGCGCATCTTCTGGAACGTTGCAAATCCGAACCAGGCCACCAGCATTGCGCCCAACGCATATTTCCCCAGGCCGACAAAGTCCGGAGAATGCCCCCACAGTAGTACTTCGCGCGCCTGTTCGATGATGAATGTCAACGGATTGAGGTAGATGTATGGACGGATACGCTCGGGAAGCGCCTGCAGCGGATAGAGTACCGGCGCCATGAACAGCATGGCAGTAGTGAGAATGCCGGTGACCTGGCCGATATCACGCAAGTACACGCCAAGCGCCGCCAGCAGCCAGGAAACGCCCATGGTGCCGATCACCAGCGGCAGAATCACCACGGGCAGCCAGAGTGCGGTAATGGGGATAGAACCCCTCAGGACGATCTGCGCGATCAGCAGGACCAACAGCGAGATCGTGGAGTGGAACAAGGTTGCGCCCATTGCCACCCAAGGCAATGTGTCGAGCGGGAAAATCACCCGTTTCACGTAACTGGAACTGTTGAGGATCAGGCCGGGGGCCTTGTTGACACATTCGGCAAACACGCCATGGACGATTATGCCCACGAAGAGGATCACGGCGAAGTCGCCGTGATTGCTCGTTTCCAGTCCCCAGCGCGCCTTGAACACCACGGAAAACACGAAGGTGTACACCGCGAGCATGAGCAGCGGGTTGAAGAACGACCATGCCAGGCCAAACACCGAGCCGCGGTAGCGGCTGATCACATCGCGCTTGGCCAACTGCCAGATAAGGGTGCGATTGGACACCAGGCTGCGGAGCAGCGCGCCTGGCGAACTGCCAGATTCGGCATGGATACTGCTCATTCTGCGGCGCCCGCCAGCGCACCTTCCAGATCCACCTGCAGATCCCCCAGCTCCTCCACGCCCACGCTCAGCCGCACCAGCGCATCGCTGATGCCCAGCTGGGCGCGGCGTTCCACCGGGATCGAGGCATGGGTCATCACCGCCGGGTGGTTGACCAGGCTTTCCACGCCGCCGAGCGACTCGGCCAGGGTGAACAGCTCGGTCTTCTCGCAGAAGCGCTTGGCCGCCTCGAAACCGCCCTTGAGGACGATCGAGACAATGCCGCCGTAGCCGTTCATCTGGCGCGTGGCCAGTTCATGTTGCGGGTGCGAGGTCAGGCCGGGGTAGATCACCTTTTCCACCGCCGGGTGGGTTTCCAGCCACTGGGCCAGGGCCAGCGCGTTGGCGCAATGGGCCTTCATGCGCAGCGGCAGCGTCTTCAGGCCACGCAGGGCCAGGAAGCTGTCGAACGGGCCCTGCACGCCCCCGATGGAGTTCTGCAGGAAGGCCATCTGTTCGGCCAGCTCGGCGTTGTCGCCCACCACCACCATGCCGCCGACCATGTCCGAGTGCCCGTTGAGGTACTTGGTGGCCGAGTGCAGGACCAGGTCCGCGCCCAGTTCCAGCGGGCGCTGCAGCATCGGCGAGGCGAAGGTGTTGTCCACCACCACGACCAGGCCGTGGCGCTTGGCGATGGCACTCACCGCGGCGATGTCCACGATCTTCAGCATCGGGTTGGTCGGGGTTTCGATCCACACCATCCTGGTCTGCGGGGTGATCGAGGCTTCGAACGCGGCCAGGTCGGTCAGGTCGACGAAGCTGAACTGCAGGTTGGCGGTGCGCTTCCGCACGCGCTCGAACAGGCGGAAGGTGCCGCCGTAGATGTCATCCATCGCCACCACGTGGCTGCCGGCGTCCAGCAGCTCCATCACGGTGGAGCTGGCGGCCATGCCCGAGGCGAACGCGAAGCCGCGGCTGCCGCCTTCCAGGGAGGCCACGCAGCGCTCGTAGGCGAAGCGGGTCGGGTTGTGGGTACGCGAGTACTCGAAGCCCTGGTGTTCACCGGGGCTGGACTGGGCGTAGGTGGAGGTCGCGTAGATCGGCGGCATCACTGCGCCGGTGCTCGGATCCGGCGACTGTCCGCCGTGGATGGCCAGGGTAGCCAGGGCAAGCGCACGGTTGCCGTGCCCGGAGGAAGCGTGGTCGGACATGTTGTTTCCCAGCAAGGAGAGCCCCGGTGGGGGCTCCCGCAAAAGGAGCGGAAGTCTATCAGCGGCGGCTTAATCGGCCGTTGACGCGGATAAACGCAGATTCAGAGCAGCGGCGGCCGGGGCCAGGCGTTTACTGAACGCGGCGGCGCAGGTAGTTCAGCAGGTCGATGCGGGTGATCAGGCCCAGGAAGGTGCCGCCGTCCATGACGATGGCCACCTGGCCACGGTCGAACACCGGCAGCAGCGCCTCGATCGGGGACTTCACATCCAGCCGGTCCAGCTTGCTGACCATGGCCGTGGCCACCGGGTCGCGGAAGCGGGCTTCATCGCCATACACGTGCAGCAGCACGTCGCTTTCGTCGACGATGCCGACCAGCTGGTCGCCGTCCATCACCGGCAGCTGCGACACGTCGTACAGCTTCATGCGCTGGTAGGCGGTGGTGAGCAGGTCGTTCGGGCCGATCACGACGGTGTCGCGCTGGCCGTATGGGCGCAGGATCAGGTCGCGCAGGTCGCCGCTCTGCGGGCGCTCCAGGAAGCCGTTGTCCAGCATCCAGTAGTCGTTGTACATCTTGGACAGGTATTTGTTGCCGGTGTCGCAGACCAGCACCAGCACCTTCTTCGGGGTGGTCTGCTCCTTGCAGTACTTCAGCGCCGCCGCCAGCAGGGTGCCGGTGGAGGAACCGCCGAGGATGCCTTCCTTGCCCAGCAGCTCGCGCGCGGTGTGGAAGCTCTCCGCATCGGTGATGGCATAGGCCTTGGTGACGCGGCTGAAATCGGCAATGGAGGGCAGGAAGTCTTCGCCGATGCCTTCCACCAGCCAGCTGCCCGACTTGTCGTTGAGCACGCCGTCGTTGATGTACTCGGCCAGGATCGAGCCGACCGGGTCGGCCAGGACCAGCTCGGTCTTCGGCGAGGCGCTGGCGAAGGCGCGGGACAGGCCGGTCATGGTGCCCGAGCTGCCGCAGCCGAACACGATCGCGTCCAGGTCGCCGTCCATCTGTTCCAGGATCTCCGGGCCGGTGCCGAACTCATGGGCGGCCGGGTTGTCCGGGTTGCCGAACTGGTTGATGAAGTACGCGCCGGGGGTTTCCTCGGCCACGCGCTTGGCCATGTCCTGGTAGTACTCCGGGTGGCCCTTGGCCACGTCCGAACGGGTCAGGCGCACTTCGGCGCCCATCGCCTTCAGGTTGAAGATCTTCTCGCGGCTCATCTTGTCGGGCACGACCAGGATCAGCTTGTAGCCCTTCTGCTGGGCTACCAGGGCCAGGCCCAGGCCGGTGTTGCCGGCGGTGCCCTCGACCAGGGTCGCGCCCGGGGTGAGCTCGCCGCGCTTCTCAGCGGCCTCGATCATCGACAGGCCGATGCGGTCCTTGATCGATCCTCCGGGATTGGCGCTCTCCAGCTTCAGGTAGAGCTCGCAGACACCGGTGTCCAGGCGCTGGGCCTTGACGATCGGGGTGTGCCCAATGAGGTCGAGTACGGAGGAGTGGATTGCCATCGGATCACATCGTTCGCGCCGCAATGCGGCCGGACCGGTGATTATCCGACGGTTGACGCGGAAAGTCAGGTTGTGGCGATCAACGGCGGATGCCGGGCTGTAGGCGGCGGGGTGATGCCGGCCGCGACAGCGGAGCGACGCGAACGGCGCCCGTCGACGAGGTGACGGACGCCGCCCGCGGCGTTGGGTCAAAACCTTACATCAATGCATGGGGGAGTCGTACATCCGTTCCAGCTTCTGCTTGGCCAGCAGCTTCTCACGCTTCATCTGGCCCAAGGTGAGATCGTCTATCGGCAGTACACCGAGTTGGGCATCCATGCACTTTTTGTTCAACTTCTGGTGCCGTTCGTAAAGTGCCTTGAATTCCGGATCACGCTTGCGGCGTGCGTCGATCTCGCTCTGGGGCTGACCTTCAAACATGATGAACCTCCTATCGCTGTACGGCAGAAACAAGAACGCCCCGGCCTGACGGCACGGGGCGTTGCTTTTGGGTGGAGCACCTGGCGATGACCGCGACCGAACCCGCATGCGCAACCGGGACTGCCCGGACTGCAGACTGCTGTGGTTCGTGCCCTCGGTTCATCGGCCCGGCCCTCCAATCGTCCGGGTCGCGGAAGGCGCCCCGGACAACTGACCCTACGCCTGCCCGATGGGGTCTTCAAGCGTTTCATCTGAAATTTTCGATCCGCTCAAGCCGGGGTTCAGGCTGAACGCGCACTTCAACGAAAATTAAACAAAAACAGCAGGTTGCGTCATGACCAACGGTCATGACCGACCGTTGCCAGCGACCCGCGTTGACCCCCGCAGAACCGGCTCAGGGGGCGATGATGACCTCGGCCGAACGCGCCTTGGTGGCCGCAGCCTTCTTGCCCGCGACCTGCAGGCGGCTGGCGCTGACGCCGGCGGCCACCAGGGCGTCACGCAGGGCCTGGGCGCGCTGGTCGCCCACCCCGGCCGCAGCGTCATAGGCCTCGATCCGGACCCGGCCCTTCTTGCCGATGTTCAGGTACTCGGCCAGTGCCTTGGCCTGACCCTTGGCGGCGCTGGACAGACTGCCCTTGCCGGCCGCGAAGGCATCGCCATTGAAGGTGAACACTTCGCCGCGGCTGTCGAACTTCGACCCCGGCAGCGTGTTGCCCGAGACCAGTTCGGCTTCCTCGCGGGCCAGCTTGGCCGCGCTCTGCTGGGCCGCGCTCAGGCGGGCGGTCTGCTTGCCGGCCACGCTGGTCAGCGCCGTTTCGGCGTCCTGGCGGGCCAGGGCCTCCTGCTCGGCCGACTGACGCAGGCGCTCGGTTTCCTCGGCCTGGATCTGCGCCTGCACGCGCAGGCGCTCGGTTTCCTGCCGGGCGCGCTGGGCGTCGCGGCGGCTGGCTTCGATCAGCAGCTCGCTGCGGGTACGTTCCAGCTGGTCCACCTCGCGCTGGGCCAGCGCGGCGCGCACGCTGGTTTCGGCGATCTCGACCCGGCGTTCGGCCAGGTAACGGGCCTGGTCCAGGTCGCGGCGCTTGGCCTTGTCCAGGTCGGCCACGGCCTGCTGGGCCTGCAGGCGCTCGAAGGCGGCCAGCTGCGAGGCGTCGGGATTGGCCTGCATGGCCATCAGGCGCTGGGTCAGCTGGGCCACGGCCGGGTCTTCGGCGGCCTGGGCCAGCAGCGGCAGGGCCAGGCCGGCGGCCAGCACCAGGGTGGACGCGCGCAGCGTGCGGGACTTCTTCGGCGCGACGGTCATCAACGGTTCTCCCCGGTGGCGAGCTGGCGTTGCAGCTGGGTCACTTCATTGCGACGCAGCTGCAGCTGGGCGGTGGCGGTGGCTTCTTCGCTGCGGGCGCGGGCCAGGTCGGCATCCACGGTGGCGCGCACGGCCAAGGCCGGGGCGTTCTTGCGCTCGCGGCGGTCGCCGGCGGCGCGCTGGGCCTGTTCCAGGCCTTGGCGGGCCACGGCGATCAGATCCGGGGCGTACTGGTCGGCATCGGCCTGGGTGGCCTTGTCCACCGCCTGCCGGGCCTGCATCAGTTCCAGGGCGCCGTCCTGGGCCTGGGCGGCGCCTGCCAGCGCGAATGTGCACGCCATCACGCAAACAATCATGACCACCGACGGGATACGTCGTATTTGTGCGAAGCTATTCATTGGGGGTGCCGTCGCCAGAAGTAGGAGCGCGGCCATTGTCGGAAGCCTGCGGCGTGCTTGCAATGGCACGCGGCCGATTGTTGGGGAAACATTTCGCATGGATATCGGCTATTTCCTGAAGCTGATGACCGAAAAGAACGCGTCGGACATGTTCTTGACCACCGGCGCCCCGGTCTACATCAAGATCGAGGGCAAGCTGTACCCGTTGGGGAACACCGGCTTGCCCCCGGGCATGGTCAAGAAAATCGCCTACTCGCTGATGGACGAAGGCCAGGTGCCCGAGTTCGAGCGTGAGCTGGAGCTGAACATGGCCATCGCCCTGGCCGAGGCCGGGCGTTTCCGCGTCAACGTGTTCAAGCAGCGCGGCGAGGTCGGCATGGTGATCCGTGCGATCCGCAGCAAGATTCCCAGCATCGAAGAGCTCAACCTGCCGCAGGTGCTCAAGGACGTCATCATGACCCCGCGCGGGCTGGTGCTGGTGGTGGGCTCGACCGGTTCGGGCAAGTCCACCTCGCTGGCGTCGATGATCGACCACCGCAACAGCACCACCACCGGTCACATCCTCACCATCGAGGACCCGATCGAGTACCTGCACAAGCACAAGATGTCCATCGTCAACCAGCGCGAGGTGGGGCTGGATACGCACGCCTTCCACAACGCACTGAAGAACGCGATGCGTGAAGCGCCGGACGTGATCCTGATCGGCGAAATCCTGGATGCCGAAACCATGGAGGCGGCCATCGCCTTCGCCGAGACCGGGCACCTGTGCCTGGCCACGCTGCACTCCAACAACGCCGACCAGACCATCGAGCGCATCCTCAACTTCTTCCCGGAAAGCGCGCACCGAAACGTGCTGATGAACCTGTCGCTGAACCTGCGCGCGGTGGTGTCCCAGCGCCTGGTGAAGGGCAAGGACGGGCGCCGCCTGCCGGCCACCGAGGTGTTGATCAACACCCCGATGATCCGCGACCTGCTGCGCCGCGGCCAAGTGCACGAGATCAAGGCCGCAATGGAAGCATCGCTGGAAGAAGGCATGGAGAGCTTCGACCAGTGCCTGTTCCGGATGGCCAAGAACGGCATCATCGAGCAGGAGGAAGCGCTGCGCGCGGCCGACTCGCGCGATGGCCTGGCGCTGAAGTTCCGCCTGTCCGAAGGCGGCAGCGGCGAGCACGATCCGTACGCGGATTTCTCGGCCAACAGCGCCCCGGCAGCGATCACCCACGGGTTCTGATGCGCGGGTGATACGGCGCATCGACCATCGGTCGATGCGGACCGGTTCACCCCGCGTCGATCTGGTTTTCCGGGCGGGCCGTGTCGAAGGCCGGCAGCGCCAGGCAGGCCGCGTCGATCCGCACCAGGGTCGGGTACGCGGCCAGGTCCAGGTTGAAGCGGCGCGCGTTGTAGAGCTGCGGCACCAGGCAGCAGTCGGCCAGGGTCGGGCTGTCGCCGTGGCAGAACCGGCCGGTGTCCACCGATTCGACCAGCAGCCGCTCCATCGCCTCGAACCCCACCCGCATCCAGTGCCGGGTCCAGTCGTCGCGCTCGGGCTGCGGCACGCTCCAGGTATCGCTGAAGAACTGCATCACCCGCAGGTTGTTGAGCGGGTGGATGTCGCAGGCCACCAGCTGCGCCAGCGCGCGCACCCGCGCACGCCCGGGTGCATCGTCGGGCAGCAGCGCCGGCAGCGGGAACACCTCGTCCAGGTATTCCAGGATCGCCATCGACTGGTGCAGCACCTGCCCGTCATGGCGCAGCGTGGGCACCAGCTCCTGCGGGTTGAGCGCCGCATAGGCCTCGCTGTGCTGCTGGCCGCCATCGCGGACCAGGTGCACGGGCGTGATCCGGTGCGCCAGCTGCTTGAGGTTCAGCCCGATCCGCACGCGGTAGGCCGCGCTGGACCGCCAGTAGCTGAACAGCTCGATCGCACTCTCGTCGGTGGCGGCGGTGGCGTTCAGGGCTTGGCGGCCTGTTCGATGCGCTGCTCGATGGCACCGAAGATGCTTTCACCGGCCGCGTCCAGCATCTCGATGCGGACCACGTCGCCGAAGGACATGAACGGCGTGCTCGGCTTGCCATCGCGCAGGGTTTCCACCGTGCGCAGCTCGGCAAAGCAGGAGGCGCCCTTGCTGGTGTCCTCGTTGGCGATGGTGCCCGAGCCGACGATCGCACCGGCGCCCAGCGGGCGGGTCTTGGCGGCGTGCGCGACCAGCTGGGCAAAGTTGAACTGCATGTCCACGCCCGCTTCCGGGGCGCCGAACCAGGCGCCATTGATGTGGGTCAGCAGCGGCAGGTGCACCTTGCTGTCCTGCCAGGCGTCGCCCAGCTCGTCGGGGGTGACGAACACCGGCGACAGCGCCGAGCGCGGCTTGGACTGCAGGAAGCCGAAGCCCTTGGCCAGCTCGCCCGGGATCAGGTTGCGCAGCGACACATCGTTGACCAGGCCCACCAGCTGGATATGGCCGGCGGCCTGTTCGGCGGTGACGGCCATCGGCACGTCGTCGGTGATCACCACGATCTCCGCTTCCAGGTCGATGCCGTATTCCTCGCTGACCACCTTCACCGCATCACGCGGGCCATGGAAGCCGGCGCTGGTGGCCTGGTACATCAGCGGGTCGGTATAGAAGCTCTCCGGCACCTCGGCACCGCGGGCGCGGCGGACGCGCTCGACGTGCGGCAGGTAGGCGCTGCCGTCCACGAACTCGTAGGACCGCGGCAGCGGCGCGGCCAGTGCCTGCAGGTCGATGTCGAAGACGCCGTCGGCGCTGCCGTCGTTGAGCGACTCGTACAAGGCGTTCAGGCGCGGCGCCAGGTGGCTCCAGTCTTCCAGCGCCTGCTGCAGGGTGGCGGCGATGCCGGTGGCGCGGGCGCCGTGGCGCAGGTCGCGCGAGACCACGATCAGGGTGCCGTCGCGGCCGCCTTCCTTCAAAGAACCAAGCTTCATGGGTGGGTATCCGGGATCGCGAAAAATAGGTTTCGAGTGTAACCAAAATTGTCGCACCACCAAGCTGCAACGCGACATCCCACCCTACCGCACGTCACGCGCCCACCCAACCAACATCCTCCGCCCACCTGCCTCTCCCCGCGAATCTCTCTATCCCTATCCCTATCCCTATCCCTATCCCCATCCCCATCCCCATCCCTTTACCTATGCCTTTGCGTCTGCTTCTGCCTCGGCCCCAAACGCAACGCCCACGCCATGTCAGGAGGAGGCGGGGTGGGTCCGGTTGCAGGGGCGTGAGCGCCATGGATGGCGCGACCGAGCTTACAGGGACGTACTTGCAGCGTCCCCTGCAACCGGACCCACCCCGCCTCCCCCCGCACACCCGCGCCGTTGCCGTTGCCGTTGCCGTTGCTGTGGCTGTGGCCGTTGCTGTGGCCGTTGCAGCCCCGGGCGCAGCCCGCCCCCCTCCCAACCTGAACAGGCCAATTTGGTATGGATCTCAAACATCCGCTAGACTATGCGGGTCTGCAGCGGCCGTCCGTTTCCCTTCGGGATCGCCGGCGATATGGATCATCGATCCGTCGCCCGCCCCCACTCCGACGCCATTCGTCATGCATTCCAGTCTGCGCACCGCGCCGGCTGCACCCAATTCTCGCAGCGCGGTTTACGGGAACGCTCCGAGTCAGCCGATCACCTTGATCTGCCTCGCGTCCGGCCATTCGGCCTGGCGTTACTTTGTCTTTGGAGCTTCCACCCGATGTCTTTTGAATCCTTGGGCCTTGCCCCGTTCCTGCTGCGCGCGTTGGCCGAGCAGGGCTACGAAACCCCCACCCCGATCCAGGAGCAGGCCATCCCGCTCGCCCTGGAAGGCCGCGACCTGCTGGCCGGCGCACAGACCGGTACCGGCAAGACCGCCGCGTTCGGCCTGCCGCTGCTGCAGCACCTGGGCACCAACCCGCAGGCCGTTGATGGCCCGCGTCGTCCGCGTGCACTGGTGCTGACCCCGACCCGCGAGCTGGCCACCCAGGTGCATGACAGCCTGCGCGGCTACAGCAAGTACCTGCGCATTCCGAGCGCCTGCATCTACGGCGGCGTCGGCATGGGCAACCAGTTCGACGTGCTGCGCCGTGGCGTGGACCTGCTGGTCGCCTGCCCGGGCCGCCTGATCGATCACATCGAGCGTCGCAGCGTCGACCTCTCCGGCATCGAAATCCTGGTGCTGGACGAAGCCGACCGCATGCTCGACATGGGCTTCCTGCCGTCGATCAAGAAGATCCTCGCCAAGCTGCCGCGTCAGAACCGCCAGACCCTGCTGTTCTCGGCGACCTTCGAAGAGAGCATCAAGCAGCTGGCGCTGGAGTTCATGCGCAACCCGGAGCAGATCCAGGTCACGCCGAAGAACACCGTTGCCGAGAACATCAGCCACCGCGTGCACCCGGTCGATGGCCCGCGCAAGCGCGAGTTGTTGCTGCACCTGCTGGCCCAGGACAGCCGTGAGCAGACCCTGGTGTTCGGCCGTACCAAGCACGGCTGCGACAAGCTGGCCATGTTCCTGGACAAGTCGGGCATCAAGACCGCGGCGATCCACGGCAACAAGAGCCAGGGCCAGCGCCTGCGTGCGCTGGGCGACTTCAAGGCCGGCCGCGTGACCGTGCTGGTGGCCACCGACATCGCCGCGCGCGGTATCGACATCAACGAGCTGCCGAAGGTCATCAACTATGACCTGCCGATGGTGGCCGAGGATTACGTGCACCGCATCGGCCGTACCGGCCGTAACGGCTCGACCGGCCAGGCGATCTCGCTGGTGGCCCAGGACGAAGCCAAGCTGCTGCGCCAGATCGTGCGCCTGCTCGACAAGGACATGGACATCCGCGACGTGCCGGGCTTCGAGCCGCAGACCCCGATCCGCTGGGGCAACAGCGCGCCGGGCAAGGCCGAACTGCCGGGTGGCGATCGCTCGCCGCGCAAGCACGCGCGTCGTCCGCATGCCGAGGCCCCGCGCCACGCCCATGCCGGTCCGAAGAAGACCGGTGGCGGCCAGCGTGATGGTGCCGGTCGCGGCGCCCCGCGTGGC
>NZ_CP007597.1:3917727-4110227 GCF_000661955.1 Stenotrophomonas rhizophila
CGGGAAGCATTGTCGTAGCCGACCAACGGTCGGCTCTACCGTCAGCCGCGTTGTTTGGTCGGGTTGAGCTGGTTGCCGAAGAAGATGGCGTTCAACAGCAGGCGCTCGGTGCCGTGCCAGTACTTGCGGTGTGCCGGGTCGTCGGCGAACAGGACCACGTTGCCCTGCCCCTGCGGCGATACCAGCAGCCAGGCGGCACCGGCCACGCGGTTGCGGTTGGTCTCGGACAGGTAGCCGTTGACGCGCGGCGTTTCATCCACGCGAACCACGGTGGAGAACGGATTGCGGCTGGGCTTGAAGCGGATGCCGTTTTCCTTGTTGATCGCCAGCTGCGTGCGCGGCAGGCCGAAGCCCAGCGGATGGCTGGTATCCACCTGCGCACTGAGGATGTTGCCGCTCACCCGCTCGATGGCGGCAATGTCGCGCTGGTCGCCGAAGGCACGCCGCGCTGCGTCGGGTTCCTTCTCGTCTTCGCCCAGCACTTCATCGGCCAGCTTCTGTTCGATCGCCCAGCGCGCGGCGGTGCCGTAGGTCACCAGCGACCCGCCCGCGTTGATCCAGCGCTTGAGTGCGGCCACCGCTGCCGCGTCCACGCCGGTGTAGGTGCCACCGGCCAGCACGATCGTGGTGTAGCGATCCAGTTCCACCTTGCCGAGCTGGGCCGGATCAAGCTTGCTGGCCGGCAGCTGCACCTGCTGGTCGAGCACGAACCAGGCCGAGCCGATCTCGGTGGCACTGACGCCCTCGCCCATCACCAGCGCCACGGCCGGTTTGCGCAGCGCCTTGACGCTGTCGCTGCCCAGGTCGATGCCGCTGCGGCTCTGGCCACTGGCCAGCGCCTGCACGCGCACACCGGCAGCACGCGCGGCCTCGTCGACCGCCGCCAGCAGCGCCGCGCCGGCCAGCGGTTGCCCGGCCACCGGAATCACCACGCTGCCGCGTGCGAACGCCTGCTCGCCATCGACGGTGGCGGCGGTGAACGGCTGGAACGCGGCGCGGGTCAGCAGGCCCCGTGCCTGCAGTGCGTACAGCGCGCGGCTGGCGTTGTAGTCGCGCCAGTCCAGCACATAGGCGTAGCCGGCCTGCCCGCCCACCACGCCGCCCTGGGCCGGCGCTACCGCTGCCACGCGCTGGCCACCGCCGATACGGCTGCGGCTGCCGGCAAACGCCACGCCGTAGGCCGGTGCGATCGCATAGGAGGTGCTGCCGTAGAACACGTCACCCTTGATCGGCGGCGTGTCGGCGAAGATCGAATGGACCAGCCGGAACTGCGGCTGCGCGGTGGGCACCACGTAGGCGCTGCCCGGCTCGAAGCGCTGCCCCTCCACGGTCACGGCGGTGCCCAAGGCCTCCACCGTGATCTGGTGCTGCAACAGCAGGTCCAACAGCCGGGCCGTCAGCCCCGGATCGTGCGCGTCGCCGAACACGAACGCCTTCACCGGCTGCTGGCCGGCCTGCTTCAGTGCCGACTGGAAGAACTCCTTCTGCAGTTTGAGCAGCCCATCGCGTTCGGTCACCGCGCCGCGGATGGTGCCCAGCCCGGTAGCCACCTGGTTGCGGATGGTGAAGGGGAAGGTCAACAGACCGTTGACCGATTCCTGCACGCGACCGCGCGAACTGGCCTGTTCCACAGTGACGCCGACCGCGCCGTGGAAGTCCGGATAGGTGGAGCCGTACACCGGCGAGAAGTTGTCGAAGTTCTCGCCCGTGTAATACAGCGAACCCAGCGCATCCAGCGCCTGCGCGTGGTACTTGGCCAGCGTCTTGTTGAAGGCGTACGACGAGGCCGGCAACAGCGGGCTGTGCATGCTCGCCGGCGACGGTTCGAAGTAGTAGGTACTGTCCTTGCCCATCTCGTGGAAATCGATCTGGACGTTGGGATACCAGCGGTGGAAGTAAGCGATCTTCGGCCGCGTGTCCTGCTGGGTCAGGGCCAGCCAGTCGCGGTTGAGGTCGGTGAAGTAGTGGTTGGTGCGGCCCTGCGGGAACGGTTCGACATGTTCCTTGTCAGCCGGATCGGCCGAGGCCGGGGAAGAGGCATAGGCGTTGTGCCAGCTGGCCGCGCGGTCGCGCCCGTCCGGGTTCTGCGCCGGGTCGAACAGCACCACTGCCTGCTGCAGCCACTGCGCGGTGTCGGCACTGCGGCTGGCCACCAGGTAATAGGCGGTGAGCAGCGCGGCTTCGCCGCTGGAGGTTTCATTGCCATGCACGCTGTAGCCCAGCCACACCACCACCGGGCTGCTGCCGGCCGCGCTCAGCGGCTGGGCCGGATCGGCCAGGGTGACGTGCTGGCGGCGCAGCGTTTCCAGCTGCTGCTGGTTCTGCGCCGAGGTCACCGTGGCGATCACCAGCGGGCGGCCCTCGTAGCTGCTGCCGATCTGCTCGACCTTGATCTTGTCCGAGTGCCTGGCCAGTTCGTTGAAGTAGGCCACCAGCTGGTCGTGCCGCGTGTAGCGGCTGCCGATCTCGTAGCCGAGGAACTGCTGCGGGGTGGGAATGGACGGGTCGAACTCGCCGCCCTGCGGGAAGAAATACGCGCTCTGCGCGAACGCTGGCGCGGCCAGCAACCACAACGCGCCCACCAGCCAGGTGATGGGACGTGACACGACACGATGCAAAGACACAGCAGTTCCCCATGAAGCGGGCCGGCCTCTCCGCCGGCCCCGTTGAATGCGCACGCTCCGGTGCAGCCAGGTGCCGGGCCGGCGCGCGAAGGCGACCGGCCCGCAGGTTCAGAAGCGGTAGTCGAAGCCCACCGTGAAGTAGCGGCCGCGCAGGTCGTACTGACTGAAGTCGTACGGCGCGCGGATACCCGGGAAGGACGCGTCGTACGGCGGTTCCTCGTCGGCCAGGTTCTGGATCTTGGCGTACACGGTCAGCTTCTCCACGCCGGTGTAGGCCAGGTACAGATCGAACTGGCTGTACGCATCCACGCGGTCCTGCACGGCAGTGGCCGCTGCGCTGGCCTTCTGGTCATAGCCGCTGGTGTAGTACCAGGTCAGCGCGGTGCGGAAGTCGCCGTAGCTCCAGTCCAAGGTGGTGGTCGCCTTGTTCTTGGGCAGGGTCGCGCCGAGATTGCTGCCGGCGTAGTCCACCAGCGGGCCACCGACCACCGTCGGGCGGCTGTAGTTGCGCACGTGGGTGAAAGCGCTGCTGAGCGCGAAGTCACCGGCGCGCGCAGTCGGGAAGCGCTGGCGCAGTTCCACGTCGAAGCCGGAGGTCTTCAGCTCGCTCAGGTTCTGGTAGCGGTTGTAGACCGCCAGCAGCTTGCCGCGGTCATCGCGCAGCACCGCACCGGGTACATCGTCGGTGACCAGGGTCTGGGTGTTGTTGGTCCCGACCAGGTTCTCCAGCTCGATGCGGTAGTAGTCCACGCTCAGGCTGGTGTTGGACCACGGCGAGAGCACGATGCCGGCGTTGAAGCTCTTGGTGCGCTCGGGCTTGAGGTCGTTGTTGCCCACGGTGAAGAAGGTCGGGTTCTGGCGTGAGCCCGGCACGTCCGGATCACGCGGGTCGATCACGCTGCCGTAGGCGATGCTGGTGCTGTTGGAGTTCTCCGACAGCGACGGTGCACGGAAGCCCTTGGAGGCCGCGGCACGCACCAGCAGGATGTCCCAGGGCTGCCAGCGCAGGCTGAGCTTGGGCGAGAACGCATCGCCGAAGTCGCTGTAGTGGTCGGCGCGTGCGGCCGCCTGCAGTTCCAGGCGCTCGGCCAGCGGCACGTTCACTTCGGCATAGGCGGCGGTGACCTTGCGCTCGCCGTGCACTTCGGCGATGGCCGGGCGGATCTGCAGGCCGGCATCGATCTGCCACGGGTTGTTGGAGTCGAGCTTCTCGCGGCGCCATTCGGCACCGGCGGCGAAGCCGATCTCACCGGCCCAGGTGTGGCCCAGCGCGCCGGAAATCTTCGCGTCCACGCCCTGCAGCACCGACTCGGCCGGGCGCAGCGTGCTGATGTTGATCGCGTTGAGCACCTCCGGCGCGGTGGCCGACGGATTGAGCAGGTTGTAGCTGCCGCTGGCCAGCGCATCGGCCAGCGCGTAACGGTTGGCGAAGCCGCCGGACACGGTCTCGCGCTCGCTGCTGCGTGCGCCGAACGCGCCCACTTCCCAGTCCCAGTTCTGCAGGCTGCCGCGCAGCCCGACCAGGCCGCGGTAGGCCTGCGAACGGTTGGTCTTGATGGTCGGGCCGAGGTTGAAGAAGGTGTACTCGATCGGCACCGCGCGGCCGTACGGGTTGTACGGGCTGCTCGCCGGCAGGTTGGACGACACCGGCTCGGCCAGGCCGGTATCGGCGTTGAGCGCGAAGCGGCCGCTTTCCAGGGTGAAGAACGGGCTGCTGCCGAACCAGGAGACACCCTTGATGTCGCTGTGGAGCACCTCGCCGAAGGCTTCGACGTTGTCGTTCACCCGGAAGGTGCCGTTGACGTAGGCCTGGTAGCGTTTGGTCGACGGGATCAGCGTGGTGTACGGCGCCTGGTTGAAACCGCAGGTGTTGCCGGCCAGGCCGTCGATCGGCGCGCTGGCCACCAGCGTGGTGCCCTGCGGGCAGTTACCGCTGGCGTCGAGCATCGGCACCGAGGTGCCGTTGACCAGATAGCGCGCGCCCTTGGCCGACCAGCCGTTCCAGCGGCCACCGGGCTTGTCGGTGTAGATGCCCGACTTGGTGAGGTCGCGCTGGTCCTGGTCCAGGCGTTCGCGGTTGTAGCCTTCCAGGCTGACCAGGATGTTGTAGCCGTCGGCGTCCAGGTCACCGATGCCGCCGATGAACTTCAGGTTCTGCTCGTCCAGTCCGCCCTGATCGGCGGTGCCCAGGCTGCCGCCCAGTTCGGCGCCCTGGAAATTCTGCCGGGTAATGATGTTGACCACGCCGGCCACGGCGTCCGACCCGTACACCGCCGAGGCGCCGTCCTTGAGCACCTCGATGCGTTCCACGGCGACGAGCGGCAGCGCGTTGAGGTTGACGAAGGTGTCCGACAGGCCGCCAGCCGGGAAGCCGTAGTTGGCCAGGCGGCGGCCGTTGAGCAGCACCAGCGTGTTCTTCTGCGACAGGCCGCGCAGGCCGATGCCGGCCGAGCCGGACGCCCAGCCGTTGTTGGTGGTCTCGTTGTTGGCGTTGCCGGTATTGGCCGAGATCGAGCGTAGCAGGTCGGCGACGGTGGCCTTGCCGGTCTCCTCCAGTTGCTGGCGGTCGATCACCTGGACCGGATTGGCCGACTCGGTATCGGTGCGCTTGATGTTGGAGCCGGTGACGCGCACGGCGGCAAGGGTCTTGCTGTCGCCGGCAGCGGTGGCATCGGTGGCGGTATCGGCAAACGCAGGCAAAGGCGTGGCCAGAGCAGCAGACAGCGCTGCTACAAGAAGGGTGTGCTTGGGCATGAACTTCAGTGGGGTGGTGGACGACAAGTTCCGCAGTAGTCCATGCCTGGCCATGAACCGGCCAATAACATCTCTTCATACGGATATAAGAGAAACTACCATCTCTTCATCCGGATGGATAGATTTGGTTTCGCCTGCATCCATGTCCCGCCCCCACGCCGGCATGGGCCGCCCGCTACAATGGCGGCATGGAAATCTTCAAAGTCTTTACCCTCGAAGCGGCCCACCGCCTGCCCAACGTGCCGCCGGGCCACAAGTGCGCGCGCCTGCACGGGCACTCGTTCCGGGTGGAACTGAAAGTGGAAGGCGAACCCGGCGAGCAGACCGGCTGGATCATGGACTTCGGCGACGTCAAGGCGGCCTTCCAGCCGATCTACGACCGCCTGGACCACCACTACCTCAACGACATCCCGGGCCTGGAGAATCCGACCAGCGAGCGCCTGGCGATCTGGATCTGGAACGAACTCAAGCCGGCCCTGCCGCAGCTGAGCGAAGTGACCGTCCACGAAACCTGCACCTCCGGCTGCCGCTACCGCGGCTGACCCGGCAGCGCGCGGTAGAGCCGACCGTTGGTCGGCTCCCGACCCATCATCATCGCCCGCAAGCCTGCGCAACCCATTGATTGGAAAGCGGTTTAACTGAAACCGGACCACAACTGGCAACAAAATGTTGCAATGCAATATTTTCGGCGTATGCTGCATTGCATCAACGTTCTCGAGCCGCTCCCATGGCGTCCGCGTTCACCGATTCCTTCAGCGACTACACCCGCCAGCTGGCCGCCACGGCCACGCGTGCCAATCGGCTCGCACTGGAAAATGCCGAAAGCATGTTCGGCGTGCAGTTGAAGACGCTGGAAAAGAACATCACCGCCACCAGCGGGTTCTTCGGTGAAATCGCGCAGTCACAGGAACCCGGCACGCTGTTGCCCAAGGGCGCGCAGCTGGCCCGTGACAACCTCGCCCGTTGGACCCGTGCCCACCAGGACGTGGTCGACCTGGGGCTGAAAGCCTCCGAGGCGTTCAGCGAGCTGGTCCGGGGTCCGTCCGCGGATGCCCCTGCCAAGGCGGGCGCTGCCAAGCGCTGAGCCACACCCGCATCGAATTTGCGTGGGTCCCTCCCCCCACGCAATCCCAGACCCGACAGAACCCTCCCTCTGTCGGGTCTTTTTTTGGGCGCGGGGCATGGCCGCTAAAGCGCGCCTGAACCGGTGGCACCGCGCGCCGACATTTCATTACTGGCGTCACACTCCTGACGTGTCATTACTTGCGGGTAATCCATGCGATGGCTAGACTTGCCGTAACACACCCGCCACGCCTCTGACGCGATCTTTCGCGCCATGCTCAAATTGGCGGGTTTTTTTTTGCCGCTATCAGGGGGGCGGCGTCAGGATGACTCGATACCTCAAGCAAGCGCTAACGTTTCAGGCGCAGCTGCAACAACTGCAGTCGCGCGGATTAGGCATAGCGGACCTCGACACCGCCAATCGCTACCTGCAGCGCGTCGGCTACTACAGGCTGATGGGCTATCTATACCTGCAACGCATGCCCGGTAGTGACCAATTCTTGCGTGGCGCAACCTTCGAGGAAGCCGTCTCCCTGTATGAATTCGATCGCGGCCTGCGAGATCTCGTGATGGAGGCTGTTGGTCATATCGAGGTAGCAACCCGCACGCTGCTCACCTATCACTTCTCCCATGCCTACGGGCCTTTCGGGCACCTGGATCCCAGGAACTTTTCCTTCTCCCCAGCAGACCACCGTACGTGGGTGGATGGGATCAGCAAGGAGATCTCACGTTCCAAGGAGACGTTCATTCGTCACTATCAGGACACGTACTCCACTCCGGCGTTCCCACTGGTTCCCATCTGGATGGCGACGGAGGTGATGTCGCTGGGATCCCTCTCGCGCTTCTACAAAGCGCTACGGGCGGTGGAGCAGAAGGTGATAGCACGCGATGTTGAGATGGCCGCACCGGTGCTGCAGAACTGGTTGCATGTCACGAGCGTGGCGCGCAACGTGGTTGCACACCACGGACGCTTGTGGAACAAGGAACTTGGCGTCAGCGCGGCACGTCCACGATCTGCCGGCTGGTCTGAGCCAGAAGCACCGTTCCCTCCGGGCCGGGTCTTCTTTCTTCTCCTGCTGCTTCGCCGCCTCCTGAAGCAGACCACGGCAGATGCTGTTCTTTGGCGTGACCGGGTGGACACCCACCTTCAGAAGGGGCTGACCACTGATAGGCATATCAGCGGACTTGGCGCCACACACGCGTGGCAGACACACCGCCTCTGGAGATTGTGAGGGACCGTCGCAGCAGGTCCCGTTGGCCAGTTCCTCACACGGTGCGTCAGCGCACCGCCACCGGCAGCGTAAACACGAACAACGCGCCGTCGCGGCTGTCCATCAGGCGGATCTGCCGGTGATGCAGCTGCAGGATGCGATGCACGATCAACAGCCCCAGCCCGCCGCTGTCCGGGCGCGCACTGCCCAGCGCCGGCGGCGTACTGAACAATGACGCGCGGCGCTCGGGCGCGATGCCCGGGCCGGTGTCGGCGATGGCCACCTGCACCTCGCCGTCCTGCGCGCGCAGCACCACTTCGATGCGGCCGCCTTCGGGCGTGTGCCGGATCGCGTTGTCCAGCAGGTTGGTCAGCACGCGCTCGATCAGCCCCAGGTCGGCCACGACCGCGGGCAGCCCCGGCGGAATGTCGGCGGTGAGCGTCTGCCGGCGTGCCTGCGCAGCCAGCTCGAACTTCTGGAACACGTCCTGGACCAGGTCGGGCAGCGAGAACGCCTGCAGATCCAGGCTGACCCCGCCGTGCTCCAGTCGTGCCAGTTCGAACAGCGCCTGTGCCAGCGCGCCCACCTTGCGGCTCTGCGCCAACGCGATGCCCAGGTAGCGCTGGCGTTCGTCGGCGCCCAGCGTGGCGTCCTTCAACGCCAGCGTTTCCAGGTAGCCATGCAGCGACGACAACGGCGTGCGCAGGTCATGGGAGATGTTGGCCACCAGCTCGCGCCGCTGCAGGTCCTGCTCGCGCAGCTGCTGCCACTGTTCGCCCAGGCGCTGGCCCATGTGCCCGAAGCTGTGCTGCAGGATCGCCAGCTCGTCGCGCTCACCGGCCCGCAGCGGGGTGGGTGGCAGCGGCGTGCCGACACCGGCGGCGTCCACGTCGAAAGCCTGGATGCGCCGGGTCAGCTGGCGCAGGGGGCGGGTCACCCAGCGGAACGCGACCACGCCGGCCAGCAGCCCGACCACCGCCACGATGGCCAGCGACCACAGCGTGGTGCGCAGGGTCGCATTGGCGGCGATGTTGGCCGCCAGCGCCTCGCGCTGCTCGCCCACCAGCACCACGTAGATGTAGCCGGCCTGGCGCCCCTGCACCCACAACGGCGCGGCATTGAACACCTTGCGGCCGGTCGCGCTGCGCGGGTCGTCGCCGAGGATAGGCAGGGGCTCGTCGTGCAACAGCGCCTGCACCGGGGCCAGGTCCACGCGGTCGCGCTTGAGGTGGCCGTCGGGCGCGTCGTGGCCGAGGATGCGGCCTTCGTCGTCCAGCAGATAGACCTCGACGCTGGGGTTGACCGCCATCAGCTTGCCGAACAGCGCGCGCACTTCGCCGCCGCGCATGCCGCGTGCGTCCATCAGTTCGCCGCTGCGTGCGATGTGCTCGGCCAGCCCGCGCGACAGCCGCTGCACGGTTTCCTGCTCGTGCATGGCGGTGCTGCGCATCTGGATCCACAGCAGCGCGCCGCAGCAGGCCAGCAGCAGCGCGCAGAACACCACCGACAGGCGCTGGGACAAGGTCAGGCGGATCATGCGGCGTCCCCGTCAGTGTCGACCAGCTTGTAGCCCCGCCCCCACACCGTCTGGATGCGCTGCGGCGCGGCCGGGTCGCGTTCGATCTTGTTGCGCAGCCGGTTGATGTGGGTGTTCACGGTGTGCTCGTAGCCGTCGTGCTGGTAGCCCCAGACCTGGTTGAGCAGGTCCATGCGCGAATACACCTGGCCCGGATGCCGGGCAAAGAAATACAGCAGGTCGAATTCGCGCGGGGTCAGTTCCAAGGGGCGGCCTTCCACCTGCGCGGTGCGTGCAACCGGGTCGATGCGCAGCCCGGCCACCTCGGTTTCGCCGGCATCGATGCGGGCGTTCTGCGCCATGGCCTCCACGCGCCGCAGCAGCGCCTTCACCCGCGCCACCAGTTCCAGCATCGAGAAGGGTTTGGCCAGGTAGTCGTCGGCGCCCAGTTCCAGGCCCAGGATGCGATGCACTTCGCTGGCCCGCGCACTGGTGATGATGATCGGCGTATAGCGCGCCATCGCCCGGGCACGCTTGCAGATCTCCAGCCCGTCCACGCCCGGCAGCATCAGGTCCAGCACCAGCGCGCTCCAGGGCTGCGCTTCGAGCAGGGCCAGGCCCTCGTCGCCGGTGGCGGCGTGGGTGACCTCATAGCCTTCGTCGCGCAGGTGCATGCGCAGCAGGTTGGCGATATGGACATCGTCTTCGACGATCAGGACACGCTTGGCGCTGCTCATCGGTGCGGGCGGGCCGGTAGGGGGAACAGGCTGCATTGTCGGCCGATCCGGGCCCGGATGTGTCACGGAAAATTTAACCCTGCGTGAGGATTCGTTGACCGGCCCGGGCGCAGCATGGCCGCATCGTTTCCCTCCCAGGAGATCGGCCATGCGTTACACCCGTCGCAATGTGCTCGGCATGGGCGCCATGACGGCCGCCGCCGGCCTGTTCGGCCTGACCGCATGCAGCGGCCCGGCACCGGCCGCACCGGCGGCCCCCACGCGCCGTTTCGAGGTGATGCGCACCGACGCGCAGTGGCGCGAACAGCTCAGCCCGGCCGCCTACGCCGTCCTGCGCCGCCAGAGCACCGAACGGCCCTACAGCAGCCCGCTCAACAAGGAGCACCGGCGCGGCACCTTCAGCTGCGCCGGCTGCGCGCTGCCGCTGTTTTCCTCGTCCACCAAGTTCGACAGCGGCACCGGCTGGCCCAGCTTCTGGGCGCCCCTGCACGGCGCCGTGGAGGAAGACCGCGACACCACGCTGGGCATGATCCGCATCGAGGCGCACTGCCGACGCTGCGGTGGCCACCTGGGCCATGTGTTCGACGACGGTCCACGCCCCACCGGTCTGCGCTACTGCATGAACGGCGTGGCGATGCGCTTCACCGCGGCCTGAGCGCCGCTTCCCCTGCATCCTGGAAGGATCTGACCATGTTCCTGCTTGTCCTGGCCTATCTTGGCGGCGTACTTACCATCCTCAGCCCGTGCATCCTGCCGGTGCTGCCGTTCGTGTTCGCCCGCTCGGACCGCCCCTTCCTGCGCAGCGGCCTGCCGCTGCTGGTGGGCATGACGCTGATGTTCGCGGTGGTGGCCAGCCTGGCCGCGGTGGGCAGCCAGTGGGTGGCCCAGGCCAACCAGATCGGGCGCTGGATCGCGCTGGTGGTGATGGCGGTGTTCGCGCTGGCGCTGCTGTGGCCGTCGCTGGCCAACCGCCTGCTGTCGCCGTTCCAGCGGCTGGGCGCGCGGCTCAGTGCTTCGGCCGATGCGGCCAGTGATGCCGGGCGCGGCGGGGTGGGCACCTCGCTGCTGATCGGCATCGCCACCGGCCTGCTCTGGGCACCGTGCGCCGGGCCGATCCTGGGGCTGATCCTCACCGGCGCGGCGCTCAATGGCGCCAGCGTCGGCACCAGCGGACTGCTGCTGGCCTATGCGCTCGGCGCCGCCACGTCGCTGGCCCTGGCGATCTGGATCGGCGGGCGCGTGTTTGCCGCGCTCAAGCAGCGCCTGGGCGTGGGCGAGTGGATCCGCCGCGCACTCGGCGTGGCCGCGCTGCTGGCGGTGGTGGCGATCGGCATGGGCTGGGACACCGGCGTGCTGACCCGGCTGTCCACGGTGAGTACGGCCAAGCTCGAGCAGGGCCTGCTGGACGTACTGCCGGGGCAGGAACCGGCCGCGGGCGGTTCGATGATGATGATGGCCGCCAACGCGCCAGCCGGCGCGCCCTTGCCGGTGGAAGGCACCCTGCCCTCGCTGGCCGGCGCCACCGGCTGGCTCAACAGCCCGCCGCTGAGCGCCGAGGCATTGCGCGGCAAGGTGGTGCTGGTCGATTTCTGGACCTACTCGTGCATCAACTGCCTGCGCGCCATGCCGTACGTGCGCGAGTGGGCCGAGCGTTACCGCGACCACGGCCTGGTGGTGATCGGCGTGCACGCCCCGGAGTTTGCTTTCGAGCGCAGCCTGGGCAACGTGCAGCGCGCGGTGAAGGACCTGAAGGTCACCTACCCGGTGGCGATCGACAACGACTTTGCGATCTGGCGCGGCTTCAACAACCGCTACTGGCCCGCGCACTACTTCATCGATGCGGAAGGCCGCATCCGTGCGCACCACTTCGGCGAAGGCAATTACGCGCAGTCCGAGCAGATCATCCGCCAGCTGCTGCGCGAGGCCGGCAACACCCTGCCCGACGAACCGGCGCAGGCGATGGCGATGGCCGCCGCGGCGCCGCGCGATGGCATCGAGCAGCAGGCCGACATGCGCAACCTGAAATCGCCGGAAACCTACCTGGGCCATGCGCGCGCGCAGAGCTTCGCCTCGCCTGGCGGGCAGCAGCCGGACCATGCCACCGACTACACCGTGCCGGCCACCTTGCGCTTGAACCAGTGGGCGCTGGGTGGGCGCTGGACGGTGGGCGAGGAAGACGCACACCTGGACGCAGCCGGTGGCCGGATCGCCTTCCGCTTCCATGCCCGCGACCTGCACCTGGTGCTGGCCCCGGCCGTGGATGGCAAACCACTGCGCTACCGCGTGCGCATCGACGGCCAGCCGCCGGGCGCGGCCGCCGGGGGCGATGTGTCGGCCGATGGCAGCGGCCAGGTCGGCGAGCACCGGCTGTACCAGTTGATCCGCCAGCGCGGCGATGTTCGTGAACGCACCTTCGAGATCGAGTTCCTTGATCCGGGCGTGCATGCCTATGCCTTTACGTTCGGTTGAGCCCTGGAGGCCTTCGATGAAGATCGCAATGGACAAACTGGTGGCCGGCAGCATCGCGGCGGTGATCGCGGCGATGACCATCACCGCGGTGGTCAGCCTGGATCGCCCGGCGCAGGCGGCCACGGCGCAGGCGCAGGCGCTGGTGACGCTGCCTGCGCCCACCGGCACGGCCGACTTCAAGCCGCCCGGCATCAAGCGCGCGCGGGTGGTGTTTGCCGGCGGCTGCTTCTGGGGCGTGCAGGGCGTGTTCCAGCACATCAACGGCGTGGACAACGCGGTGTCCGGCTACATCGGCGGCAGCGCGGGCGATGCCAGCTACACGCGCGTGGGCAGCGGCGGCACCGGCCATGCCGAGGCGGTGCAGGTCACCTACGATCCGTCGAAGGTGAGCTACGGGCAGCTGATGCAGGTGTTCTTCTCGGTGGCCCACGACCCCACCCAGCTCAATCGCCAGGGACCTGATCGCGGCACGCAGTATCGTTCGGCGGTGTTTGCCGACGATGCCGGGCAGCGCGATGCCACCCAGGCGTATATCGCCCAGCTGCAGCGCGCCAAGGCGTTCCGCGCCCCGGTGGTGACCACGGTCGAGGGCGGCAAGCGCTTCTATCCGGCCGAGGGCTACCACCAGAACTACCTCACCCTGCACCCGGAGTCGCTGTATATCCGCATCAACGACCTGCCGAAGGTGGAGGCGCTCAAGCGCCAGTACCCGGCCCTGTACCGAGACACGCCGCGGCTGGTGTCCACGCTGTCGGCGCGCTGAAAAATGCCCCCCGGGTAGAGCCGACCGTTGGTCGGCTGCCTTTGGGTGCCGGGATACGTGCAGCCGACCAACGGTCGGCTCTACCCGGACGGGGTCGAAAAAAGTGCACGGCGCAACACGGCACCGCCGTGCACGAGGGAAGTCCGGCAGGCGCAGCGGCGGGCCGCACTGCGCGGGAGGGAGCATGCTAGGCTGCGCGCAGCAGCGGATACAGAGCCAGCTTCCGGCCATCCGCACGGTTACAGATTGCGGCGGACTCTCCCCATGGCAGCCAACCTTTACCAATCCCTGGCCGATGAAATGGCCGATGCCATCCACAGCGGTCGGTTGCCGGTGGGCACCCGCCTGCCCTCGCTGCGTGGCCTGGCGGCGCAGCGCCAGCTCAGCCTCAACACCGTCATTGCTGCCTATCGCCAGCTCGAAGATGCCGGCCTGGTGGTACCGCGGCCCAAGGCCGGCTTCGTGGTCAGCCCGCGCCTGGCCGAACCGACCCGCTCGCTGCGCCAGGCACCGTCGCTGGCCACCACCCAGGCCCAACAGCTGATGATGGCGCGGGTGCTGGCCGCGCAGCAGCAACCGGGCATCGTCGACCTGGCTTTCGCCGGCCCGCGCGGGCGTCGCTTCTATCCCGGCGACAAACTGGCGCGCAGTACCGCGCAGGTGCTGCGCCGCGCCGGCATGGTGGAAACCTATGCCCGCCCGAATGCGGCCACCCGGCTGCTGGAGCAGATCGTGCGGCGCGGGCCACGGCTGGGCCTGCACACCAGCACCGAGCGCCTGGTCCTCACCCATGGCGCCATGGAAGCGCTGCAGCTGGCCCTGCGCGCGGTGACGCGGCCCGGGGATGCGGTGGGGATCGAAGCACCGTCCTACTTCAACCTGTACCCGCTGCTCAGCAATCTGGGCCTGAAGGCCATCGAGCTGCCCACCGATCCGCGCCGCGGGCTGGATGTGGATGCCGTGGCCGCGCAGCTGGAACGCGGTGCGCTGCGTGCGATCGTGGCCATGCCCACCGTGCACAACCCGCTCGGCTGCACCATGCCCGTGGCCGAAAAGCAGCGCCTGGCCGCGCTGGTCAACCACTACCGCATTCCCCTCATCGAAGACGCGGTGTATGCCGAACTGCAGTTCCAGGAGCCGCTGGCGCCGCTGCTGAAATCCTTCGATGAAGACGGTTGGGTAATGGTGTGCAGCAGCTTCTCCAAGACACTGGCGCCGGACTACCGCATCGGTTGGCTCGATGCGGGGCGGTTCGCCGCCGACATCCAGCTGCTCAAGTTCCAGTCCACCGGGGCCGAGCCGCGCCTGCTCGGCGAGGCCGTGGGCGCGTTCCTGGAAGCGGGCAGCTACGAGCACCACCTGCGCACGCTGCGCCGCCTGTACAACGACCAGGTGCGGCGCGTGCGCGCGCTGATCGCCCAGCACTTCCCGGCCGGCACGTTGGCCACCCAGCCCACCGGCGGCTTCCTGCTGTGGGTGGAGCTGCCCGCCGGCATCGACACCGGCGCGCTGTTCGAACAGGCCTTGGCGCGCGGCGTGGTGTTCATGCCCGGCCAGGTGTACTCACGCGGCGCGCGCTACCGGCATTGCCTGCGGTTGTCGTGCTGCCAGGAACTGGACGCGGCGTACGTGGACGCGATCGCCACGCTGGGGCAGCTGGCCTGCGCCCTGCGCGACGCCTGAGTCCAAGCCCCGCGGTTACAGCTGCAGGCACCCGGCCAGCCCGGCCGGATCGGCCCCGGGCGCAAAGGGCAGGCGGCCCAGGCACGGCATCGCAAGGCGGTCGCGCAGCATGGTCATGTTGTCGTCGATGCGCGCCATCTGCGGGTCGACCTCGTTGCCGATCCAGCCGATGCAGGTGGCCCCGCTGGCCGCGATCGCCGCCGCGGTGAGGCGCGCATGGTTCAGGCAACCCAGCCGCAGGCCCACCACCATCACCACCGGCAGCTGCAGCGCGTGTACCAGGTGGGCCTGGTCCAGCGTGGCCGACAGCGGTGCCAGCCAGCCGCCCACGCCCTCCACCACCACCGTGTCGGCCTGTGCGCGCAGCCGCCCGAAGGCCGCCTCGATCGGGCCCAGCGCCAGCTGCACGCCGGCGTCGGCGGCGGCCAGCTCGGGCGCCAGCGGCAGGGGCAGCGCGTACGGGTTGAGGTCGGCGTAGGCCGGCACCGGCTGGCTGGCGGCCAGCAGCGCGGTGGCGTCCTCGTTGCGCCACCCGTGCGCGGTGCGCTCGCAGCCGCTGGCCACCGGCTTCATCCCCACCGCCGTGCCACCACGCTGGCGCAGCGCGTGCAGCAGCACACAGCTGCTGAAGGTCTTGCCGATACCGGTGTCGGTACCGGTGACATACAGGGCGGGAAGCGGGGAGGCGGTCATCACGGCCGGGATCGGGAAGGAGCGGTGCATTATCGACGGTCCCGGCGCGGCCTGCTGCTTGCTAGACTCCGGGCATGTTCGATACTTCCACGCTCACCGGCAGCAAGCCGGAACAGTACGGCCAGCTGCTGGCCCAGGCCCGCGCACTGGTACACGGCGAGCGCGACCGCATCGCCAATGCGGCCAACCTGTCGGCCCTGGTCTACCACGCCCTGCCGCACCTGAACTGGGTGGGCTTCTACTTCTTCGACGGCACCGAGCTGGTGGTCGGCCCGTTCCAGGGGCTGCCGGCCTGCGTGCGCATCCCGCTGGACAAGGGCGTGTGCGGCGCGGCGGCCAGCCAGCGCGTGACCCAGCGCATTGAAGACGTGGATGCCTTCCCCGGCCACATCGCCTGTGATTCGGCGTCGCGCTCGGAACTGGTGGTGCCACTGGTCCACGGCGATACCCTGATCGGCGTGTTCGACCTGGACAGCCCCTCGCTGGCGCGTTTCGACGCCGACGATCAGGCCGGCCTGGAGGCGATCGCCGCGGTGTTCGTCGAGGCCCTGGGATGAGCACCAAGCTGCGCAACATCGGTCCCAAGAGCGCAGCCTGGCTGCGCCAGGTCGGGTTGCGCACGCCCGAGGAGCTGATCGCGATCGGCGCGGTCGGCGCGTTCGTGAAGGTGCGCCGCGCCGGCTTCAAGCCCAGCCTCAACCTGCTCTACTCGCTGGAAGGCGCGCTGCAGGACTGCCATTGGCAGGAACTGCCCGAAGCACGCCGCACCGAACTGGTGGCCGAGTACGAGGCCATCATTGCCGACAAGCCCCTGAAAAAGGCACCGCCGGCGTCCGGCCCGGTCTACGACCGCACCGCCGAACGTCGCGATGATGAAGCCGACACCGACGACGTGCCGCCGTTCGAACCGGACGACGAGACGTCGTAACGCCGCGCGATCAAGGCTGCTGCAGTTCCAGCAGTTCGCCCCACAGGCGGTCGTCCTCGCGCTCCACGCGCAGCTGCAGGCGGGTGCCGTGGTCGATGCGCAATGCCCAGCACATCGCCATCGGCAGGCCACACACCTGCGACAGCACCATCCGCAACGGGCCGCCATGGCTGACGATCAGGGTGGGCAGCGGGTCGGGGTCATCCAGCAACCGGTGCAGGCCACGGGCAATGCGGCGCTCGAAGTGGCCCCAGCTTTCGCCGTGCGGCGGCGGGTTGGCGTGCGGGTCCAGGTGGAACGCCGACAGCTCCTGCATCGGCAGCTCATGCAGCGCCTGCCCATCCCAGTCGCCGAAGTCGAGTTCGGCCCACTCCTCGTCGGCCACCACTTCCACCCCGTGCGGCAACGCGAGCGCATCGGCAGTGGCCAGCGCACGCTGGCGGGGCGAGCTCACCACGCGTTGCCAGGGCAGCCCCGCATAGCGTGCGCACAGGGCGTCGGTACTGCCGTCTTCCAGCACGGGGTCGGTGCGCCCGTCCAGGTGGCCGTCACGGCCGGTGCTGGCGTGGCGGATCAGGTCCAGGATCACGCCGCTGCCTGCGCGGTGGATGGAGCGGAACGGTGCTGCAACCTCGAAGGGGTCATGGGCATCACATCGTGGAACGAGGGGCATTCTAACCGCTCGCTCCGTGCCACCCCGCCGCGCCGGCTGCCGCAGCCAGGCCTTTGCTCTACACTGCGCGCACTTCCAGGTGACCTGCGGCGCATGCCGGCAGGTTGAAACGGGAAGCCGGTGACGCAGCAGACCCTTGCCTGCCACTCCGGCGCTGCCCCCGCAACGGTAAGCGTGGAAACACCCGGCATTACGCCACTGTGCTTGCGCATGGGAAGGCGCCGGGTGCGATGGCCCTGGCCATCGGCCCGCAAGCCCGGAGACCGGCCTGGAAGACGACTGGTTGCGATGCGGCGGGCATGGCGGCGGCAAGCGGCGCCGTGCGCGTGTCCGCCCACCGTCGATCCATCCCTGCAGCGCGATCATCCCCACCCCTTGCCGCGCGGGCGTGCGCGGTGCATGGAGTCATCGATGAAGCTGCAGATCCAAGTCCTTTCCCTGGCCGTGCTGTCGGCCCTGCCCCTGCTGGCGTCGGCCCAGGACGAGGCGACCGCGCTGGACCAGGTCCTGGTCACCGCCACCCGCACCCCGATCGCCCTGCAGGACAGCATCTCCCCGGCGCAGGTGATCGACCGCGCCGAGATCGAGCGCAGCCAGGCGCCGTCGCTGCAGGACCTGCTGCGTGGCCGCGCCGGCATCAACCTCAACAACAGTGGCGGGCTGGGCAAGCAGAGCTCGCTGTTCCTGCGCGGCACCAACTCGGCCCACACCCTGGTGCTGGTGGACGGCGTGCGCATCAACACCGGCGACCTGGGCCTGGCCATGATCCAGGACCTGCCGCTGGCGCAGATCGAGCGCATTGAAATCGTGCGCGGGCCGCAGTCCAGCCTGTACGGTGCCGACGCGATCGGCGGGGTGATCCAGATCTTCACCCGCCGCAACGCCGGCACCTTCGCCCCGCACTTCCAGGTGGGTGGCGGCAGCAACGGCCTGCGCGAAGCCAGCGGCGGCTTCGGCGGCAGCGGCGCGCGTGGCTGGTTCGGCACCGACATCGCCTACCAGCACACCGACGGTATCAACTCGTGCCGCGGCGATGCCGCGACCTTCGCCGGCTGCGGTGCCGATGAGCCCGACCGCGACGGCTACCGCAACCTGTCGATGAGCCTGCGCGGCGGTTACGCGCTGACCGATGCGCTGAGCGTGGAAGGGACCGCGCTGCGCGCCGAAGGCGAGAACCACTACGACGGTTACTACAACTATTCGGAAACGCTGCAGCAGGTGCTGGGCGGCAAGGTGCGTTACACCCCCAGCGAGCGCTTCACCCTGACCGCCAACGTCGGGCGTGCCGACAACGAATCGGACAACTACAACGGCAGCACCTGGCTGGGTGCGGCGCAGACCCACCGCAACAGCGCCTCGGTGCAGGCCGACGTGGGCATCGCCGAGGGCCAGCTGCTCAGCGCCGGCGTGGACTGGAGCCAGGACAACCTGGACGGCAGCAGCGCTGGCTACCTGGTCGACAGCCGCGACAATACCGGCGTGTTCGTGCAGTACCAGGGCCGCTTCGGCGCGCACCACCTGCAGGCCAGCGTGCGCAACGACGACAACGAGCAGTTCGGCAACCACACCACCGGCAGCCTGGGCTGGGGCCTGGAGCTGGGCAGCGGGTTCCGCCTCAACGCCAGCTACGGCACCGCGTTCAAGGCCCCGACCTTCAGCGATCTGTACGACCCGTGGAGCGGCGTGCCGGGCCTGGACCCGGAAAAGTCGAAGAGTGCCAACGTCGGCATCGCCCAGCAGGGCGACGGCTGGCGCTGGGGCCTGGACGTGTACGAAACCCGCATCGACGACCTGATCACCTACGACGCCACCACCTTCATGATGTCGCAGGTGGAGAAGGCGCGCATCCGCGGTGCCGAGTTGACCGGTGGCATCACCCTGGCCGGGTTCGACGTGAACGCCCAGCTCAGCCACACCGATCCACGCAACCGCACCAACGGCAGCGCGCAGTTCGACAACTGGCTGGCCCGCCGCTCGCAGAATACCGCGCGCCTGGACATTGACCGCAGCTTCGGTGGCTTCCGCGCCGGCGTGACCGCCAACGGTGCCGGCAAGCGCTACGACAACGCCGCCAACACCGTGCGCCTGGCCGGTTACGGCACGCTCGACCTGCGCCTGGAATACGCACTGAGCCGCGACTGGTCGGTGCTCGGCCGGGTCAGCAATGTGTTCGACCGCGATTACGAAACGGTGGCCTGGTACAACCAGCCCGGCCGCGAGTACCGCCTGAGCGTGCGCTACCAGCCGAAATAAGGGATCTGGACGGCGGCACTGCCGCCGTCCCACCCTCGGTAGGTGCCGACCGTTGGTCGGCACAATCATTGAACCTGGGTAGGTGCCGACCGTTGGTCGGCACACCTGATTGCCCTGGTAGGTGCCGACCGTTGGTCGGCACACGTGTCAACCGCCGCCGGTTACAGCACCAGCAATTCCCGCAGATCATCCACCACGGCCACCGCCTCGACGTTGTCCAGATCCAGCCCGCGCGGATATCCATAGCGCACCAGCGCCACCGGCATGCCTGCATCCACCGCCGCGCGGTAATCGGTGATCGAATCGCCCACCATCAAGGCGGCCTCGACGGCCACCTCGAACTGAGCGGCGATATGCCGCAACGGCGCACCACTGGGCTTGCGTTCCGGCAGCGAATCGCCGCCCAGCACCAGCGCAAACTGATCCTGCAGCCCGAAGTGCTGCAGCAACGGCGCCACCAGCGCGGACGGTTTGTTCGTGCAGATCGCCAGCGTCACCGCGCGTTCCCGCAACGCAGCCAACGTTTCGGCCACACCATCGAACAGGCGCGGACTGCGCAACAGGCAGGCCTCGTAGTGCCGCATGAAACCGGGCATGACCGTGTCCAGATCGATATCACTGCCGGCCGCGGTGAATGCCTGTTCGACAAGCCGGCGCACGCCATCGCCGATCCAGGTCAGTACCGTGGCCTCCGCCACGCGGGGCAACTGCCAGTCCTGTAGCGTGCGGTTCAACGCTTCGGCAATATCGGCCGCGCTGTCCACCAGCGTGCCATCCAGATCGAACACCACCAACGGATACGGATACGACAAGGCAATGCTCACTTCCACAGCACAGGGAAGCGCCATTGTACGGAGGTGCGTGTGTGATACCGATGCACGCCCCGGTAGAGCCGACCGTTGGTCGGCTGCACGCGCCCGCTGCGGTTGCGGTTGCGCGGCGTGCTGATGCGCGGTTGCCGGATCAAGTGCAGCCGACCAACGGTCGGCTCTACCGGGGCCGCGTTTACAGCTGCGCCAGGAATTCCGGGCTGGCAAAGCGTTCCACCAGGAAATCCAGGAAGCTGCGCATGATCGTCGGCAGCTGCCGGCGGGAGGCATACACCGCGTGGATGCCCAGCCCTTCCACCTGGTAATCGGGCAGCACTTCAATCAATTCGCCACTGTGCAGCAACGGGGCGATCTGGTAGGTGGGCAGCATCGCGATACCCGCGCCGGCGCGCACCGCTTCCAGCAGCAGCGATGCTTCGTTGGCGCTGATGTTGCCGCCCACTGCCACCGCGATCGCGCGGCCATCGCGCTGCAGGTGCCACACGCTCTTGCCCACGTAATGGTGGGTCAGGCAGTTGTGCGCGGCCAGCGCGTCGGCCGTGGTTGGCGCACCGCGTTCGGCCAGGTACGACGGCGCCGCGCACAGCACCGAGCGGCACGGTGCCAACCGCCGTGCGATCAGCGCCGGGTCGATCGCGCGCGAAATGCGCACCGCGATATCCACGCGCTCTTCCACCAGGTTGACCACCCGGTCCACCAGCAGCAGTTCCACCCGCGTCAGCGGATACCGCTTGACGAAGTCGGCCACCGCGGCGGCCAAGTGGATCTGCCCGAACGACACGCTTGCCGTGACCCGGATCAACCCGTGCGGCTCGGGGTTGTCGGTGGCCAGTTCGCCGTGCAGCTCATCGCCGATCGCCAGCATCTGCCGGAACCGCAGCAGCGCCGCCTCGCCCGGGCCGGTCAGGCTGATCCGGCGCGTGGTCCGGTGCAGCAACCGCGCGCCCAGCCAGCGCTCCACCTCGGCCAGGTAGCGGGTCACCATCGCCCGCGACATGTCCAACGCGTCGGCTGCCGCGGTCAGGCTGCCGCGCTCGACCACCTCCACGAACACGTTCATCGCCGTCATGCGGTCCATTTGATCGATCCGTGCAACAAATTAGCCCGTTATACGCGGTTTTTCGTTCGATTCCAGACGCATACGCTGGCCTTCCTTCCTCAACGGACCTGCCCCCATGAAAATCGCCCTCGTTGGTGCCACCGGCAACATCGGCCGTGAAATCGCCCGCCAGGCTCTCGCCCGCGGCCACCAGGTCACCGCCATCGTGCGCCGTGAAACCGACCTGCCGGCCGAACTGGACGGCGCCCAGCTGGCCGTCGCCGCGCTGGACGACACCGACGCCCTGGCTGCGGTGATCGCCGGCCACGACGTGCTGGCCAGCGCCTTCGGCCCGCGCCCGGGTGATGCCCCCAGCACCGTGACCACCACCAGCGCCGCGCTGGTCAAGGCCGCGCGCCAGGCCGGCGTGCCCCGCTTCATCATGGTCGGCGGCGCCGGCAGCCTGGAAGTCGCCCCCGGCGTGCAGCTGGTGGATACCGAAGGCTTCCCGGATGCCTACAAGCCGGTCGCCCTGGCCGCGCGCGACACCCTCAAGCAGCTGCAGGCCGTCGACGACCTGGACTGGACCTTCTACTCGCCCGCCGCCGAGATCGGCCCCGGCCCGCAGCGCGGTGGCTTCCGCACCCAGGCGACGAATTTCCTGGTCGGCGATGACGGCCACAGCCGGATCAGCTACCCCGACTACGCCGACGCCTTCGTCAGCGAGATTGAAACGCCGCAGTACGTGCGGCAGATCGCCACGGTTGCGTATTGACCGAGCCGCCGATCTGGAGCAGCCGACCAACGGTCGGCTCTACCGGTCCCGGTGTCATGTCGGGGCCGTCTGGTCCCGGTGTCATGTCGGGGCCGTCTGGCCCCGGTGTCATGCCGGGGCCGTTCTGCACAGGAATTCTTGATATGCCGACCTTCTCCCGCACCACCTTGGCCCTGGCGTTGACGCTCGGTACCGCGCTCGGCGTGACCGCACCGGCCATCAGCCACGCCGCCGCGGCCACCGCCGATGCCCACGCGCTGCAGGTGCAGCCATACCACCCCGGCGACACCGCCCTGTTCTCCGTAGCCTCCACCCTGATCACCGGCCAGCACGACGCGATCCTCGTCGACGCCCAGTTCGCCGCGTCCGACGCCGCCCAGCTGGTGCAGCGCATCCGTGCGTCCGGCAAGCAGCTGACCACCATCTACATCAGCCACGGCGACCCCGACTACTACTTCGGCCTGGCCACCCTGCAGGACGCCTTCCCCCACGCCCGCATCGTCGCCACCGCCCAAACCGTCGCCCACATCACCGCCACCCAGGCCGGCAAACTGGCCTACTGGGGCCCGCAGATGGGCGCCGACAAACCCAGCCGCATCGTCGTCCCCGACGTCCTCCAGGGCGACACCCTCACCCTCGAGGGCCAGCCGATGACCCTCATCGGCCTGCACGGCCCCACCCCCGACCGCACCGTGCTCTGGATCCCCAGCCTGCGCACCCTCGTCGGCGGCATCCCGGTGGTCGCCGGCGAACACGTCTGGATGGCCGACACCCAAAGCCCCCAATCGCACACCGACTGGCTGACCACCCTGACCACCCTCGCGGCCCTCAAGCCCGCCCACGTCATCCCCGGCCACTACGCCCGCGGTGCCGCACTCGACGCCACCGCCCTCACCTTCACCGCCGATTACATCCGCGCCTTTGATGAAGAAACCGCACGCAGCAAGAATGCGGACGCCTTGATTGCCGCAATGAAAAAACGTTACCCGACCCTGCAGGGTGTGGGTTCGTTGGAGATCAGTGCGAAGGTCGCGAAGGGGGAAATGCAGTGGCCGTGATGGTGTGACATGCGACAGAGAAAAGCGATGTAACGCATCAAAGAAAATGCGCAACGTTGTTCAGTGTCATGCCACGACAGAACGTTGAGAGAGTATCGGCAGTCGATTGGGATGCGACCCTACCGAGCAGAAATTTCCAAGCACGATAAGCATGACGTGCACGATAAGCGTCGCGCGTTGCGCAGATGACGCCGTTGCCCGCCCCAACGCGCCGACCGAGTATCAGGGGGTGGTGCGGGTGGGTTGGCGGGACCGTTGGGCGCCATGGATGGCGCTCACGAGCCCCCAAGGATGGGTTTACGGCGTGTCCCGCCAACCCACCCGCGCCACCCAGACCCTCATCAGGCACGCACCAACGCACTGGCTCTCAGCTGTTCGCTGTTCGCTGTTCGCCTTCAGCTTCTAGCTGTTCGCCACAAGCGAAAATCACTCGCCATCCAGATGATCAAACAGCCCAGGCTGGCTCACCGCCTCGCGCTCGCGGAACCCGCCCAACCCCACCCCCACCAACCGATACCGCGTCTCTGCCGGCAGATCCACCCGCGCCCGCAACGCCAGCGCGATATCGCGCAACTCCTCACCCGATTCCGGCGGCGACTCCGGCGTAAAACTCCGCGTAATGATCCGGAACTGCGACGTCTTCAACTTCAGCACCACCGTGTGCCCCACCCGCTCCGTCTTCCGCGTCGCCCGCCACGTCTTCCCCGCCAACTCCACGATCGCCGCCTCCAGCGCCTCCAACGGCAGATCCTCCGCGAACGTATCTTCCGACGAAATCGACTGCACCGGCTGGTCCGGCTCCACCGCCCGCTCATCGATCCCCCGCGCCCGATTGAACAACCGCGCACCAAACGTCCCGAACCGCCCCTCCAACACCTCCAGCGGCAATGACCGCAGATCGCCCACCGTCACGATCCCCAACTCTGCCAGCTTCCCCGCCATCACCTTCCCCACCCCCGGCACCCGGTTCACCGGCAGCGGCGTCAGAAACTGCTCCACCCGATGCGGCGGCACCACGAACTGACCGTCCGGCTTGCGCCAGTCCGATGCGATTTTCGCCAGAAACTTGTTCGGCGCGATCCCCGCCGACGCCGTCAACGACGTCTCCTCACGGATCTCCCCCCGGATGATCGCCGCGATCTCCGTCGCCACCGTCATCCCCCCCTTGTGCACCGTCACATCCAGATACGCCTCATCCAACGACAACGGCTCCACCAGATCCGTATGCCGCAGGAAAATCTCCCGCACCTGCCGCGACACCGCCTTGTAGCGCACAAAGTCCGGCGGCACGAACACCGCGTCCGGACACAACCGCTCCGCACGCAGCGCCGGCATCGCCGACCGGATCCCGAACACCCGCGCCTCGTACGACGCCGCGCACACCACCGAACGTGCCCCCTTCCACGCCACCACCACCGGCTTGCCGCGCAGCGACGGATCGTCGCGCTGCTCCACCGACGCGTAGAACGCGTCCATGTCCACATGGATGATTTTGCGCAGAACAGACACGGCGGGAAGACTCGGACCTGGAAGCAGATGCGTAGATGAACAAGATTACAGCCACACGCCTGAGTATGGTCTTTTCATAACAACAACATGCGTTTTTCAAGCTGAAAACACTACGCCGGCGTACGGTTAAAACGTTTGATTGAATCACTTTTCCTCTGCACTCTTGCGCACTTGGTTCCAGCAACACAGCCTGCCCATGGCCGGCTTTACCCGATGGCTTCTTCAGGATTGCGCTTTCCATGACTCGTCTCCACGCGTTCTCGCGCGAACAACTGCTGGCCAGCGCCCGCGGTGAACTGTTCGGCCCGGGCAGCGGTCGCCTGCCCAACGATCCGATGCTGATGTTCGATCGCATCACCGACATCCGCGACGACGGCGGCCCCCACGGCAAGGGACTGGTACGCGCCGAACTGGATATCCGCCCGGACCTGTGGTTCTTCGGCTGCCACTTCATCGGCGACCCCGTCATGCCCGGCTGCCTCGGCCTGGATGCCATGTGGCAGCTCACCGGCTTCTACCTCACCTGGCTGGGCGCGCCCGGCCGTGGCCGCGCCCTGGGCTGCGGTGAAGTGAAGTTCACCGGCCAGGTACTGCCGGAGGCCAAGCTGGTGAGCTACGAAATCGACATTACCCGCGTCATCAACCGCAAGCTGGTGATGGCCCAGGCCGACGCCCGCATGCTGGTGGACGGCCGTGAAATCTACTCCGCCAAAGACCTCCGCGTAGGTCTGTTCACTTCCACCGAGAACTTCTGATGCGTCGCGTCGTCATTACCGGAATGGGCATCACCTCGTGCCTGGGCAACGATCTGGACACGGTCTCCAGCGCACTGCGTGAAGGCCGCGCTGGCATCCGCCACCTGCCCGACCATGCCGAAGCCGGCCTGCGCAGCCACGTCGGTGGCAACATCGAACTGGACCTGGACGCGCAGATCGACCGCAAGGTCAAGCGCTTCATGAGCGATGCCTCGGCGTACGCCTACATCGCCATGCGCGATGCGATCGCTGATGCCGGCCTGGACGAGGCGCAGGTCGCCAATCCGCGTACCGGCCTGATCGCCGGCTCCGGCGGCGGCTCCAGCCAGTGGCAGGTCGAATCGGCCGACATCCTGCGCGCCCGTGGCGTGCGCAAGGTGGGCCCGTACATGGTGCCGCGCACGATGTGCTCCACCGTGTCGGCCTGCCTGGCCACCGCCTTCCAGATCAAGGGCCTGAGCTACTCGCTGTCCGCGGCCTGCGCCACCTCGGCGCACTGCATCGGCGCGGCGGCCGACCTGATCCGCCATGGCGCACAGGACGTGATGTTCGCCGGCGGCGGTGAAGACCTGCACTGGTCGATGAGCGTCATGTTCGACGCCATGGGCGCGCTGTCCACCCGCTTCAACGACACCCCGGCCAGCGCCTCGCGCCCGTACGACAAGGACCGCGACGGCTTCGTCATCGCCGGTGGCGGCGGCATGCTGGTGCTGGAAGATTACGACCACGCCGTGGCACGTGGCGCGCGCATCTATGCCGAACTGGTGGGCTACGGCGTCACCTCCGACGGTGCCGACATGGTCGCCCCGTCCGGTGAAGGCGCGGTGCGCTGCATGAACATGGCCATGGCCAACCTGAGTGGTCCGATCGACTACCTCAACACGCACGGCACCTCCACCCCGCTGGGCGATGTGACCGAGCTGAAGGCCGTGCGCGAAGTGTTCGGCCAGGACGTGCCGCCGCTGTCGTCGACCAAGGCGCTGTCGGGCCATTCGCTGGGCGCAGCCAGCGTGCACGAAGCGATCTACTGCCTGCTGATGATGCGCGACGGCTTCATCGCCGGCTCGGCCAACATCGGCGAGCTGGACCCGCTGGTGGAAGGCTTCCCGATCGTGCGCGAAAGCCAGGATGCGCAGTTGAACACGGTGATGTCCAACAGCTTCGGCTTCGGCGGCACCAACGCAGCGCTGGTGTTCGGCCGGGTGTGATGCCTGGTTGATGCAGTGACAGAAAAACCCGGCCAGCGCGCCGGGTTTTTTTGTGCCCCGATGGGGGCGGTGAGTGTTGGTGGGGAGACGGAGCTGCTGGCAGCCAGGTGATGCGGTCTTCGGCGGCGGTCATGCGTTCGTCGCGCCGGTCAGCGGTGTCGGCGGTCGTTTGGGAACCGACCCTACCGGGGTTCACGTGCAGTATCCCCAACAAGGCAGATGCGGCGCGCCACCAACGTCGTCGACCAACGCGCTGGCGGACCATCGCTGGTAGGGTCGCTCCCCAGACGACCGCACGTTCCGCGCCCCGGCCGATGGTGGGCAGGACCCTGGCCGGAGACGCTGCTCGCCGGTTGGAACCCCGATCTACTGCAGATGCGGCAGCAGCAGGGTGTGCGCGTCTGCCAGCGAGTCGACGATGCGGTGGCCCAGGGCGCGCAGGTCGTCGTCGGGGTGCACCAGGTCGGGTACCTGGATTGCGGTCATGCCCGCGCCCACCGCGGCACGAATGCCGGCCGGCGAGTCTTCCAGTGCCAGGCAGCGCGCCGGGTCCTTGCCCAGCTTCTGCGCGGCCAGCAGGTAGATGTCCGGGGCCGGCTTGGGGTGGGCCACGTCGCTGCTGGTCACCACCACCTCGAAGAACGGCAGCAGGCCGGCCGCGGCCAGCTTGCGCGACGCGCGGGGCTGGCGGGTCGAGGTGGCCACCGCGCGCGCGATGCCGTGGTCGTGCAGCAGCTGCAGCAGGTCCAGGATGCCCGGACGCAACGGCAGGCCTTCCTGCGTGCGCGCTTCGTACAGGTCATGGCAGCGCGCGAACAACGCCGCCACCTGCCCTGCATCGATGTGCTGCAGCAACAGGCGCTCGCAGTCGCGGTCGCCCAGGCCGACGAAGCGCAGCCAGAAGTCATCGGCGAGCGGCAGCGCCAGCTCGTGCGCCGCCTGCGTCCAGCAGGCGATCGACACCCGCTCGCTGTCGATCATCAGGCCGTCCATGTCGAAGATGACGGCGTCCGGCAGGAACGGCAACGCGGCAATCGCGGTCATGGCACGTTGAAGAGCGTTTCAAGATCGGCGGCATCCAGGATGCGCCACTGCCCTTCGCCGAGGTCGCCCAGGGTCAGCCCGCCGATGCGGCTGCGGTGCAGCGCCGCGACGTGGTTGCCCACCGCCGCGAACATGCGCCGCGCCTGGTGGTAACGGCCTTCGTGCAGCACCAGCTGCGCCTGGCGCGGCGACTGCACGTGCAGTTCGGCCGGCAGCAGCGGCTTGTCATCCGATTCCAGCAGCAGCGTGCCGCTGGCAAAACGCGCGGTTTCGTCGCCACGCAGGTCTTCGGCCAGGGTGACCTCATAGGCCTTGTCCAGGCGCGACTTGGGCGAGACGATGCGGTGCAGCAGCGCGCCGTCGTCGGTCATCAGCAGCATGCCGCTGGTGTCACGATCCAGCCGGCCCACCGACGACAACAGCGGCGAACGTTCGCGGAAACGCGGCGGCAGCAGGTCGTAGATCAAGCGGCCCTTGTCCTTGGTCGAACAGGTGTAGTCGCGCGGCTTGTGCAGCATCAGGGTCAGGCCCTGCGGCGGGTCCAGCGGTTCGCCCTCGACCCGGATCGCCTCGTGCGCGACCACGTCATCGGTGTACAGCACCTCGCCGTCGGCATCGGTGACCAGGCCGTCGCGGAACATCCCCTGCACCTGCTTGCGGCTGCCATAGCCCAGGTTGGCCAGAAGCTTGACCAGCTTCACGCGCGGCCTCCGCGGCCCCACGACGGCTCACGTTCCCGCGGCCCCCGGACCGGCGTGGCGGTCTTGCTGGCCTTGGTGGCCTGGATCAGCTTGAAGCCGTCGCGCTCGGCGGCCACGCGGACCTGGCCGAAGCTTTCGTTGAGGATCTGCTCGTACGGCAGGTGGCGGTTGGCCACCAGCCACATGCGCCCGCCCGGGCGCAGCGCCTGCGCGGCCACGGCGATGAAGCGCTGGCCGATGTCGGGGCGGTCGGCACGCGAGGGGGTGTGGAACGGCGGGTTGGTCACGATGAAGTCGTACTGCGCCTCGATCCCGGCGGTCACGTCCTGCCAGTGATAGGTCAGCGCGGCCGGCGCGCCGAGCGCGTCCAGGTTGGTGCGGGCCAGCGCCAGCGCGCGGCCTTCGGCCTCATACAGGTCCAGCCCGGTCACGCCGGGGCAACGGGCCAGCACTTCGGCGGACAGGTAACCAAAACCGGCGCCCAGGTCGGCACCGCGCCCGGCCAGGTCGGCCGGCAGCTGCTCCACCAGCAGCGCCGAGGCCGGGTCGATGCGGTCCCAGGCGAAGATGCCCGGGCGGCTCTGGAAGCGGCCGCCCAGAATCGCGCGGGGCGCGTCGAGGGTGGCCCAGCGCTTGGCCAGCGCGGCGTCGTGCTGGCCATCGAGCGGCGCGGTCCAGTAGGCGCGGCAGTGGTTCTTGGTGAGCTTGCCGCCCAGGCCGGTCAGCTGCTGCAGGTCGCCTTCGCCGGAGCGGGCGCCTTCGTTGTTGTGCTGGCAGGCCACCACCACCCCGCCCGGGGCGGCCAGCGCCACGGCGCGGGCAAACAGCGCCTTGGCTTCCTCACGCTGGCGCGGCGGCAGCACCAGCACCACTGCGTAGCGGGTGCTGTCGTCGGCCAGCTGCTGCTCGTCGCGGACGGTCCAGCCGCTGGCTTCCAGCGCATCGGCGAACGGCCGGAAGCTCTGCTCGCAGACCAGCTGGGTCGGCTGGGCGTGCTCACGCAGGGGCCAGCCGTCGCGGGCGCGCAGGAACAGCACCGGGCCGGCGGGCCAGGACAGCACGCCACTGGCGAACGGCAGGAACAGGGTTTCCAGGGGAGCGTCGTGCTGGGCAGCCATCGAGAGGGGGCACATCTTGAAAAGAGACCGCCATTCTACCGGTTCGCCCGGATCGCCTCCGCCCGGGCCCGATTTGCGTTTATTCAACGCCATGTTGATGCCCCGGCAACATCCAAACCGTCAGGGTGGAGGCTCATTTGCGATGGAGATGGCTCATGCGTGCATTGTTTGTCGGTGGCGTGGTCGACAACAGCGAGATGGACATCGAGGGCGCCCAGCCCCCGGTGCACTACCCCCAGGACACCGGCGGCGGTCACTCACGCTACCGCCTGCACCAGGTCGGCAAGCAGGCCGACGGCACGGTGGCGTACGCGGTGTATGGCGCGCCGGACATGGCCGACGACGAGGTCTCGCGGGTGGCCGACGAACGCGCGTATGCACGGCGTTTCGAGGCCGAGCCCGAGGTGTTCGTGCACTGATGCGGGGATAAGCGCAGGCGCTGCCGCTTCGTGCCGGCCCTGCGCTTTTACGTCGCCGTGCGGGCGCTGACGCGCATGGCGACTGGTTCAGCCCAATCACGCCGGTCTGCCCGGCGCGGGGTTACTCGACCGGGGGCAGCTGGCGGATGCTGGCGATCCGGTCGAGCCACACCAGGTGCTGCTGCACCGGGCTATCCAGGTCGTCGAGCCGCAGCTGGCCATTGCTGCCTTCGTTCTCGTCGGCATCGCGGTACTGCTGCAGGGTGGGCTGCACCGCGACGGTGCCCAGCAGGCGGGTGCCGTCGTCCAGGGTGATCTCGACGTGGGTCTGGCCGCGCAGCTGCGGCAGCAGGGCTTCCAGCGCCGCGATCCGGGCCGGATCGGTATGGATGGTCGGGGCGTAACGGGACATGGGGACTCCTGTGGGGTACGTGTGCGGGGTTACCGGCGCTGCTCGGCCAGTACGCTGCGCACGGCCGAGACCAGCTGGGCCACCGAATACGGCTTGGCCACATGCTCCTGGAACCCGGAGGCGAGCGCCCGCTTGCGGTCGTCGGCACGGGCCAGCGCGGTGACCGCCACCGCCGGCAGCACCTGCGCTTCCACGCCGATGTCCTCGCGTAGCGTCCGTACCAGGCCGTAACCGTCCATGCCAGGCATGCCGATGTCGGTCAGCAGCACGTCGATGCCTTCATGCCCGCCCCGGTCCAGCAGGGCCAGTGCCTCGCCCGCCGAGGCGGCCGCGGTGACTTCGGCGCCCTGCTCCTCCAACAGCCGGCGCAGGTATTCGAGCACTTCGGGCTGGTCTTCCACCGCCAGCAGGTGCAGGCCCTTGAGCGGGAACGGCTCGATCACCTGTTCCCCTATCGGGCCACTGAACACCTCGCGCAGCGGGCGGCCGTCGGCCTGCGGCTGGTAGCGCGGCAGGCGCACGGTGAACGTGGCGCCGTGGCCGGCACCCTCGCTGGTGGCCGCCACGGTGCCGCCGTGCAGCTCCACCAGCTGCTGCGCAATCGCCAGGCCCAGCCCGAGACCGCCATGGCGGCGGGTGGTGGTGCCATCGGCCTGGCGGAAGCGGCTGAACAGGTGGCGCAGGAATTCGGGGGCGATGCCGTCGCCGGTGTCGGCCACGCTGATCGACCAGTGGCCGCCATCGCTCGCCAGGGTGACGGCCACGGTGCCTTCGGCGGGGGTGAACTTGATCGCGTTGGACAACAGGTTCCACAGCACCTGCTGCAGCCGCGTGGCGTCGCCCAGCACCAGCGTGGGCTCGTCAGGCAGCGACAGGGTCATGTGCAGTGCCTTGCCTTCGGCCACCAGTTCCTGCGCCCGCATGGCTTCGGTCAGCTGCGCGCGCAGGTCCAGCACTTCCACTTCCAGCTGCACCTTGCCCAGCAGCATGCTGCTCAGGTCGAGCATGTCCGAGATCAGGCGCTTCTGCGCCATCGCACTGTTGGCGATCACGCCCAGGCCCTTGTACAGCGGGCTGGTGGCATCCACACGCTGCAGCAGCAGTTCGCTCCAGCCCAGGATGGTGGTCAGCGGGGTGCGCAGTTCGTGCGACAGCGTGGCCAGGAACTCGTCCTTGAGCCGCGCCATGTTTTCAGCGGCACTGCGCGCGGCGCGCTCGGACTGCAGCAGCTCCTCGCGCGCCATTTCAATTTCGCGGCGCTCGGTCACGTCCGGGCTGCTGCCGGCCAGGCCGATGAAGTGGCCCATGCGCGAGAACCGCGGGCGGGCATTCATTTCCAGCCAGCGCCATTGGCCATCGGCACGCAGGCCGCGCACCAGCGCATGCATCGACCGCTGCGCCTTCAGCGCTTCCTGCAGCTCGTAATCAAATACCGACGCGTCATCAGGATGGACCAGGCCCCGCCAGACGTTCTCGGGCACGCGCTGTTCGTCGCCGCCGAAGAACTCGCTGAAGGCGCTGTTGACGAAGCGCGCATGGCCCGCTTCGTCCAGTACCCACACCGGCATGGGCAGGCCATCGGCGAGCGCACTGAAGCGCGCTTCACTTTCCGCCAGTTCCACTTCGATCTGCTTGCGGCTGCTGACGTCGAAGAACACCACGGCCACCTGGTGGTCGCCCGGCTCGCCCACCCGCACCGCTTCCACCGAATACCAGCGGCCCAGCGCACGCGCTTCCAGTTCGAACTGCTGGGATTGGCCGGTGAGGGCCACCTGGCCGTAGATGCGGAACCAGTCCGGCTCGTGGTCCGGCTGCAGCGCGGTCATGCGCTGCCCGCGCGCGTTGGCCAGCCCGGTGTTGCGCTCGAAGGCGTCGTTGACCTCAAGGAAGCGGTAATCCACCGCCTTGTTGTCGTCGAACAGCACTTCGATCACGCAGAAGCCGGCGTTCATCTGCTCCAGCACGCTCCGGTACATCCCCGCGTGGGACGCAACTGTCATGAAAGAGGGGCGTTCAAGAGTGGAAGTAGGCAGGCTGGGCAAGGGCGTCAAGGGGGCAACTGGCGAAACAGAGGGACACAGCATCTTCCAGAGGGCGTATTCGTAGCGTCAAGCGCCATGGGTGGGATTGACGTGGCCGACGACGTAGGTGAATTGGCGGCAACCGCCGCAGCGGCTGACGCAATTGGCGATTGTCCCACCGGGTGATCAGGATCACACTGAAAACCTGATCCCGTCTGTGATCGTGATCGAGGAGTCGTCATGAACCGCAAACCGTTGGTGGCCGGTCTGTTGACCTGCCTGTTGGTGATCGGCAGCGCGAACGCCGCGGGGCCCCGTACCGTGACCGACCCCCAGGCGCCCCGTGCCCTGAGCGGCGATGGCCCGGTCAAGGTGTCGTGGACCGACCCGGCCCAGTTCACCGAGATCCGGCAAAGCACCAACCGCTTCGAAGCCCAGCGCGGCAACTGGGTCCAGCAGCTGGCTACCTACGTCCAGACCAGCGCCGGCAAGCAGCTGCAGCCGGGGCAGACGCTGGATGTGACCCTGACCGACATCAAACGCGCCGGTGACTACGAGCCGTGGCACGGGCCGCGCGGCAACGATATCCGCATCCTGCGCGACGTCTACCCGCCGCGCATCGCGCTGACCTTCACCCTCACCGATGCCCAGGGGCAGGTGCTGGCGCAGGGCGAGCGCAAGCTGTCCGACAGCGGCTACCTGCACAACATCGGCCTGCAACGCGATACCGACCCGCTGCGCTATGAGAAGCGGCTGGTGGATGACTGGGTCCGCCGCGACCTGCGCAGCGACGCCACCGCCAGCCGCTGACGGTGGCGCCACGCCGGGCGTGGCGCCCCCTCAGCCGCCCAGGTGCTGGTGCGGTACCCGCTTGACCGCGCACGGCAGCTGATAGGCGCTGACCCCGCACAGCGGCGCCAGCACATCCAGCCGCGGTGACTCACCCCACAGGGTCACCGTGCTGCCTACCCCGGCGTCGGGCAGGTCGGTGAGGTCCACGGTCAGCATGTCCATCGAGACCCGGCCGATCAGCGTGCCGGGCTGCCCGTCGATCTGCACCGGGGTGCCATTCGGGGCGAACTGCGGGTAGCCGTCGGCATACCCCAGGGCGACCACGCCCACCCGGGTGGGCCGCTGCGCGACGAACCGCGCGCCATAACCCACCGGTTCGCCGATGCCGATCTCACGCACGGCGAAGATTTTCGACTGCATGGTCATGACCGGGCGCAGCCGCTCGGTGAGCACCGAATGGGTGGGCAGCGGGTTGGCGCCGTACAGCATCAGCCCCGGTCGCACCCAATCGCTGCGGACGTCCGGCCAGCCCAGCAGGGCCGGCGAATTGCACAGGCTGGTCTCACCGGCCAGGCCGTCGATGGTGGCGGCGAACAGGTCGGCCTGCTCGCGGGTGCGCAGACTGTCCAGCTCGTCGGCGCGGGCCATGTGGCTCATCAGCACCATCGGCGCCACCTGCGGCAGCGCGCTCAGGCGGGCGTGCGCGGCGCGGAAGTCGGCCGGCGACAGGCCGAGGCGGTGCATGCCGCTGTCCAGCTTCAACCAGATCTTCAACAGGGCAGTGGTCTGGAAGGCCAGCACCGCCTCCACCTGCCACGGCGCGCCCACGGCGAACCACAGGTCGTGCTGCACGATCAGCGGCAGCTCGTCGGCGTCGAAGAAGCCTTCCAGCAGCACGATCGGCGTGGTGATGCCGGCCTGGCGCAGTTCCAGCGCCTCTTCGATGCAGGCCACGCCGAACGCGTCGGCCTGGCCCTGCAGCGCGCGCGCGCAGGCAATGGCGCCGTGGCCGTAGGCATCGGCCTTGATGGCCGCCAGGGTCTTGCGACCGCCGCCCAGTTCACGGGCAAGCTGGAAATTGGCGCGCAACGCGTCCAGGTCAATCAACGCGCGGGCTGGGCGCATGCTTTGGGCTCACTATGAACAACGGATGCGGCCGTGTGGCCGTAGCGGAAGATATCCAGGCCTTCGGTACTGATCTGCGGCTGGCGCGCGCTCATCAGGTCGGCCAGGTAACGGCCCGAACCGCAGGCCATGGTCCACCCCAGCGTGCCGTGGCCGGTGTTGAGGAACAGGTTGCGGTACGGGGTGGCGCCGATCACCGGGGTGCCATCGGGCGTGGCCGGGCGCAGGCCGGTCCAGAACTCGGCACGCGACAGGTCGCCGCCGTCCGGGTACAGGTCGCCCACCACTTTTTCCAGGGTGGCGCGGCGGCGCGGCGACAGCGACAGGTCGAACCCGCCCACTTCAGCCATCCCGCCCACGCGGATGCGGTCATCGAACCGGGTCACCGCCACCTTGTAGCTCTCGTCCAGGATGGTCGAGGTGGGGGCCATGGCCGGGTTGGTGATCGGCAGGGTCAGCGAGTAGCCCTTGAGCGGGTAGACCGGCAGGCGCAGGCCGAGCGGGTCCACCAGCGACGGCGAATAGCTGCCCAGCGCGACCACGTAGCGGTCGGCGGTTTCCAGCGTGCCGTCGATGCGCACGCCGGTGATGCGGTCGCCGTCGGTCTGCAGGCCGGCGATGTCCTGGTCGAAGCGGAACTCGACGCCGGCGTCCACGCACATCTGCGCCAGGCGCCGGGTGAACAGCTGGCAGTCGCCGGTCTGGTCGCGCGGCAGCCACAGCGCGCCGACCAGTTTGTCGGCGACCCCGGCCAGGGCCGGCTCGTGGGCGATGATGCCGTCGCGGTCGAGCACCTTGTAGGGCACCCCGTACTGGGCCAGCACTTCGATGTCCTGCGCCGAGGCGTCCAGCTGCTGCTGGGTGCGGAACAGCTGGGTGGTGCCCAGGTCGCGGCCTTCGAATTCGATACCGGTCTGCTCGCGCAGCTCGTTCAGGCAGTCGCGGCTGTACTCGGACATGCGCACCATGCGCGCCTTGTTGATGGCATAACGCTCATGGGTGCAATTGCGCAGCATCTGCGCCAGCCACAGGTACTGGCGCCAGTCCAGGCCGGGGCGGATGGCCAGCGGCGCATGTTCGGAGAACAGCCACTTGACCGCCTTGAGCGGCACGCCCGGCGCGGCCCACGGCGAGGTGTAGCCGAACGACAGCTGGCCGGCGTTGGCGAAACTGGTTTCCAGCGCCGGACCGGGCTGGCGGTCCACGACCGTGACTTCAAACCCGGCCTGCCGCAGGTACCAGGCACTGGTGGTGCCGATGACGCCGCTGCCAAGGACTAGAACGCGCATGTAGCTTCTCCGACCCGATCATTCCCTGCACTGGAGCGTGCCGGGACCATAATTGCGGAAGTATATTCCGGCCAAACCAAGCTTTTGCCCTGTTTTTAGGAGCGATGACAGGATATTGTCGCGCCAACCCCCATGCCTGGATGACGCCGATGGCCGTGCGCCCCCGCGAACTGGACAAGATCGACCGCAAGATCCTGCGCATCCTGCAGGACGAAGGCCGCATTTCCTTTACCGAACTGGGCGAACGGGTGGGTCTGTCGACCACGCCCTGCACCGAACGGGTGCGGCGGCTGGAACGCGATGGGGCCATCACCGGCTACTACGCCAAGCTCGACCCGCACTACCTCAAGGCCAGCCTGCTGGTGTTCGTGGAGATCAGCCTGGCCTACAAGTCCGGCGACATCTTCGAGGAATTCCGCCGCGCGGCCCTGAAGCTGCCCAATGTGCTGGAGTGCCACCTGGTGTCGGGCGATTTCGACTACCTGCTCAAGGCGCGCATCAGCGAGATGGCGTCGTACCGCAAGCTGCTCGGCAGCACCCTGCTGACCCTGCCGCACGTGCGCGAATCCAAGAGCTACATCGTGATGGAAGAGGTGAAGGAAACGCTGACCCTGCCGATCCCGGATTGAACCGGGGCATTGAATGCAGAAGGCGGCGCGCTTGCGCGCACCGCCTGTGGTCATGCAATCCCGCGCGTCAGCGCTGTTGTTTGGAATCGGGGTGACGCTGGTCCGGCTGCTTGCCCTTCTGGCTCTGCTGGTCCCACTGTTGCTGGTTCTGCTGTCCGGCCTTCTGGTGCTGTTGCTGACTGCCCTGCTGTTCCTGCGGCATCTTGCCGCCTTTCTGGTTCTGCTGGTTGGTCATGATTGCACTCTTCTGGAAAACCCTTCGGAATACGCCGCGTTCCGGCGCACGCAAAGGGTCGCGCGAAAACGGTTAAACACAGGCGAAAAAGCGGTGAGATGGCGCGTTGATGCAGCTGACTGTGCGGCGTGGTTTGTGCACCGTTCATGCGCTGCACCAGTGCACGCCGCTTACGGTCGAATCTGCTGCCCATCGCCACTGGGAATGGCGTCGTAGTACTTGCCAGTGCGGGTATCGAGCACCCGGTTCGGCCCGACCTGTTTGGCGCCGGGAATGATCCGCCCGTGGCGGTCATACACCTTGGGCTGCAGGGCGGGGCCCTGGATCGGTTGCGTCGGGCCGGTACCCCGGGCCTCGATGGGATGACTGCGCAGTTGCTGCTGGACCTGGCTGTTGGATTTCACCGGCGCCATCTGCCCGGACAGGCTGTCCACCGGCGCAGGGCGCACCGGAGTGGGCAGCGGCGCCGGCGGCGCCACCACCACCGGGCGGGTCGCGGTGGGATTGGGCGGCGGACCGATCTGGGCCATGCCGATGGCCGGCAGCATCAGGCCCAGCGCGGTGGCGAAGCGGACGTGGCGGGACATGGCAGGCTCCGGCGGGGTGGGTTACTGCACCTTGCACCCATGCAGGTATCAGCACCATGAACGCGCCTGGATCGCCGGGGCGTCGGCTTGAAGCCCGCGATCCCGGCCCAATCTTGAACCCACCCCCGCGAGGAACCGCCGATGACCGCCTTCGATCTCTCTCCCCCCAGCGACGCCCAGCGCGACGCCCTGGTGGCCGGCCTCAGCGCCGACGAACGCCGGGTGCTGCTTCAGCACGGCACTGAAGCGCCGTTCTGCGGCGTGTTCCTGGACAACAAGCAGGACGGCGTCTATGGCTGCCGCCTGTGTGGACTGCCGTTGTTCCGGTCCAGCACCAAATTCGACTCCGGCACTGGCTGGCCCAGCTTCTTCGCCCCGTTCGACCCGGCCCACGTGCGCGAGATCCGCGACATCAGCCACGGCATGGTCCGCACGGAAATCGTCTGCGCGCGGTGTGACAGCCATCTCGGCCATGTGTTCCCCGATGGCCCGCCGCCGACCCACGAGCGGCACTGCCTGAACTCGGTCTCGCTGTCGTTCACCCCGAACGGACAGGCGTATCCGGATCTGCTGCAGCGCGGCGGGGCCGAGGCCCAACCGGCCGGCTGAATCTGCAAAAGTGTGACATTGAGCGAACGGTCCCCTTCAGAAAACCGGGAACGGGGCCGACATGGAGGTATCCCCTACTCCGCGCCGGCCCCATGCTCATCATCGTTGGATTCCTCATCGTCATCATCAGCGTGCTCGGCGGCTACATCGGCGCGCACGGCAAGCTGGCTGCCTTATGGCAGCCCTATGAGCTGGTCATCATCGGCGGCGCGGCACTGGGCGCGTTCCTGGTCGGCACCCCGTTCAAGACCGTCAAGCAGACCCTGAAGGCCACCGTGGGCGTGTTCAAGGGCCCGGCCTACAAGCAGCAGGACTACATCGACGTCCTGAGCCTGCTCTACGAACTGCTCAACAAGGCCCGCCGCGAAGGCTTCATGGCGCTGGAAGACCATGTGGAGCGCCCGGCCGAAAGCAGCATCTTCGCCAACTACCCCAAGGTGCAGGCAGACCACCACCTGGTCGACTTCATCACCGACTGCCTGCGCCTGATGATCGGCAGCAACATCGAGCCGCACGAGCTGGAGCCGCTGCTGGAGCTGGAGCTGGAAAAGCACCATGCCGAAGCGATGCAGCCCTCGGCGGTGCTCAACAAGGTGTCCGACGGCCTGCCCGGTTTCGGCATCGTGGCCGCGGTGCTGGGCATCGTGATCACCATGGGCTCGATCGGCGGGGAAATCACCGAAGTGGGCGCGCACGTCGCCGGCGCGCTGGTCGGTACCTTCCTGGGCATCCTGCTGGCCTACGGTTTCGTCAGCCCGCTGGCCGCGGCGGTGGAAGCGCGCGCCGAGCAGGACAGCCGCATCTATGAGTCGGTGAAGACCGCGCTGCTGGCCTGCCTGCGCGGCTACAACCCGAAGATCGCGCTGGAGTTCGCCCGCAAGACCCTGCCTTCGAACGTGCGCCCGGGCTTCAGCGCCTTCGAGCAGCACCTCAAGACGGTCAAGTAAGGCACCCCCATGGCCGAGAACAAACCCACCGTCATCGTCCGCCGGGTCAAGAAGGCCGGCCACGCTGCCCACCATGGCGGCGCCTGGAAAGTGGCCTACGCCGACTTCGTCACCGCGATGATGGCGTTCTTCCTGGTGCTGTGGCTGATGGCGGCCACCACCAAGCCCGAGCGCGCGGCCATTTCCGAGTACTTCCGCAACCCCAGTCCGCTGGTTGGGCAGAGCTCCACCCCGGCGCCCGGCATGGCCGGTCCGGGCGGGGCCAGCACCTCGATGATCAAGCTGGGCGGCGCCACCGACATCTCGCGCGGCAACAGCAACGACCCGTTCCAGTCCCAGCAGACCGCCAAGCCGATCCCGCAGACCGAACGCGAGCGCGAGCAGCAGCAACTGGAAGCGCTGAAACGGGAGCTGGAAGAGGCCATCAGCAAGAGCCAGGCGCTGGAGCCGTTCAAGGACCAGCTGCTGCTGGACCTGACCCCGGAAGGCCTGCGCATCCAGATCGTGGACAAGCAGAACCGCCCGATGTTCGACATGGGCAGCGCAGCGCTCAAGCCGTACACCCGCGAAATCCTGCGCGAGCTGTCGCAGTTCATCAACCACGTGCCGAACCGGATCAGCATCACCGGCCACACCGACACCACCGCTTACAACGCGGTGCACGGCTACAGCAACTGGGAGCTCAGCGCCGACCGCGCCAACGCCGCCCGGCGTGCGTTGCTGGACGGTGGCATGACCGAAGAGAAGGTGACCCGGGTGGTCGGCCTGTCCTCCTCGGTGCTGTTCGACAAGGCCCAACCGGACAACCCGATCAACCGCCGCATCAGCATCGTGGTGATGACCAAGGCGGCCGAAGCGGCGGCCCTGGCCGGTGCCGGACAGGAAGTCGCGTTGTCGCCCACCACCGGCGACGCCGACATCCACGCCGCACAGGCGCCAGCGGCGACGCCCTGACCGGCGGCCGGTCGGGGGTCGGTCAGTCGTGCGGGCCGGTCGGAGGGCCGCACGGCCGGTCGGTGCGCGCCACGTTCGGTTGATGCCTGCACGCCCAGACGATGCACGCCTCGCACGCTGGTAGGGTCGCGCCCCAGCCGACTGCACGCGCATGGGCAGCGTTCGATAGGGGCATGACCTTCAACGGAATGACCGCTTCCAGACGCCATGTCGTTGGAGGCCATGCGTCCCCGGGCGCGGACAGGCTACCGGCAGTCGGTTGGGACCCGACCCTACCGCGGTGGGCCGCATTCGATGGGGGCATGACCGCAATGGCCGACGTCTGCGGCCAACCCCCATTACAATGGGGTCTTTCCACGTACAGATAGATCCCACCATGTCCAAGCAGTCCAAGGCCAAGCGCGACAAGCGCAAGAAGCTGCAGCCCAAGCGCCCGATCAACCGCCTCAACGCCCAGCAGCAGGTGCAGAACCACGCCGTGCTGACCAACGAAGAGGGCCAGGTCGTGGCCGCGATCGGCCTGCAGGGCACCGAATGGCTGCTGGCCATCGGCGGCCAGACCATGGGCAACGCCGACAACCCGATCCCGATGCTGGCCATGCTCAAGCACCTGTCCAACGTGCAGGAAAAGGAAGGCCGCAAGGTCAACCTGGAATACTCGAGCCAGCTGCAGCAGCTGATCGACGACCTGGCCGCCGACGAAGGCAAGACCGCCGACGAGTACCTGACCCAGCTGGTGTCCGAGTTTGAAGGCGTGGAAGGCGAAGAAGGCGAAGAAGGCGAAGACGCCGAAACCGCTGCCGACGCCAGCGAAGACGCCCCGGTGGCAGACGAGGCCGGCACCGATGCCGCCGCCGACGCCACCCCGGCCGCCAGCGACGACAAGCCGCAGGCCTGAGCCACGGCCACCCGGTGACGGTCTATATCGACGATGCGGTCCACCCCTGGCGCGGCGAGCGCTGGGCGCATCTGATGGCCGACACCCTGCCCGAGCTGCACGCCATGGCGGCGCAGCTCGGGATTCCCCGACGGGCGTTCCAGAACCGCCCCAGCGGCGCGCATTACGACGTCCCCGCCCCGCTTCGCCTTCAGGCGATCGAACGCGGCGCACAGGCCATCTCGCGGCACACCGACCGCGCGCTGGTCAAAGCCGTCATCGCCAACGCGCGAAGCCAATACCAGGGGTAGGTGCCGACCGTTGGTCGGCAGATCCCTGCCCCGCGCCCGGTGAATGCCCGCCGTTGATCGGCAAACGCATTACCCGCGCCGGCAGGTGCCGACCGTTTGTCGGCACACCAGCACCCCTCAGAACGGGTCCGACCCCGGCCGCACTTCCACGCCCAGCAGCGAGCACAACGCCAGCATGGCGTCATCGTCGCGGTTGAGCGCCATCCAGCCGGCCAGGCCGCCATTGCCCGTATCCACGCTCCACAGCGCGTAGTTGTGCTCGCGCAGGCGGTCGTGCGCGGTGGCCATCAGCGCCGGTGCATCGGTGGCGGCCGCGAAATCCTCATCGTCCAGGTCGCCACCCCAGTCCAGCTGCAGGTTCCAGCGCGCCGCCAGCTCATTGATCGCCGACACCAGCGCATCGGGGTCCTCACGGTCCACCTCGAACCCCGACTGCCAGGCAATGGCGGCCATCAGCGGCGGCAGCCAGTCGGCTTCTTCGTCGATCTCCTCGCCGCTTTCCAGCAGCGCCTCGCGCCAGCGGTTGAACTGCTGCAGCGCCAGCTCGTCATCGCCCGGGTTGATCAGCACGAACAGGTTCCAGATCCGCGCCTCGAAGTCGTCTTCGTCGAAATCGCGCTCGTCTTCTTCGAAGTCGAAATAATCGCTGTTGTCAGGCATGACCGGCATTTCCTTGAGGCAGGCGGGCATTCTGCCGTGCAGCGGCGTTGGCAGGAAGCGAAATTCGGCGTGGGCCGCGTCGCGGTTTATCCTGTGCGCCTGGAAGATGGCCGTGGTGGCCATCACAACTGAATGCCCATGAGCGATACCCCTCCCGATCACCTGGCGATCAACCCGACCAGCCCCTTCCACGATGCCGCCGCCCTGGAGCGCGGGGTGGGCATCCGTTTCAACGAGGTCGAGCGCGACAACGTTGAAGAGTATTCGGTCAGCGAAGGCTGGATCCGCGTGCAGGCCGGCAAGGCCCGCGACCGCCGTGGCAACCCGATGACCATCAAGATCAAGGGCACCGTGGTGGCGTATTACCTGGATCAGAAAACCGACGCGTGATCCGCGTTGATGGCCGGCCCCCCGCGGCCGGTCGCCGGGTAGAGCCACCCCATGGGTGGCTGTGTTCCGGGTCAGGCGTACCTCATGTACCCGGCATCGCGACAGCCACCCATGGGGTGGCCCTACCGGTCGAACGGGCCACGGTTCAATCGCGTTGGCGGGTTTCCAGCAGGTCCAGGTTGCGGATCAGCTTGCGCGAGACCTCGTCGGAAATGGTGCCGCGCCGGGTCAACCGGAACAGCTCCTCGCGCTCGGCGGTCAGACCGGCGCCGCGCAACTGGCGGTAGCCCTGCTCCATGCGCTGCACCTTTTCCGGGTCCGCATCCGGGCCGTCGTCCTTCTCAAGATTGCGCTGGTACAGCAGGCTCACCCGTGAGGCGGCGTCGTTGTAGAGCTGCACGTTCTCGGTGGTCTGGTTCTGCACCAGCTGCTGGCGCATGCGCTCCACCCCGGCCAGCGCCGCCTTGGACGCCAGCCGCCGGGCCAGATCCTCGGCCTTGCGCTCGCCCGAATCGGCCGGCAGCTCCAACCCCTTCAGCAACCGCGGCAATGCCACGCTGGCGCCCACCAGCGACACCAGGATCACCGCCGCCGCCAGGAAGATCACCAGATCGCGCGCCGGGAAGGCACTGCCATCGGGCAGGAACAGCGGCAGGGTGAGCACGCCGGCCAGGGTGATCGCACCGCGCACGCCGGCCACCGAGGTGGCCACCACGATCCGCCACGACGTGCCCGGCCGCGCTTCACCGCGGTGACGCGCCCGCAGCACGCTCCAGCGCAGCGACAGCCACACCCAGGCCAGGCGCAGCAGCACCAGCGCCAGGTTGATCACCACCACGTACACCAGCAGCCACCACGCGCTGTGGTGGCCGCTCTCGCTGACTGTCTTGATCGCACGTTCGACGATGCCCGGCAGCTGTTCGCCCAGCAGCACGAACATGATGCCGTTGAAGCTGAACTGCAGCATTCCCCACACGGCCGCGCGTTGCACGCGCATGCTGCCCGACACCCGGCCGGTGAGCTCGACGTAGCTCATGGTGATGCCCGCCGCCACCGCGGCCAGAATGCCCGACGCGTTGGCCTCTTCGGCCAGCAGGTAGGCGGCGAACGGAATCAGCAGGTTGACCAGCAGCGCTGCACCGGGCTCCTCGCCGAAGCGCCGCCACAGCCAGCGCTGGAAGGTCGACACGCCCAGGGTGACGGCCGCGCCGATCGCCACGCCGGCCAGCGCCACCCACAGGAAGGTGAGCGATGCGGTGGCCAGCGAGAAGCTGCCGGTCATCACCGCGGCCACGGCAAAGCGGAAGCAGACCAGGCCGGACGCATCGTTCAACAGCGACTCGCCTTCCAGGATGTGCATCAGCCGCTTGGGAATGGGCGCGCGTGCAGCGATCGATCCGACCGCCACCGGGTCGGTGGGCGAGATGATCGCCGCCAGGGCGAAGGCCACCGCCAGCGGCATCACCGGAATCATCCAGTGGATCAGGAAGCCGGCACCGATCACGGTGAACACCACCAGGCCGAACGCCAGCTCCAGGATCACGCCCTTGTCGCGGAACAGGCCCTGCTTGGGAATGCGCCAGCCGTCCAGGAACAGCAGCGGCGGCAGGAACAGCAGGAAGAACATCTCCGGTTCCAGCGCGTGGCCACGGTTGAACACCCCGGCAATGACCGCGCCCAGGCCGATCTGCACCAACGGCAGCGGCAACGACAGCGGCAACACCCGGACCAGGTAGCCGCTGGCGACCACGGCCACCAGCATCGCCAGGACGACTTCAATGGTATGCATGCATTTTCCAGTGGACGGCGCGAGGGGGGGAGGCTGCGGGCAGCCAGGCGCCGGAAACTGCAAAAAAACTACCACACCCATCCACCTGCGCGAACGCCGGGCCTGCCGCGGCTCAGTGGCGGGACAGCAGCTCGCGCGCGGTCCACGCGTTGAAATCGGCCTGCATCGCAGCCGTCAGCGTGTGGTCGGCCGGGTAGCCGTGCAATGCGTGGTCCACGCCCAGCGCCTGCAGCCGCGCCGCTGCAGCGGTGGCCAGCGCGAACGGCAGCTTGCTGTCCTGCTCACCGTGCAGGATCAACCCGCGCACGCCACGCGTGGCGATGTCGGCGGGAACGTGCGGTGCGATTTCCGGCAGGATGCGCCCGGACAGGATCGCGAACCGGCGCGCCACCTGCGGCGCGGTGAGCGACACGCTGGCACTCAGGATGCCGCCCTGGCTGAAGCCGGCCACCAGCGTGTGCGCGGCATCCACGCCGTGCTCTGCCTGCAATGCGCGCACGTAGTCGATAAGCAGCAGACGGCTGGCCTCGGCCTGCGCCGGGTCGATCACCGGCCCCTGCGCGCCGAACTGCACGGTGAACCAGCCGAACGCATCCGCCCCGAACGCCAGCGGCGCGCGCGGCAGCACCACCTGCAGGCGCTTATCCAGCCCGTCCGCCAGTGCCTGCAGCGAACGCTCGTTGCTGCCCACGCCATGCAGCAGCACCACCAGCCCGTGCGCCGGGCCGGTGGCAGGGCGCGCCACGGCGTGCAGCGTGCTCATGCCGCGGCCCCGTCGAAGCGGTAGATGTCCATCGCCAGGAACCCCGCATCGATACCCGCATCGATGCGCTGCGCACCCAGCGTCTCACTCCCGGCAGCGCCCATGGCCACATGCAGCGGCTGCAGGTGCTCGTCGGTCGGGTGCGCCTGCGCTGCGTGCGGCGCGCGGGCACGGTAGTCGAGCAGCGCGGCGGTGTCGTCCTCCTGCAGGCGCTGTTCGACCCAGCCGATGAAGGGACGCACGTAGGGCGCTTCCTTGCCGTCCTGGTAGTTGCCCCAGTCGTGCAGGTTGTGGGTGATGCTGCCGGAGCCGATCACCAGCACGCCCTGCTCGCGCAGCGGTGCCAGTGCGCGGCCCAGCGCGAACTGGTGGGCCGGCCCCAGCAGCGGCTGGATCGCCAGCGGCACCACCGGAATGTCGGCCTGCGGGTACAGGAAGCGCAGCGGCACCCAGGCGCCGTGGTCGAGGCCGCGTTTGGGGTCCAGCGCGGTCGGCAGCCCGGCCGCCGCCAGCCGCGCGGCGATCTCGTCGGCCAGGGCCGGGTCGCCCGGGGCCGGGTACTGCAGGTCGAACAGCGCCTGCGGGAAGCCGCCGAAATCGTGGATGGTGGGCGGTTGCGCGTGTGCGCCCACTGCCGGCTGGTGGGTCAGCCAGTGCGCCGAGGCCATCACGATGGCGCGCGGGCGCGGCAACTGCGCGGCCAGCGCCGCGAGGCGTTCGCCGACCAGACCGGGGTGGAGCGCGGTCATCGGCGAACCATGGGAGATGTACAGCGAAGGCAGACGGGACATCACAGGCTCCAAGGAAGGATCAACGACGGTGCAGTGCTCAGCGCGAGGCGAGCGTCCACTTGCCATCGCCGATGCAGAACAGCACCAGCAGCGCCAGCGCCCAGAACGCCGGGTATTCCCAGCCGCCGCCGGCGTTGGCGAAGCTGAAGCCGTTGGCGCCGTGCACGCTCACGATGGTGCCCAGCAGCAGCGGCACGCCCAGCAGCCCCACCCACCGCGCGTACACGCCCAGCAGCAGCGCCGCGGCAAGGGTGAGCTCCAGCACGAGGGCGACGTAACCGAGTGCGCCGGGCAGGCCCAGCGACTGGAAGTACGCCGCGGTGCCGGCCGGGGTGAACACCAGCAGTTTGGTCAGGCCATGCACCAGGAACAGCGCGCCCAGGCCCCAGCGCAGCAGGGTGGCGCCGACAGGGGCGAGCGCGGAAACACGGAGAGCGGTGGTAGGCATGGGACACCTCGCGGACTAGGATGGCGACAGGTTATTGCGCTCAGCCGTGGCGATAAATACGATCAGACGACGCTGTTTATTACAGGATCTGAAACAATGGATACCCTCGACGCGATGCGTGTGTTCGTGGCGGTGGTGGAACGCAACGGCTTCAGCGCGGCCGCCCAGGCCTTGGATATGTCCACCGCCGGGGTCACCCGGCAGATCGCCGCGCTGGAAAAGCGCCTGTCCACGCGCCTGCTCAACCGCACCACGCGCCGGGTAAGCCCCACCAGCACCGGCGCGGCCTACTACGCGCAATGCGTGCAGCTGCTGGCCCAGTTCGACGCACTGGAAGCAGGCATCGGCGCGCAGGCGCTGGAACCGTCGGGGCTGCTGCGGGTCAACGCCCCGGTCAGCTACGGCATCGGCCGGCTGGGACCGCTGCTGGCCGGCTACCGCGCGCGCTACCCGCAGGTGCAGCTGGACCTGTCGCTGTCCGACCGCCTGGTGGACATGGTGGAAGAAGGCTACGACGTGGCCATCCGAATCACCCGCCAACCCAACCCGGCGCTGATCGCACGCAAGCTGGCCGACACCCACATCACCCTGTGTGCCGCCCCCGCCTACCTGGACGCCCACGGCCGCCCGCAACAGCCCGACGACCTGTCCGACCACGAATGCCTGGGCTACAGCTACTGGGGCGGCGGCGACAGCTGGCAACTGCGCGGCCCGCGCGGCGAGGTGTCGGTGCCGGTGCACGGCGGCCTGCGCGCCAACAACGGCGACGTGCTGCGCGAGGCCGCGTTGGCCGGCATGGGCATCATCCTGCAGCCGGACTTCCTGATTGCCGACGCGCTGGCCGACGGCCGCCTGGAACGCCTGCTGCCGGAGTGGGAGATCGCGCCGATCAGCATTTTCGCCGTCTACACCAGCCGCAACCATCTGGCCCCGAAGGTGCGCAGCTTCATTGATTATCTGGTGGAGGCGTTGGGGTGACGGCGGGCGTTTGCGTGTAGAGCAGCCGGGCAGAGCCCGGCGCTACGGGGTGACGGCCGCCGAAAACACGCGTCGGGCGCTGGCAGCCGGGCAGAGCCCGGCGCTACGGGATGATGGCGGCCGAAAATACGCATCGTGCGCTGGCAACCGGGCAGAGCCCGACGGCATGAGTTGGTAATGCGTAGCGCCGGGCTCTGCCCGGCTGCCTTGCATCAGGTGGCCTCGGCGGTTTCCAACCGCGCGATCACCTCGACCAGCGGCGAGGGGCGGCCCAGCAGGTAACCCTGCACCTGGTCGCAGCCGTGCGCGGCCAGCCACTGATGCTGGCCCGGCGTTTCCACGCCCTCGGCGATCACCGTCAGGCCCATGCTGTGACCCAGCGACAACAGCGCGCGGCAGATCGATGCATTGCGCGGATTGGTTTCCACATCGGAAACGAAACTGCGGTCGATCTTCAGGATGTCCAGCGGCAGGTGCTGCAGGTAGGACATGTTGGAATACCCGGTGCCGAAGTCGTCCAGCGAAATGCACACGCCCTGCTCGTGCAGCCGCTGCATCGTCTGCTTGGCCTGGGCCGGCTTGCGCATCAGGCTGCTCTCGGTCAGCTCCACCTGCAACGCGCCGCGCTCCAGCCCGAACTCCTGCGTTGCGCGTGCGAATTCGGCCACCAGGTCGCTGTTGAAGAACTGCACCGCCGACACGTTCACCGCGATCGGCAACGGCCAGCCTGCATCGGCCAACCGCCGCTGCGCCTGCGCCGCCGCCCGGATCACCCAGCGCCCCAACGCCAGGATCAACCCGGTGTCTTCGCACAACTGGATGAACTCGCCCGGCGGAATGAAACTGCCGTCGGCCTGCGGCCAGCGCAGCAATGCCTCCAACGCCGCCGGCGTACCGTCGCTGGCGTGGCAGATCGGCTGGTAGTACAGCTCGAACTCGGTGTCGATCGCGCTGTGGATGCGCCCGGCCAGGCGCAGCCGCTCGGCCAGCCGCGAACTCACCGTGGTGTCGAACCAGGCAATCACACTGCCCTCGTCACGCGCGGCGTGCGCGGCCTGTGCGGCCATGCCGATCAGCTGTTCGGCCGGCACGTTGTCACCGTCGAACTTCACCGCCACGCCGATCCGCGGCTCGAACTGGTGCAGCCAGTCCTGTCCGCGCACCGGCTCCGATACCGTCTGCACCAGCGTATCCAGCGCCGTCTGGCGCTCGTGGTCGTCGCGGATGGCGAAGATGAAATCTTCCGCCGGCTGGAATGCCAGCAGGCCATAGCGCGTGCCCAGCCCGCCGAGGCGCTTGGCCATGGCCTGCAGCACCACATCGCCCACTTCGCGACCCAGCGTATCGGCCACCAGCTGCAGCCCGCGGAACTGCACGTAGGCGATGGTGTAGCCGCCGCCCTCCTCGTCCAGCTGCGCGGCCAGCGCGCGCGTATTGAGCAGGCCGGTGGCCGGGTTGTGGGTGGCGTGATACGCCAGGTCACGCTCGTAGGCCAGCCGCTCGCTGATGTCCTCGGCCAGCACCAGGCAGGCCTGGCGCCCGTCGAAATCCAGCCGCGACAGATGCGCGCGCACCTCGAACAGGGTGCCGTCCTTGCGCCGGTGCACGCGTACCTGCGCGTCCTGTGCATCGCCGATGGTGGCGCGCGAAATCGCGCCGCGGATTTCGTCCCAGCCTTCGCGCGGGCGGATGTCCAGGATGCTCATCGACAGGAACTCGTCGCGGCTGTAGCCGTACTGCTTCACCGCTGCTTCGTTGACCTCCATGAAGCGCAGTGTGTCCGGGTCGAACACCCAGAACGGGGCGGGATTGCGGTCGAACAGCAGCCGGAACTGACGCTCAGCCTGCTGCACGCGGGCCAGCGCCTGCACGCGTTCGCTCACATCGGTGAGCGCGCCGATCATGTGCCGCTGCCGGTCCGCCACCGCCACCCGCTGGCCGCGCGCCGACACCCAGCGCACCGTGCCACCGGGCAGCACCACCCGGAACATTTCATCCAGCACGCCGTTGCCGGCGAAGGCGTTGTCGAAGGCCAGCTGCATGCGCTCGGCATCCTCGCGGTGCACCCGCGCGAAGAACGCGGCCACCGGCAGGCTTTCAGTCTCGATGCCGAAGATCTCCCGCGCCAGCGGCGACCAGCGCAGCTGCGAGGCATCCTCGTCCACGTACCACGTGCATACCTTGCCGACCTGGTGGGCCATCAGCAGCTCGGCGTGGCCGGTGCGCAGTTCCTCGGTGAGCGCATCCTGGCTGCGGGTGGCACGGCGCACGCTCACAAACACCAGCGCGAACACACCCCAGTACAACAAGTACAGCGCCACCGATGCCTGCACGTAGGGCCACCACGGGGCCAGCACGTCCGCGCGGCCCAACCCGGCGTACACCGCGATGGGGTACTGACCCAACGTGGTGAGCGTGGAAATCCGCTCGATGTTGTCGATGGCGCTGGTTTCAACGCCCAGCGGCACCACGGCGTCGCGGCGCAGCATCTCGCGCTTGCCGAGCCCGAAACGTTGCCCGGTGAGGCCCACGGTGTCCGGGCTGCGCGCCAGCACGTAGCCCTGCGCATCGGTGATCGAGATGACGCCCTGGTCGCCGGTGTCCATGCCACCGATGATCGATTGCAGCTCGCTGGTGTGCAGCCGGCTCAGCAGCCAGCGGTCGTCGCCCATGCGCAAGGCCAGCGGCAGCACCCAGCGCTGCGCATTGCGCTGCTGCGGCGGCCCCAGGTAGAGCCGGCTGTCGCTGCCGCGATTGGTATCCACGGCCCACAGCGGCAGGTACAGGTCGCCGCTGCCACTGGTCAGTGCGCGGCCGTACTGGTCCACCACCACGATGCTGTCCAGCTCGGCATGCCGCTGCAGTACCCCGCCGATGGCGTCGTCCAGCAGGTCCGGCGCCTGCATCGGGACCCGCTCGAACAGCAATGCGCCGTCCTCGGCGATGCCCAGGATGGCCCGCTCCAGGTTGCGCAGCTCCAGCCGCAGCAGGCGCTGCGATCCGGTGGCCAACGCCGCGCTCTGGCGCTGCGCGGCTTCCTGGCGGCGCTGGTAATCGTTGGCCAGCGTCAGCGCCAGCCCAACGGCCAGCAGCACGCCCAGGCTGACGCCCAGCCACACGATCGTGCGCAATGGCCGCGCCAAGGCGCGGTTCAACGCGGGCATTGCCGACCTCTCCCGCTGCGATGGGCTGACTTCATGCGTAAACGCTTCCTGGTTTCCCCAAACCTGAGCGGCCGAAGCCCGGGATTCTTGACCTCTGCGTCGCCCCGCCGTGCCTGCACGCGGGCGCGCCCCGAATCCTGTCTGCCAGCATGCACCAGCGCGTGCAGCACGGGAAGAGCCACGGCGGCGGGCGGCGCGGAAAACGGCCACGCTTGGCACAGCCAGGCACGGCTGCAGCGGCAACCCACCCCGTCCCCGGGGGATTAGACTTGGGGTTTCCCCGTTGCCTGAGAAGTCCATGTCCACGCTGCGCCGCCCTACCCTGATGCTTGCCATCGCCGCCAGCCTGTCGCTGGGCCTGAGCGCCTGCGACCGTGAGCCGGCCGCCCCCGTCGCCACCGCGCCGGACAGCCCCGCCGCGGCACCGGCCGCGCCCAAGCCGCAGCTGGGCAGCTTCGGCTTCGATGCGACCGGCATGGACCGCAGCGTCGCCGCCGGTGACGACTTCTTCGGCTTTGCCAACGGCAGCTGGGTGAAGAACACCGAGATCCCGGCCGACCGCTCCAGCTACGGCAGCTTCAATGTCATTGCCGAGAAGACCCTGGCCGACACCCGCGCCATCCTTGAAGGCGCCGCCGCCGACACCAAGGCCAGTGGCGAGGCCAAGCTGATTGGCGACTACTACGCCGCATTCATGGACGAAGCCGGCATCGAGTCGCGTGGCGTGGCCGCGGTGAAGCCGGAACTGGACGCGATCGGCGGCATCGCCGACAAGGCCGCGCTGGCCACCACCCTGGGTGGCACCCTGCGCGCCGACGTCGACCTGCTGAATGCGACCAACTTCTACACCGACCGCCTGTTCGGCGTATGGGTGTCGGTGGACCTGCTGCAGCCGGACCGCAATGCGCCGTACCTGGTGCAGGGTGGCCTGGGCCTGCCCGACCGCGACTTCTACCTGCAGGGCGGCCGCATGGCCGAGCTGCGCAAGCAGTACCAGGCCTACATCGCCCAGGTGCTGCAGTTGGCCGGCGTTGCCGACCCGGCGGCCAAGGCGCAGCGCATCCTGGCGCTGGAGACCAAGATCGCCCAGGCCCACGCCACCCAGGAAGAAACCAATGATGTGGCCAAGGGCGCCAATGCCTGGAAGCAGGCCGACCTGAACGCCAAGGCGCCGGGCATGGACTGGGCCGCGTTCCTGGCCGGTGCCAAGTTGGGCGAGCAGCAGGACTTCATCGTGTGGCAGCCCAAGGCCGTGGCCGGCATCTCGCGCCTGGTGGCCACCGAGCCGCTGGATGTGTGGAAGGACTACCTGGCCTTCCACGCGCTGGACCGCGCCGCGCCGTACCTGCCCAAGACCTTCGCCGATGCGCGCTTCGCCTTCCACGGCACCACCTTGAACGGCACCCCGCAGCAGAGCGAACGCTGGAAGCGCGCGGTGGATGACAGCAACCACGCCGTCGGCGAGGCCATCGGCAAGCTGTATGTGGAACGCCACTTCGACCCGGCCACCAAGGCCCGCGCCGATGAGATGGCCAAGAACATCATCGCTGCCTTCGCCAAGCGCATCGACGCGCTGGCGTGGATGTCGCCGCAGACCAAGGCACACGCCAAGGCCAAGGTGGCCGGGCTGACCGTGGGCATGGGCTACCCGGACACCTGGCGCGACTACAGCGGCCTGGAGATCAAGCGCGACGACGCACTGGGCAATGCCGAGCGCGCCGAGCAGTTCGAGTACCAGCGCAACATCGCCAAGCTGGGCAAGCCGGTCGACCACGGCGAGTGGGCGATGCTGCCGCAGACCATCAACGCGATGAACGTGCCGCTGGAAAACCGCCTGGTGTTCCCGGCCGCGATCCTGCAGCCGCCGTTCTTCGATGGTGCTGCCGACGACGCGGTGAACTACGGCGCGATCGGTGCGGTGATCGGCCATGAGATCAGCCACGGCTTCGACAATGCCGGTGCGCTGTTCGATGAAACCGGCAAGCTCCACAACTGGTGGACGGCCGATGACCTGAAGAAGTTCAACGCCGCCGGCGATGCGCTGGCCGCGCAGTTCAGCAGCTACCAGCCGTTCCCGGGCGTGTCGGTCAACGGCCGCCTGACCCTGGGCGAGAACATCGCCGACGTGGCCGGCCTGGCCACCGCCTACGACGCCTACCAGCTGTCGCTGCAGGGCAAGCCGGGCCAGACCCTGGAAGGCTTCAGCCCGGACCAGCGGTTCTTCCTGGGCTTTGCCCAGGCCTGGCGCAGCAAGGCGCGCGAGCAGGCCCTGCGCAACTCGCTGCTGACCAACGTGCACGCACCGGGCCAGTTCCGCGCGCTCACCGTGCGCAACCTGGACGCGTGGTACCCGGCGTTCGAGGTCAAGGAAGGCCAGAAGCTGTACCTGGCCCCGGACAAGCGGGTCAAGGTGTGGTGATCGGTGTCACCGCGCGACGGTGACACCTGAAAACGGGCGCTTCGGCGCCCGTTTTCGCGTCTGGGGGCGCGGTGAACAGCCGGCGCGCATCGGCGTGGTGTTGAACGCCCGGTAGAGCCGACCGTTGGTCGGCTGCCCTCCGCGACACCCCACGCACACCCGCACGCCAATCCGGGCCGTGCGGCGATGGCGCAGCCGACCAACGGTCGGCTCTACGGGGGAGGCCACTCGGCCAGCACGCTGGCCGGCAGGCCCATCCGCGCGCAGGCACGCGGGGCCAGACCATCCTGCAGCGCGCGCCGGAACAACGGCGTCATCGCGCGCAGCACGCGGGCGGACGTGCGTGCCTGCGCGCGTTGCATTGCCGTGCGTTCCAGCATCGCCTCGGCCCAGTCCGGCAACAACGCCGCACCCGCGCCCAGGAACAGCTCACGCGACAATCCGGCCATCGGCACCGGCAGGCGGATGCCCGACAACACCCCCAGCACTTCGCGCGAGCGCCCATCGAACCGAAGCTGCGGCAGCTGCCGGGCGAAGTACGCGTCCACCTCCGCTTCAGACGCGGGCACCTGGGTGGCGCCCAGTGCCTCGGCAACGCGCTTGTACTCGCGGTAATACTGGTCGGCCACCGCACCGGGCACCTCGCGGCAGTAGCGCCGGCAGCCTTGCAGGAAACCGTAGGCCTCGGTCACGTGGACCCAGGTGAGCAAGGCCGGATCATCGGCTGAATACGCGCGGCCGTCGGCACTGTGCCCGCGCACCTGCGCGTGAATGCGCGTGACCTTGGCCACCAGCGCATCCACCTCGGCGCTGGGCGCATAGGTGGTGCCGGCCACGAAGGCCGTGGTGCGACGCAGCCGTCCGACCAGGTCGTCGCGGAAGTTGGAGTGGTCGTACACCCCGGCCAGGGCCAGCGGGTGCAGGGTCTGCAGCATCAAGGCACACAGGCCGCCGGCGAGCATGCCGGGGAATTCCGAATGCACCCGCCAGGTCGCGCTGTGCGGCCCGAACCAGCCCGGATCGCCCTGCGGGTGGTCGTACTCGATGCCGCTCTGGCCGCGGGGGAAGGCGCCCAGCACCCAACGCCGGATGGGCGCGGTGACAGGCTGGGAAAGACGGTGCAGCAACGGCGGCATCTCGGGGGTCCAATCGGGCGGAGGCGACGGCAGTCTGCGCGGTCGGGGCCGATTCTGGCCGATCCCGGCGCCCCCGGGGAGCCCCTGCGCTTAACCGGCGTTCGATGTGCAGGTGCAGCATGATTTTACCTGCGACATCTTGTCGCACGCTGCGATGGCGATGATGCACCGCATCAGGCCACCCGCATTCAGAAATATCAGCCCGGTGGCTTCGCATTTCCCCCATTGCACGACCCGCTGGAAGTGCTAGAACTGAATCCGCCTCACGTTCGTCCAATGCGCTGCCGCACGTTCCAGAAGGAGCACGTCATGATCGCTTTGTTCAAGGGTTTGGGTTTGCTGTTGCAGGACAACGAGCTGTACAACAGCCCGTTCGAAAAACAGGTCGCGCATTGGCGTAACAAGAGCGAGCAGCAGATCCGCGAGGAAGTGGCGGTGCTGGCCAAGGCCAAGGGCCAGTGGCTGATGGCCTCGATCGTCGGCTGGCAGGCCGCTTCGCTGCTGATCCTGGGCCTGATCTCCAACTATCTGTGGAAAGACGATTTCCATATCACCTTCACCCGCGTGGTGATCGTGTTCGGCTCGTGGATTTCCATCCTGTTCGTGATCTGGTTCATGGCCAACATGTTCGACCACACGGCCGGTTTCGAGCGCTGGATGAAGGCCTTCAACAGCCGCGCCCGCATCACCTCCGACGCCGACAGCGTGGAATGCGTGGCCGAAGCGCTGGACATGGCCCAGCACTATCCCGACGTGCTGGACTACAAGCAGGCCGTCACCGCGCGCCGCGAGCTTCGCCACGAAGACATCCGCATCATGCGCGAGATCGGTCGGATGCAGCAGCACACCGAGCTGGTGGGCCAGCTCAACCATGTGGGCGAGCAGGACAACCGCAGCAACCTGCACCTGCAACCCGCATTCTGACCAACCCGGAAAGTGGGGGGAGCCACAATGCCACCGTGATCACTCACGGTGGCATTGTTCTTTGGGCTGCTCGCTGACGCACTGGTTGAAGCCGGTGGGCAACCCGGCCATCTGTTCGGTCTTGCCGACCGCCACGGCCAGCCGGTGCAGCGGCGGTTTGGTGCACGCCGCGTCCTTGCTGCAGGTGGGATCAAGCAGCAGGTAGTGGCAGGTTCCACTGCTGCTGGCGATGCACTCGAAGTGCGCCACGCCGTCCACCAGGGTGCTCTTGCTGTACAGCGCATCCACGCCGTTGGCACGGATGCGGGTCACCGAGGTGTTGCTGGACTGCTGGCACCCGGCCAGCAGCAGTACGGCGACGCACAGGGGCAGGAAAGTACGCATGATCACTCCAGGAAAAATGAGGGCCTGCTCTGGCTACATGCCCCGGAACAAGCTCATGAACGGTTGACTGACATTGAGTACTTCGGCCCGGTGTTTCAGACGCAGCTGGCCGCGCCCGGTATCGTCGCGGCTCACCGCCGCCACCGCTTTCATGTTCACGATGGTGGAACGATGCACCTGGCGGAAACGCTGCGGGTCCAGCACGTCCAGCAGCTCGCGCAGCGGCGTGCGCAGCAGGCTTTCGCCCTGCTCGGTGACCACCGTGGTGTACTTGCTGTCGGCACGGAAATACAGCACGTCTTCGAGCATGATCAGCTGGGTGTCGCGGCCGTTGCTGGCGGTGATCCAGGCCAGCGGCGGCGCGCTGCTGGGCGCGCTGCCGCCCTGCCCCAGACGCTGCAGCAGCTGCTCCAGCATGGCGTTGTCCGGCCGGCCCTGCTGCATGCGCGCCAGGATGCGCTCGCGCGTGGCCAGCAGGCGCTCATCGCTGACCGGCTTGAGCAGGTAGTCCATCGCGCCCTGTTCGAAGGCGTCGATGGCGTACTGGTCGTAGGCGGTCACGAACACCACCTGGGTGCGCGGGCTGATCTCGGGCAGCGCACGTGCCACGTCGATGCCGGTGATGCCGGGCATGCGGATGTCCAGGAAGGCCAGGTCCGGCTTCAACTCGGCCAGCCGTTCCAGCGCGCACGCACCGTCTTCGCATTCGGCCACCAGCCGCAGCTCCGGCCACAGCCGTTGCAGCTGCGCCACCAGCGACTGCCGCAGCAGGTCTTCGTCTTCGGCGATCAGGGCATCAAGCTGCATGGACGGCCTCGCGCGCATCGCGCGGCAGGGTGATGGTGGCGGCGACGCCGCTGGGGAAGTTGGACACGATGGCGACGCCGGCGCGGTCGCCGCAGGTCAGACGCAGGCGTTCGCGCAGGTTCTTCAAGCCGATGCCGGTGCCGCTGGTGCCCTGGCCGAACCCCAGCCCGTCGTCGGCAACGGTGAGGGTGACATGGTCATCGAAGGCGCGCGCGATGATCCACACCGTGCCGCCACCCGGCTTGGGCTCCAGGCCATGCTTGATGGCGTTTTCCACCAGCGTCTGCAGCGCCATCGACGGCAGCGGCAGGCCGGTCAGTGCCGGCGGCACGTCAACCTGCAGCGCCAGCCGCGCGCCCATGCGGATCTTGAGGATTTCCAGGTAGGCCTGGGTGCGTTCCAGCTCCACGCCCAGCGTGGACATGGACTCCTCCACGCTGGGCAGCGAGCTGCGCAGGTACTGGATGAGATGTCCCAGCATCTGGTCGGCGCGCGGCGGGTCGGTACGGGTCAGCACCTGTGCGTTGGCCAGCGTGTTGTACAGGAAATGCGGTTCCACCTGGGCATGCAGCAGGTTGAGCTTGGCTACCGACAGTTCCTTCTCGGTGGCGGTCTGTTCGGCCGCGGCCTGCTCATCGCGGCGCTGCTCGGACACCCGCCGGGTGATGGCGCGGGTAACCGCTTCGGCATTCTCGAAGTTGCTGCCCTCATCCACGGCCAGCAGGTCGGCCCAGACCCCCGCGTCGGGTTCGAACAGCAGGGTCACGCTGCTGGTGCCCTGCCCCGGGGTGACCGTGGCCAGCACGCTGTTGCGGCGGATCGCCAGCCGTGCCGGCAGGTTCCAGCGCGAGGGCGGGCGGCCGTTGTAGGGATCCACGCGGCGCACGTAGGCGCGCACCTGCAGGCTGCCGGCGGCGCTTTCGATGTCTTCCACGCGGGGCAGCTCGGCGATGGCCTTTTCCAGCAGCGCGAAGGCCGGGCCGGCATCCATCGGCAGTTCGATCTGGCGGCGCTGGCGGCTGGACAGGGTGGTGCCGTCCAGGCGCCCGGCGATCAACCAGACCCGGCGGATGTGGGTGATGCAGCTGCCGATGGCGGTGACCGCCAGGAACATGGCCAGCAGCCCGAAGACCCAACCGGGGCCATCGTCCATGCCGCTGAAGATGCCACTCCAGACGAAGCCGGCCACGATGATGGCGACGGCCCAGGCCAACAGGATGCGAAGGATCAGTGCGAGGCTGGCGAACACGGCGGCGTCTTCACGATGGGATGGGCCGAGCATAGCCCTGCCGCCGGCCAGGACAAGCGGCATGCGACGAAGGCGGGGAATGGGGGGATGAAGCCGCGCTCTGCCCGGATAACGTAACGCCCCGGGTGTCCCCACCGGCGTTGTGCCGGTGGGGACGGTGGGTCACTTGCGCTCGGCGGCGCTGGCTTCACGCGGGGCGCGGAACTGGGAATCGGCGCTCCAGTTCGGCCAGGCGCGGGAATTGGCCAGCTGGTTGCCCAGCGTGTACAGCACCTCCAGGTCGCGCGAGGCACCGGCGAAGGTCCAGTCCGGCTGCCACTGATCGCCCTGCTGGTGGTAGCGCTTGGCGGTGTAGTCGTCCGAAGCGGCCTTGCCGGCCGCCACGCCGCCGTTCACCCAATCCTGGCCGGCCGAGTAGGACACCGCCGGCACGCCGCGCTTGGCGAACGGGAAGTGATCCGAGCGGAAGAACAGGCCGGCCTCCGGCTTCGGGTCCGGGGTGTAGCGGATGTCCCAGCCCTTGGCCACGTCCTTGAGCTGGTCCAGCAGTTCCAGCTTGGCCGACCCGTAGATGCCGAAATCACGCGACGGCCCGAACGGCGCCATGCCGTCCATGTTGATCACCGCCACGGTCTTGCTCAGCGGATACAGCGGGTGGCTGGCGTAGTACTCCGAGCCCAGCAGGCCCTTTTCCTCGGCGGTGACGGCCAGGAACAGCACCGAACGCTCCGGGCGCTTGCCCTTGGCAAACCCGCGCGCCAGTTCGATCAGCGAGGCGGTGCCGCTGGCGTTGTCGAGGGCGCCGTTGAAGATGGTGTCGCCGTTGGCGTCGGGCTTGCCCACGCCGATGTGGTCCCAGTGCGCGCTGTACACCACGGTCTCGTCCGGATGCGTGCGGCCTTCCAGGCGCGCGGCCACGTTGTGCGAAGTGATGACCTCGGTCTTGACCGCGTACTTGGCCGAGAAGGTTTCGCCCTTCAGTTCCACCGGCTTGAAATCGCGGGTCTGTGCCTGGCGCTTGAGCGCCTCGAAATCGAGCCCGGCGCGCTTGAACAGGTCCACCGCCAGATCGCGCTGGATCCAGCCTTCCAGCAGCGGGTGTGCGTCGGCCGGATTGTCACGGACCACGTCGAACATGGTGTTGGTGTTGGAGCCGGCCACGGTGGCCCAGCCGTACGACGCTGGTGCCGTCTCGTGCACGATCAGCACGCCGAGGGCGCCCTGGCGCGCGCCTTCTTCGTACTTGTAGGTCCAGCGACCGTAATAGGTCATGCCCTTGCCGTCGAAGTCGCCCTGGCCGCTTTCAAAGTCCGGGTCGTTGATCAGCACCACGGCGATCTTGCCCTTCAGGTCCACGCCCTTGAAGTCGTCCCAGTTGCGCTCGCCGGCCTTGACGCCGTAGCCGAGGAAGACCAGCGGCGCGTTCTTGATGTCCACGTTGCTGGCACCGTTCATCGCCGCGCGCACGGCGATTTCCTTGCCCTGGCTCAAGGCCTGCGGCGTGCCCTTGCTGCTCAGCGACAGGCTCGGCGCACCGACGATATCGCCCTTGAGCAGCGGCACGGCCTGGGTCCACAGGCGCTTGCCGTCCTTGAGGTCGCCGCCCGGCTGCAGCCCGGCTGCTGCGAACTGCTTGCTCAGGAAGGCCACGGTTTTCTCTTCACCGGCGGTGGCCGGGGAGCGGCCTTCGTAGGCGTCGGAGGCCAGTTCCTTGACGTCCGCGGAGATCCGCGCCCCGTCGAATTTGGGCGTTGCCGCCATCAGGGCGCCGGACACCGACAGGGCCAGCACGCTCAGTACTACTCGTTTCATCGCTCTCTCCACAGCCAGGACCACGAAACCCCAAGTGTAGGCGAAGTAGAGCGGGGCTCTGCCCCGCTGCCCTAGCCCGCAACAGCCGCCGCGTAGAGCGGGGCTCTGCCCCGCTGCCTCGACCGCACCGCGCAATGCACAGCAGCCGGGCAGAGCCCGGCTCTACGGTGGTGGGGCCGCGCGACGCGACAGCAGCCGGGCAGAGCCCGGCTCTACCGCGGTGGGGCCGCGCCGTCCGACGGTGTGCCGCAGCCGGCGTTACGCGATCGGGACGGCCTGCGCCCGTGCCAGCAGCACCGCCTGCTCGCGGGCGTTGGCAGTGAGGTGGGCGGCGCGCAGGAAGGCGGCGCGCGCTTCCTCGCCGCGCCCGAGCTGCAGCAGCAGGTCGCCCTGCACCGCCGCCAGCGGGGCATAGCCGTGCAGGCGCGGGTCCTGCGCCAACTGCTCCACCAACGGCCATGCCGCCGCCGCGCCCTGCGCGCGCGACACCGCGACCGCCCGGTTCAATTCGATCACCGGCGACGGCTGCTGCACAGCCAGCCGTTGGTACAGCGCCGCCATCGCCGCCCAGTCGGTGTCCTGGACGCGACGCGCGCGGGCATGGCAATCGGCGATTGCCGCCTGCAGCACATAGGGATCATCGCTGCCGCCCAGCGCCATCGCCTGGGCCAGCGCGGCCTGCCCACGCGCGATCTGCAGCCAGTCCCAGCGCGCACGGTCCTGTTCGGGCAGCAGGATCGGCGTGCCGTGCGCATCCACCCGCGCCGCCGCGCGCGAGGCCTGCAGTTCCATCAGCGCCAGCAGCCCGTGCACCTGCGGCCACGCCGGCAACCGGCTGGCCAACACCCGCCCCAGCCGCAGGGCTTCCTCACACAGCGCCGGACGCATCCAGTCGTCGCCCACGCTGGCGGTGTAGCCCTCGTTGAACACCAGGTAGACCACCTCCAGCACCGACTCCAGCCGTTCCGGCAACGCCGCCTGGCGCGGCACTTCGAAGGCCACCTGCTTGCTGGCCAGGGTGCGCTTGGCACGCACGATGCGCTGGGCGATGGTCGGTTCGGGCTGCAGGAACGCCCGCGCGATCTCGTCGGTCGTCAGCCCGCCCAGCAGGCGCAACGTCAGCGCTACCCGCGCATCGGCCGAAAGCACCGGGTGGCAGGCCACGAACATCAGGCGCAACAGGTCATCGCCGATGTCGTCCTGCAGCGCATCGCTATCGTCGGGCAGCGGCAACGGCTGCGGCTCCAGTTCGCTGCCCCACAGCGCATGCTGGCCGGCCACGCGCTGGTGCTGACGCAACACGTCGATGGCGCGATTGCGTGCGGTGGTCATCAGCCACGCTCCCGGGTTGTCCGGAACCCCCTGCGTCGGCCAACGCTCCAGCGCGGCCAGCCAGGTGTCCTGGGCCAGTTCTTCGGCACGCCCCACGTCGCCGCGCAGCATCCGCGCCAGGCGTGCGATCAGGGCCGGCGACTCCATGCGCCAGAGGGTGTCCAAGCGGTGCGACAAGGCGTTTTCCATGCGGGCGATCAAAGCACTGGCGGCAGGCGGGTACAAGCCCGCCGCCAGCGCGACCACGGCAGCCAGCGGGGCAGAGCCCCGCTCTACGGTTGGCCGTCCATGTGCGCGATCTCCCACAGGTGGCCGTCCAGGTCCTGGAAGCCGCGCTGGTATATGAAGCCGTAGTCGCGCGCGGGCATCGGCTCGCTGGCACCGGCTTTCAGGGCCGTGTCCACCAGCGCGTCGACCGCCGTGCGGCTGGTCGCCGACAGGCAGGTGATCACCTCGGTCTGCTGGCGCGCGTCGCTGATCGGCCGAGTCGTGAAGCCGGCGAAGAAAGACTCCACCAGCAGCATCACGAAGATGCTGTCGCTGATGATCATGCAGGCCGCGTTGTCGTCGGTGAAGGTCGGGTTGAAGGTGTAGCCCAGTGAGCCGAAGAAGGTCTTGGACGCTTCCAGGTCGCGCACGGGCAGGTTGACGAAGATCATCTGCGGGGAATCGGTCACGGTGCCATCCTTAGAAGTGTGCGAATCAGGGTTGTTTCATGCAGTTGACCATCCACGGCTTGCCGTAGCGGTCGATCAGGAAGCCCCAGCGGTGTGCCCAGAACGTTTCGCCGATCGGCATCTTGACCTCACCGCCGTCAGCCAGCGCCTTGAACACGCGCTCGGCCTCTTCCACCGTGTCCACGTCGATGTTGATGGTGGTGCTGTTCTCCCCGCCACTGGACGGGCCATCGGCGGCCATCAGGATCGCGCTGCCCACCTCCAGCTGGCTGTGCGCCACGTGGTCCAGGGATTCGGGCGGCATCTCGCCGCAGCCATCGGTGTTCTCCATGGGCGGCATGTCGCGGTACCGCATTTCAGAGGTGACCTTGCCGCCCAGCACGTGCGCGTAGAAGGCCATTGCCTCGTGGGTTTTGCCGTTGAAGCCAAGGAACGGAATCAGTTTCATGGGTGTGCTCCAGGGACGTGGGGGGTTAGTCGGCGGTGCCGATCTGCTCGCGCAGACGCTGTTCCTGCGCCTGTAATTCGGGGGTGAAGGCCTCGCCGAAATCCTCGGCGCTGAGGATCGGGCGCAGCTCGACCACGCTGCCGGGGCCGAACGGGGCGCGCGTGAGCCACTCGGTGGCTTCATCCAGCGAGCGCACCTGCCAGAGCCAGAAGCCGCAGACCAGCTCGCGGGTCTCGGCGAAGGGGCCGTCGATCACCCACGGCGCCTGCGCCCCGAAGGCCACGCGCCGGGCGCGCGAGGTGGGGTGCAGGCCCTCGCCGGCCAGCATGATGCCGGCCTGCACCAGCTGTTCGTTGTAGGCGCCCATGGCGCGGATTTCCTGCTCGGTCGGCATCTCACCGGCCTCGGTCTCCGGGGTCGCCTTGACCAGTACCATGACTTTCATCGGTGTTTCCCTCAGGGCAGGCCCGGTTGGTGGGCCCTTCAAGGGATACAACGCAGCCGGGCACCGGAAATCGACACGCCGGCAAAAATAATTTTCTGCCGCCCCCGGTGCCGCCTGAACAGGCACCTCGTGCCGCGCTGCAACAGCACGGTAGCGCCAGCTGCGGCATCATGGCCGCCCCTGCCCCGGAGCGTGCCGGCCATGCAATTCCTGCTGCTGATCTACATCGACGACGGCCTGTTGCAGGCCCTGCCCGGCGAGGAATACGACCGCCTCATGCACGACTGCCTGCAGCATGCCGATGCACTGCAGGCCGACGGCACCTTGGTGCTGGCGCAGAAACTGGAACCGGTGCACAGCGCCCGTACCCTGCGCACCCGCCAGGGCAAGGAGCGCATCATCGACGGGCCGTTCGCCGAAACCCACGAACTGCTGGCCGGCTTCAACCTGATCAACGCACGCGACCACGACGACGCACTGCGCATCGCCCGGCAGTTTCCGTGGTCGCGCTTTGGCAGCATCGAAGTGCGGCCGCTGGCCGACATGGACGCCGAGCGCGAACGCGTCGGCGCCTGAGCCGCGCTACAGCAGCGTGATCTTCAGGTCGCGCGCGCCCACGCCCTCGTTGCCGCTGTAGTCGCGCACGCTCGCCCGGATCACGTAGTCGCCGGCGGGCAGCGCGTCGGGCCGCCAGCGCCCGGTTTCCACCAGTCCGTCGCGCACCGTGTTGGTCACCAGGTAGCGGAAGCGCGTGACCGCACTGCCATGCACGGTGATGCCGCTATCCGGTGCGTAGGCCACCACGGTGGCACTGTCCTGGGGCGGCATGCGGTTGAACACGATGTTGAAGCGCGGCTGCTCGTAACCGGCCAGCGGCTGGCCCTGCGCATCCAGGATCTGGTACCCCACCTGGTAGGCGCCCAGGCGACGCCGCGGCAGGTTGCGATCCACCTGGTCCCAGGCTTCCACCACGATCTGCACGCCCGGGCCCTGCCGTGGCACCACCACCGGCGCCGTGCCCACGGCCTTGATCGGTAGATCCTGGTCATCCAGCACTTCCACCGAGGTGACGCGCGGTGCGAACGCATCGGCGTAGCCGACAAAGCCCAGCGCCACCGCGTTGCGCTCGAACCCACTGGCCCCCACGCTCAGATGCACGTGTGCCATGCGGTTGATGCTGCCCAGCGGTTCACCCACATGGAACCGCGTGCCACGACGCACGCGCACCCGTTCCAGCTTTCCGTCCAGGCCCAGCACCTGCTGCCAGCGGGGGTCGAACGCCTGGCCGCGCGGATCGCGCCCCACCTGCATGTGGATGTACTTGAGCCGACCCAGTGCCAGGCCTTCGGCCTGCCCGCCCACCGACCAGCTGGCAAACGCGCTGTCGACCTTGCCGTCGGCGATCGCCAGCACGCGCTGGCCGACATCGCCGCGGATGTCGAAGCCACCGTGCAGGTGATGGCGGCTCTCGCCGGTGAAGTTGCCGCGCACCTCACCCAGCGTGCCCACCACTTCATGCCATCCGTCCTGGGGGGCCAGCGGCCAGCGCCCGCCCGTCACCGGCAATGGCGCGTCGGCGGCCGGACCGGTCAACGCCGGTGCCGGCACCGCACCGATGTCCAGCGGACGCAGCCGGTGCACGCGGTACGCCGCCGCATCGGCCAGATAGACACCGCCCTGCGCATCCAGCGCCAACCCGCTGGGCCGCGCAAAGCGCGGCTGCGGTGAAACGCCCGCCAATGCCACCTGGTGGCCCTGGGTGGACACCTGCACCACCTTGCCGTTGATATCGCCCACGTACAGCACATCATCATGAGTGACGGCCACCGACAACGGCCCGCTCATCACGCTGCCGTTGGCCACCTGGGTGCGCAGCATGCCGTCCGGCGACAGTCGCCGGATGGCGTTGTTGTACAGGTCGGCGATCAGCAGGTTGCCGTGGCTGTCCAGCGCCAGTGCCACCGGCGTATCCAGCCGCGATTCGGCCCCGAAGCCGTCCACGTTGCCCGGGTGCTCGCCGCCTGCTGCCGTGCGCACCGTGCCGTCCGGCTCGATCACCCGGATGCGGTCGTTGTAGGTATCGGCCACGTACACGCGGCCGGTGGCATCCACGGCCACGCCCATGGGCGCATCGAACCGCGCCTGCGCGGCCGGCCCATCGGCAAAGCCCGCCACCCCGTCGCCGGCGAGCGTGCTCACCACGCCATCGGGACCGATCCGGCGGATGCGGTGGTTGCCGGTATCGGCCACGTACACGTTGCCCGCGGCATCCAGCGCGATGCCGGACGGGGTATGGAACTGTGCCTGCACGCCGGGCCCATCGCGCCACCCCTCACCGGTGCCGGCCAACGTATCCACGCGCCCATCGGGATACACGCGGCGGATACGATTGTTGTCGCCGGCATCGGCGATGTAGGCCACACCGTGCGCATCCACCGCCAGCGCATACGGGTCGGCGAAGCGCGCCTGTGCGCCCGCGCCATCGCGCAGGCCGCCCACGCCATCGCCGGCCAGCGTGTCGATCTGCGCCTGCCACGCCAGCGGCGTGGGTACCGGGCCCTGTTCAACCGGCGCCGATGCAGGCGTGTCGAAAAACGTCCATGCCAGTGCCGCAGCGGTGATCGCCACCACCCCGCCGATCATTACCTGCCAACGTTTCATTGCCATCCCTGCGCTTGTCCGGCGTAGACCTTAAACGTTGCCTGCGCGTCTGCACACCCCATGCGCTTGTGTGGCTGCGTGGTTCCGGGTTCAATCGGTGCAGACCCCACGCAAGGATGCGCCATGCACCGCCCGCACCATCGCCTCGCCCTGTCCCTGCTGCTGGCGATGTCCGGCATGCCAGCACTCGCCGCGACGGCGGCGGCCGCACCGTCTGAAGATGCCTTGGCGCAACGCCTCACCGACACCATCGCGCTCTCCGAGCAGGGCGACAGCGTGGGTGCGCTGATCGGTTTCGAGCGCGTATTCAACGACCCCGATCTCGCCAGCCTGGATGCAGCGCAGCGCCTGGAAGGCCTGGTCAGTGCCGGGCGCACCGCCTTCAATGCGCGCCAGCCGCAGGAAGCGCAGCGCTATCTGGATGCCGCATTGAAGCAGGCACCCGACGACGCGCGTGCGCTGTACGTGCTGGGTCGCCTGAAGCTGCTGCAGGACCAACCGGTGCAGGGCGCCGCCCTGATCACCCGCTCGCTGCGTGCATCGGACCGGTTCCTGGCCGACATCGATGCCCCGCTGGTGTACCGGCTGGGCGATGCGCTGCAGGAGCAACCCGATGACTACCGCGCGCTGCTGGAGGTGCTGTTCGACCGACAGTGGAAGGTCGATGGCCTGGAGCCGACGGCCTTGTGGCTGACGCTGGCCACGCTGCAGGCCGATGCCGGGCAGCAGCAGCGCCTGGCCGCCACCGTGATGCGTATCGATGCGCCGATCGAAGTGGTCGCGCTGCGCAGCGACAAGCGTTTCGATGCCGTGGTCGACCGCCGCGATCCCCGTTTCGACCCGCTGCAATCGGCGCGTCGCCATGCCGATGCCCTGCGCGTGTCGGCCTTGTTGCAGCCAGAGGCCAGCGACCTCGCCGCGCTCACCGATACCCTGCTGTTGCTGGGCGAGCACGCGCAGGTGCTGACCGCTACGGACCCGTTCACTGCGCGCCTGACCGAGGCCGGCGCCCCGCGCAGCTTCCCCGGTGGTGCCTATGCGGCGTGGGTGCTGCTGCACCGTGCCGTGGCCCAGCACCGGCTGGGCCAGGACGACCAGACAGAGGCAACGCTGGAGCTGGCCAGTACGCTCACCGACGAGGGCGACACGGTGAATCCGCTGCAGCGCCTTTATCTGGCCAGCTGGTATCTGTCCAGCGCCAAACCGGCGCGTGCCCTGCAGACATTGGAGGGGTTGGATGAGGAACCGATGTTCGGCGAGTACCTGCGCCAGTGGATCCGTTTCAGCGCGTACCGCACGCTGGGCGATACCGCGCGCTCGGCGCAGGCCCGCCAGTGGTTGCAGGCCAACCAGGACGAGGGCCGCAGCGTGTACGTAAACGTGCTGCTGGAAGAGCAGCGCACCGACGAGGCGGCACGCTGGGTCATCACCGAACTCCAGTCGCCCCGGCGCCGCCAGGACCTGCTGGAGGTGATGCAGGACTTCCGCGCGCTGCCCCCGATGCCCGCCGACGTGGACAACGACGCACGCTGGGAAGCGCTGCTGAAGCGACCCGATGTGCGCGCCGCGCTGGAACGGGTCGGCCGCCGCGAGACCTTGCCGATCTACGGGCGCGGTGCGTGGCGTTGAAGCCGCACGCCGCGGTCAGCGCGCCGGCGTTTCCACCTTGAAGCCCATCGCCTCGCGGTAGCGTTGGTACAACGCGCTGACTTTTTCCACGTACGCCAGGGTTTCGGCGTACGGCGGCACGCCCTTGTAGCGGGTCACCGCGCCGATGCCGGCGTTGTACGCGGCCGCCGCCAGGGTGCGGTCGCCCTTGTAGCGCTTCAGCAGCGCCTTCATGTAGCGCGCGCCCCCGTTGATGGACTGCTCGGCCGACAGCGGGTCGGCCACGCCCCATTCGGTGGCGGTATCGGGCATCAGCTGCATCACGCCCTGCGCACCCTTGGGCGATATCGCACCGGCATCGAAGCCGCTTTCGGCATGGGCGATCGCACGCAGCCAGGCATCGTCCACCCCGGTGGCCTTGGCGGCCGCCTTGAACTGCTTGGCATGGCGGTTGAGCTGCGGCGTGCCCACCTTGCCCAGCCCCTCATGCGCCGGCTCGCCGGGCGGGGTGGCCACGGTGAACTTCAGGAACACGCGTGACCCGGGCAGGTTGCGCGTGGAATACACCAGCGCGCCGTCCTGCTCGCGTTCGTACAGGGTGCCGCTGAAGATGCCCATGTTGCCCCACAGGTTGGGGGTCTGCACGGCGCTGTCATCGATCTGCTGCGGCGTGCACTTCGACCCCGGCTCGGGGGCGGTGGCCAGGCTCACCGTGTTGTCCCGCACGCAGCGGTACACCGTGCGCGCCGACGCCGACCACGGCAGCAGCATCGACAACAGGGCCAACGCGGCAGGCAGGGTCGGATTCATGGGCTCGGATCGGGGCACGGAAGGGTGCGGCGCGATCATCCGGCCACGCCCGCGAACCGAAGGTGAATACCGGGCCCGCCGCGGCGGCGGGCCCGGCCGCGCTCAGCGTTCGATCAGCCGCTTGGCCGCATAGCCCAGGCCCAGCAACAGGAACCACAGCGGGCTGATCGCCAACGCGTACAGGGTGTCCGGCTGCAGGGTCAGCAGCACCAGCACGAACACGAAGAACGCCAGGCAGACGCCGCACATGAAAACGCCGCCGGGCATCTTGAATTTGGACGCCGCATGCAGCTGCGGGCGACGGCGGCGGTGCACGATGTACGAACACAGGATCAGCGACCACACGAACATGAACAGTACGGCCGCCAGCGTGGTGACCAGGGTGAAGGCGGTGACCAGGTTGGGGATCAGGTAGATCAGCATGGTGCCCAGCAGCAGGCAGATGCACGAGAACACCAGCCCGCGCGCCGGCACCGCCGCCCGCGACAACCGCGCAAAGAAGCCCGGTGCGTGCCGCTCTTCGGCCAGCCCGTACATCATGCGGCTGGTGGAGAAGATGCCGCTGTTGGCCGACGAGGTGGCCGAGGTGAGCACCACGAAGTTGATCAGGCTGGCCGCGGCCGGAATGCCCGCCAGCACGAACAGCTCCACGAACGGGCTCTTGCCCGGCACCACCTCGCGCCACGGGGTGACGGCCATGATCGCGATCAGCGCCAGCACGTAGAACACGATGATGCGTACCGGGATGGAGTTGATCGCCTTGGGCAGGTTGCGTTCGGGATCGGCGGTTTCAGCGGCGGTGGTGCCGACCAGTTCGATGCCGACGAAGGCGAACACCGCAATCTGGAAACCGGCGAAGAACCCCGCCATGCCCATCGGGAACATGCCGCCGTCGTTGTACAGGTTGGCAAACGAGGCCTGGTGGCCCGACGGCGAGGTGAAGCCCCACGCCACCAGCCCGAAGCCGGTGATGATCAACGCGCAGATGGCGATGATCTTGATGAGCGCAAACCAGAACTCCATTTCACCGAACAGTTTCACCGTAACCAGGTTCAGGCTGAGCAGCAGGATCACGCACAGCAGCGCCGGTATCCAGGGCGCCAGCTCGGGAAACCAGAACTGCGCATAGGCGGCAATGGCGATCACATCGGCGATGGCGGTGATGATCCAGCAGAACCAGTAGGTCCATCCGCAGAAGAACCCGGCCCAGGGCCCGAGCAGGTCGGTGGAGAAGTCGATGAACGACTTGTATTCCAGGTTGGACAGCAGCAGCTCGCCCATCGCGCGCATCACGAAGAACAGCATCGCGCCGATGATCAGGTAGACCAGCACGATGGACGGGCCGGCCAGGCTGATGGTCTTGCCCGAGCCCATGAACAGGCCGGTGCCGATGGCGCCACCAATGGCGATCAGCTGCAGGTGGCGGTTGGACAGGCTGCGCCGGAGGTGTTCCGGCGGCACGGCGGGATCGGTCATGGACGGGGCCAGCAGGGCGAAGGCTCTGAACATAGAAGACCGCTGGCCGCCGCGCCACTGTTGCGTGCGTTGGCGTCGGGCCAATGTCGGTTTTGCCCTCCCCGGTGCCGCCTGACGGTCCGGCGGGCGGCCGCCTGACAGGCGCCTCGGAACATCCCGGTTCCAATCGCGCCCGTCAGGTGGTGAGATAGCGCGGCGGGCCACAGGGGATCGAGGTCGTGAGCGCCGCCCCCCGTCTCCCTTCCACGGCATCGAGGTCTGCTTGAACCGCGCCAGGATCATCGCCGCCACCGTGTTGTTCGCCCTGCTCGGCGCGTTCGTGCCGATCACTGCGCTGGTGTATTTCACCTGGAGCCGGGCCACCGAGGCCGAGTGCGTCCGCCTGCAGCTCACCGCCGAACGCACCCTGCTGCGCGCCAACCGGGCTTACGAAGCCGGCATGCTGGCCCTGCGCCGCCTCAACCAGAGCCCGCTGGAGCCCTGCTCGGCCGAGCACCTGCACCTGATGCGGGCGCTCACCCTGAGCACCCACTCGGCCGAACAGGTGGGCTACTTCGAGGACGGCCGCCTGCGGTGTACCTCGTGGGGCATGATGGACGGACAGGTGCCCGAGCCCCGGCCGGACCACGTCACCGCGGACGGCGCCGGTATCACCCTGGGGGTACGCCCGATTGCCGGCGATGGGTCGCCGCTGATCGCCCTGCATTTTGGTCGCTACGACATCCTGATGGACCCGGCCCGCTTCGTGGACGTCATCGCCGATCCCAACGTTCGGCTGGCCGTGGCCAGCCCCGACGGCCGCCTGATGGCCCAGCAGGACCTGCTCGACCAGTCCCTGCTGCAACGCCTGCTGCGCAACCCGCACAGCGGCATGGACAGCCACACCCTGTATGCCACCGCGCAGGACCAGGAGTGGCTGGCCATCGCCACCGCCCCGCGTACCGACCTGCTGGCCAGCTTCCGCCAGCAGTTCTGGCAGTTCATTCCGTTGGGCGTGCTCGGCGCGCTGGCGGCGATCGCTGCGGTGGTGTGGCTGTCGCGGCGGCGGTTGTCGCTGCGTGGCGAACTGGCCACGGCCGTGCGCCGCCGCGAATTCCACATGCACTACCAGCCCATCATCGAGCTGGACACCGGCATCTGCGTGGGTGCCGAGTCGCTGGTGCGCTGGACCCGGCCCGACGGCAGCCACGTACGCCCGGACCTGTTCATTCCCCTGGCCGAGGAACATGGCCTGATCGACGCGCTGACCGACCAGGTGATCGAGCGGGTCATCGATGACATGCGCGAGCTGCTGGTCCAGGACCGCAGCGCGCATATCGCCATCAACCTGTCGGCCGGCGATGTCAGCAGCGGGCGCGCCCTCAAGGTACTGGCGGCCAAGCTGGCCGGCACCGGCATCCACCCGCAGCAGATCTGGCTGGAGGCCACCGAACGGGGCTTCATCGACATCCAGCGCGCGCGCAACACGCTCGCCATCGCGCGGCGCACCGGGCACTGCGTAGCCATCGACGATTTCGGCGTGGGCTATTCCAGCCTGCAGTACCTGCAGCAGCTGCCACTGGATGCCCTGAAGATCGACAAGTCGTTCATCGATGCCATTGGCACCGACAGCGCCACCAGCCCGGTCACCTCGCACATCATCGACATGGCCAAGACCCTGGGCCTGTTCACCGTGGCCGAAGGCATCGAAACCCCCGCCCAGCTGGCCTATCTGCAGGCCCGCCAGGTGGAGTTCGGGCAAGGCTGGCTGTTCTCGCGTGCACTGCCCCCGGAGGAGTTCATCGCCTTCCACCACCAGCGCCTGCAGCAGTACGGCAAGGCCCGCGAGAACTTCCAGAACCCGAACAGCGCGGTGGAGTAGAGCCGGGCTCTGCCCGGCTGCTGTTATGCGGGTAATACGGAACTGCCGGGCAGAGCCCGGCACTACGTTTTCCGGGGAACGCGGATGGGTATAGGCGCGTGGCGACGCGTTGTACGCATTGGCGCCCACCGGTCGCGCGGCGCGGCAGAGCCCGGCACTACGCGTTCCGGGGACCGGCACTACTCGTCCGCAATACCCGCCAACTCCAGCACCCAGCGCGGCACCTTGGGCTCGCCCGCGTAGAAGCTGCGCGGTTTGCCCTCGGCCATTGCCCAACGGTGGATCCAGCTGATGCCGCCGGCACCGTTGTAGCCGTCGGCATGCGCATACGCCGGATCCTGCAGCGCCTGCGCCAAGGTGATGAACGTGTAGCCCCGGCGACGGGTAGCGGCGATCAGTTCGTCGATGCTGGCCGCGTTGAGCGCATTGGCATGCATCAACCACACCTGCGCCGGCAACCGGCCCAGCAGTTGCCGCGACTGGTCTTCGTAGTAGTCCAGCTTGTTGAGCATGTAGGGCACATAGCCACGCCGCAATTGGCGCAGCCGCGCCTCGCGCACTACCGGGTCAGTCTCGGTGTCGCGCACATGGTCGTAGGCGAACGCCCAGATCCACTCACTGTTGTCCACCGTGACCGGCGCGATGCGATACCCATGCTGGTCCAGGAAGGCCGCCAGCGCAGCGCGTTGCTGCGGCGTCTCCCCGGCACGCAGGTACGGATGGCGGAACCAGCGCGGGGTCTGCCCGCGTTCGGCCAGCAACGGGCGCAAGGTCTGTTCGCCACGCAGGATGTCCTGTTCGTAGGCGTCCAGCCCGATCGCATGCAGGTCCACGTGGCCACGGGTGTGGTTGCCCAGTTCGAACCCGGCGTCCCGCCAGTCGCGCAGCATCTGCACCCGCGCCGGCTGCACCTGGCCATCGCGCTCCAACTTGATCTCGTTGACGAACCCCACCACCGGCACCTGCGCCGCCTTCAACGCGGCGAGCAGCTGCGCGTGGCGTTGTGCCAGCTCCGGATCGTCGCGCTCATCCAGCCGCTGCCAGGGCAGGTCGTCGATGGTCAGCGCAATGCGCTGGTCCGGCGCGGCCTGCACGGCAGCGGCAAGTCCCAGCAGTCCCAGTCCCATCCAACGCAATACGATGTGGCGCACGCAACCCTCCTGATCCGTGGCACCACCTTAAACCATGGGTCATGCCTGGCCGGAAGACGTAGAGCCGGGCTCTGCCCGGCTGCTCTTCTGCGGGAATGCCGGGCAGAGCCCGGCACTACGCGTCCTAATTACCGATCCGCGCTGGGCCCCCACGCCCCCGGCCGGCGCATCACCACCACCAGCGTGGCGGCCAACAGTGCCAGCACCACCGCCGGCAGCCACCGCTCGCCCCACGTTTCCAGCATCACCCCACCCACCACCCCGGCGATGGCGATGGCCAGGTTCCAGCCGGTGACCACGAACGACTGCGCGATGTCGCCGGCCACCCCGGCGCGGCGCGCCACGGCGGTCTGGAACAAGGTGGGTACGCCGCCGAACGCCATGCCCCACACCACCGTGCCCAGCACCAGCACCCAAGGCGATGCGGGCCACAGCGCGAAGGCCAGCGCCGCCAGCACGAACCCGGCCGTACTGGCCAGGACCAGCACGCGCAGCCAGCGGTCCACCCACAACCCGGTGATCCAGATGCCCGCCAGCGCGGCTACACCGAACACCAGCAGCAGCCGGTCCAGCCAGGCCACCGCGCCCGACAAGGCCGCGAACGGTTCGATGTAGGTGTACAGCACGTTGTGCGCCAGCACGAACAGGAACATGGTCAACAGCGCCGCGCGCATGCCCGGCAGCCGCCACACCGCGCCCAGCGTCTGCCGCGCGCCCGCGCCCGGTGCCGCCAGCGCCGGCAAGGCCAGCCGTGCCCACACCAGCAGGCCCACACTGAGCAGCGACATCAGCGCGAACGCCCAGCGCCAGCCGATGGTCTGCCCGAGCAAGGTGCCGGCGGGAATGCCCAGCGACAACGCCAACGGCGTACCCACCATCGCCACCGCGATGGCGCGCCCCTGCAACCGGGGCGCCACCATACGGCTGGCATAGCCGGCCACCAACGACCACAGCAAGCCCGCGCTGATACCGGCGACGAAGCGCGCCACCAGCATCACCGCGTAGTGGTGGGTCAGGGCTGTAATCGTATTGACCACCACGAAACCGGCGATCGCGGCCAGCAGCAGCGGTCGCCGCGGCAGGCGCTGGGTAAGGGCGGTCATCGGCAACGCGGTCACCAGCGACCCGAACGCATAGATGGTTACCAGCTGGCCCACCAGCGCGCGGCTCACGCCCAGATCGGCGCTCATCGGCGACAGCAGCCCGGCCGGCAAGGCTTCGGTGAGGATGGTGATGAAGCCGGCGCAGGCCAGCGCCAGCAACCCGGACAGCGGCAACCGTTCGGCCGCTACGGGCTCAGCGGCAAGCGCACACGCGCCGGCCTCGCCACTCATGCCTGCGCCGCTCATGCCCACGTCCTGCTGGAACAGGCACTGGCACTGGCGAGTGACAGTAAGGCATCCACCGCGGCCAGCCGCAGCGGGGCAAAGGGGGGCGCATCAAGCACGGAGGACATGGCGGCATTCCAGCAACAGGGGGAGCGCCATGCTCGGCGTTCGGCGGCGCGCCAAACACCCAGGCAGCGGTCCACACATTCCGGACACTGCATTCCGCAATCCGCGCAGACCCCGTACCAGCAAGGGATGCAGCCGATGCCACCGCGGCACGCACCACTGCATCCCACCGGCCGCGCGCCACCGCTGCGCCGGGCCGCTAGAGTGGCGCCTTTCCCCTTGGGTGCGGCCATGTCGGCATTGGACAACATCGGCAACCTGCAGACCTTCGTGCACGTGGCCGACACCCGCAGCTTCGTCGACACCGGACGCCTGCTCGGCGTGTCGGCCTCGGCCACCGGCAAGACCATCACGCGCCTGGAGCAGGCGCTGGGCGTGCGCCTGTTCCACCGCAGCACGCGCAGCGTGACCCTCACCGCCGAGGGCGAGCGCTTCCTGCTGCGGTGCCGGCGCATCCTCGACGAGCTGGACACCGCCCGCACCGAACTGGCCCAGCAGGCCGCCGCCCCGTGTGGCGTGCTGCGGCTGAGCCTGCCGCTGGTGGGTGACCTCTCGCTGCCGATCCTGTCGGCGTTCATGGCCACCTACCCCGGCATCCGCCTGGAGCTGGATTTCGACGACCGCCTGGTGGATGTGGTCGAGGAAGGCTTCGATGCGGTGCTGCGCGTGGGCGAGCCGTCCGACTCACGGCTCAGCGCGCGACGACTGGGCGTGTTCCCGCGCTACCTGGTGGCCTCGCCGGACTACCTGGCACGGCGCGGCACGCCCCAGGCCCCGCCCGATCTGCTGCAGCACGACTGCCTGCACTACCGCTACCCCAGCAGCGGCAAGCTGGAACCGTGGCCGCTGCCACGCGCGCCCGGAGAACCGGCGCTGGAGCTGCCGGTATCGATGGTGGCCAACACCATCGAGGCGCGCCTGGCCTTCGCGCTGGCCGGGCGCGGTATCGGCTACATCCCCGAGCACTCGGTGCGTGCTGCGCTGGCCGATGGCCGCCTGGTGCGCGTGCTGCCCGAGCAGATCCACGCCTGCGGCACCTTCCACCTGCTGTGGCCGTCGGGCCGCCACGTGCTGCCCAAGCTGCGGGTATTCATCGATTTCGTCAGCGCGCGGCTCACCGGGGTTAGCTGTTGAACAGCGTGCATTCACTCCCTTGGCCCGGTGCAAATCTATACTGGCCGCGCGACAGCCAGTCGCCTGTGTAATGAGGTATGCCCGCATGCGCCAGTGATGCCCCGCCGTCTGTTTGACGGCCTGTGTCCTTCCCGCCCCGTGCGTGAAGGGAACCCACGGCATCCCTGGAGGTCGCATGACCGCATTTTCTCTCACGCTCGACCGCGTGACCTGCACCCTCCCCGATGGGCGGGTCCTGTTTTCCGATATCAGCACCCACATCGACACCACCCCGACTGGCCTGGTCGGGCGCAATGGCGTGGGCAAGAGCGTGCTGGCCCGCGTGTTGGCTGGCCAGCACGCGCCCAGCGCCGGCCAGGTGCAGCGCACCGGCCATGTGCACCTGCTGGCCCAGCACAGCGGCGCCCCACCGGGCAGCATCGCCGCCCTGGCCGGCGTGGCCCCGCTGCTGGATGCGTTGGCGCGCATCGAGGCCGGCAGTGTCGACCCCGCCGATTTCACCGTGGTGGGCGAGCGCTGGAACATCCGCGAACAGCTGCAGGCGCAATGGCAGCAGTTGGGATTGCCGCCGTTGGATCCCGCGCGGCCGGCCGCGTCGCTCAGCGGTGGCCAGGCCATGCAGGTGGCCCTTGGCGGTGCGCTGCTGTCGCAGGCCGACGGCCTGATCCTCGACGAACCCAGCAACCATCTCGATGCCAGCCACCGCACGCGGCTGCTGGATGCGTTGGCGCAATGGCGCGGCGGCCTGGTGGTGATCAGCCACGACCGCCGCGTGCTGGGCGCGATGCAGCGCATCGTCGAACTGTCGCCGGGCGGGCTGCGCAGCTACGGCGGCAACTACGACCTGTACGCCGCGCAGAAGCACGACGAGCACAGTGCCGCCACCGAACTGCTCGCCCTGCGCAAGCGCGAGCGGCGCCACCAGCACGATGCCGCGCGCGAACAACGCGAACGGCTTGAGCACCGCCAGTCGCGCGCGCAGCGCACCGCGCGCACGGCCAACCAGGCGCCGATCCTGCTGGGCGGCATGAAGAACCGCAGCGAGCACAGTGCCGGGCGCTGGCAGGCCCAGCAGCTGGAGCGCAGCGCGGTGGTGGACGCCCGCGTGCGCGACGCCGCTGCGCAGCTGGACGATGCCACCGGAATTGCCCTGCTGCCCCCCCACCACGCAGAGCCCGGGCCGCAGCGCGTGGCCGAGCTCACCGACGTCCAGCTGCCGTGGGTGTCGCCGCCGTGGCAGCACCACACCCTGCAGGTGCAGCGCGGCCAACGCATCGGCGTGCGCGGCCCGAACGGCAGTGGCAAATCCACGTTGCTGCGGCTGCTGGCCGGCCAGTGTGAGGCCGTCGCCGGTACCTGCACGGTAGCCGCGCGCACCGCGCTGCTCGACCAATCCCTGTCGTCGCTGCCGGCGCAGGCAACGGCGCTGGAGCTGCTGCGCGATGCCCACCCCGACGGCGGCGACGCCGATGCGCGCACCCGGCTCGCGCTGCTCGGGCTGGACGCCGAACGCAGCCTGCGCCCGCTGTCCACGCTGAGTGGCGGCGAGCGCCTGAAAGCCGCGCTGGCCGCCGTGCTGTACGCGCGCGCGCCGCCGCAGTTGCTGCTGCTCGACGAACCCGGCAACCACCTCGACCTGCCCTCGCTGGCCGCGCTGGAGCAGATGCTCAGCCAGTTCCCGGGCACGCTGATGCTCGTCTCGCACGACCCGGCGCTGCTCGACGCCGTGGGGCTGACCCACTACCTGGACGCAGCCGCCGAAGGCTGGTCGTTGACGGCGGTGTAAACGGACGCGTCAGTGCCGCGACCACGCCGGGAACGCGTCGGGCAGCAGCTGCCACAGCATCGGTCCGGCGCGCATTTCGGTATCGGTGAGCAGGCAAGCGTCGAACTCGGCACGCACCGCGCGCTCGTCCATCTCCACCCCGATCACCGCCAGCTCCTGGCGGCGATCGCCCCACCACGGGTGCCACATCCGGCGCATGGTCTGGTACTCGCCGGCATCGCCCACCTCGTCCCTGCCCGGCATCGGCGCGGTCCAGCAGGCGGCCTGTTGGCGCACCCAGCCCACGTCGGTGTACGGCACCTGCGGCGGCGGCAGCAGCGGCGGAGTGTCTTCCAACCCGGCCTCCACCCGCTGGCGCGCGGCGTACCAGAAACCGGCAGCCTCGGTGCGGGTAGCCGCGCCCACGCTGGACAGCTCGCCCACCCAGTCCATGCGGTTGGCCAGCCAGAAGAAGCCCTTGCTGCGGATCACCGGCCCCAGCCCCTGCTGCAGCAGCTGCGCGAAGCGCTGCGGGTGGAATGGCCGGCGCGCCCGGTACACGAAGCTGCTGATGCCGTACTCCTCGGTCTCCGGCGTATGCACGCCACGCAGTGCCTGCATCCAGCCCGGTGCCAACTGCGCCTTGATGTAGTCGAAGCGATGCGTGTCCAGCACCTCGTGCAGCGGTACGTTGCCGTGCTCGGACAACACCAGCCGCGCGTCGCGGTTCATCGCGCGCAGCACGGCCTGGGTCGACTGCAGCGTGTCGTCGGTGATCAGGTCGCACTTGCTCACCACGATCACATCGGCAAACTCGATCTGCTCGGCCAGCAGGTTGACCACCCCGCGCACGTCATCGGCGCCGGCCTGCTGGCCACGGTCGGCAAGCCGGTCGGTCGAGCCGAAGTCGTGCAGGAACTGCTGCCCGTCCACCACCGTCACCATCGTGTCCAACCGTGCGATGTCGTTGAGGCAGAAGCCGTCCTCATCGCGTACCGAGAACGTGGCCGCCACCGGCATCGGTTCGGCGATACCGGTCGATTCGATCAGCAGGTAGTCGTAGCAGCCCTCGGCGGCCAACCGTTTGACCTCCTGCAGCAGGTCGTCGCGCAGGGTGCAGCAGATGCAGCCATTGCTGAATTCCACCAGGGTCTCTTCAGTACGGCGCAGCGCCGCGCCGCCATCGCGCACCAGCTGCGCGTCGATGTTGATCTCGCTCATGTCGTTGACGATCACCGCCACCCGCCGTCCCTCGCGGTTGCGCAGCAGCTGGTTGAGCAGCGTGGTCTTGCCGGCGCCAAGGAAACCGGACAACACGGTTACCGGCAGGCGGGCATCGGTGGGGGCAGCAGTGGCGTTCATGGAAGGACAGGGTCCGCAGCGGAATGAAATGTTACTATATAACATTCACCGATCCGGGCCCCACCCCCATGAAGCGTTCCTCAACCCTGCTCGATGCCGGCGCCATCGCCCTGTCCAGCCTGTGCCTGCTGCACTGCCTGGCCCTGCCGATCCTGGCCGCCACCCTGCCGTTGTTCGGGGTGTGGGCGCAGGCCGAATGGGTGCACGTGCTGTTCGTGGCCATCGCCGCCCCACTGACCGGCTTCGCCCTGTGGCGCGCACACCGCCAGCAGCGCCTGCCTGCAGCGGCCGTCACCAGCGCCGCGCTGGGCCTGCTGCTGTTGCTGGCCGGCGCCGCCGAGTGGCCCAGCCACGAGAGCGAAACCCCGATGACCGTCGCCGGCAGTCTGCTGTTGGCAGCCACGCATGTCTGGAACGCATGGCGGCGGCATCGGCATTGAGCGGGTGTCAGCCGTAGCGGCGGGCGTGATGCGGCCCCGCGTCAGCGCGCGGCCGCCCGCCGTCACCGCACTCAGCGGTGCAGCAGCATCGACACGAGGAACAGCGCCAACGGTGCCGTGCTGACCACCGCACCGACGATCCCCAGCCACGGCCAGCGTTCCTGGCGCACCCGCGAGGCCATGCTGGCCACCAGCCCCACGGCCGCCGCCGCGAGCACGCCGATGGCGACGCCGGTGGTACCGGCCCCGGCAATGACGCCGTGATTGGCCACGCCGGCCAGCCAGCCGGCCGCACCGCCTACGGGCAGGCCAAGGAAACTGCACAGCCCCAACAGGGGCGCGCGCGTGGCACGCGGTGATGCGGGAACGGATGCTGGTGCGGGCGAAAGGGTGTCCTGGGGCACAGGCGCTACTCGTCTGGAATGTCTCCACCGTACACCCGGGCGCATGGCAGCGGCGTACACGGTGGCCTCTCTACACGGCGTCGTTGGACGAGGTTGCCTAGACTGCGCCTATCGCCGTAGGAGGTCACCGCCATGCGCCCTGCCGCTTCACTGCTTCTGCTTGCCCCGGTACTGCTGCTTGGCGCCTGCGGCAACCACGACAACGGCGCGGGCGTGTTCTCCGCCGATCCCCTGCTGGGCTGCTACGCCACCCACGCGCGCAAACCCGCCGAGTTCCGCATCGAGCAGCAGCAGGGCCAGTACTTCGTCAGCTTCAACCGCGACGAGCAATGGCAGCGCGAGTCCACGGCGTTGCAGGTTTCCTCGCGCGCGGACATCACCCGCTACTTCAAGGACGATGCCGACCAGATCGACAAGGCGTTGGTCCGGCCCACTGGCGGGTTCGGTATCTTCCACTTCAACCCGGGCGCCACGCTCAAGGGCAAGGACAAGAACAGCGACTACATGGCCCTGGTACTGATCGGGGCCGGGCCGGTGTTCAAGGTGCGCTGCGGCTGATCCTGGCGACAACGGCATTACCTCAGCATGGCACCTCCTCCTGCCGCCCCGTGCGATGGATGGAGCTGTACGGCCACTCCATCGCATCGCGCACGTGGCCGTGCTTCACCGGGTTCTGGTGCACATAGGCCACGTGCCGATGGAAATCGTCCTCGTCCAGGATGCGGTGTTCGCGGAAACTGCTGTGCCACAGCGGCCGCGCGGAACGATCGCGACGCAGCACCGCGCGCGGCGGCTTGCCCGGTAGATGGCGGTCGAAGATGGCCTGGATCTGTGTCCAGCGCCGGTGCCCGTCATCGTCCCCCGCCGGCAGCGTCCAGACGCCATGCAGATGGTCGGGCAGCACCACGATGGCGTCGATGCGGAATGGCCGTGCCTGCTGCGCTACGCGGAACGCCAGCCGCAATGCCTGCGCGTGCTCCACCAGCAACCCGGTGTGGGCACGGTGCAGGTGCGCGCTGAAGAAGTACGCGTTGCCGGGCTGCCAGGGGCGGTGATCGGAGGACATGCACACAGTGTCCGTGTCCGCCTGCGAAGCAACGATCAGGACACGCAGTGCCGCTGGCTGGGAAAGCCACGCACGGTGCTGTCATCGCATGAGCCGCGGCGGGTCAGGCATCCCCTCATCGGGGTGGCGACGCTAGACTGCGCGGTCACCCGCACCCGTGGCTGCCTGATGCGATTGTCCGCCCTGTTGTTGCCTGCGCTTGTGCTGCTGGCCGGCTGCGGCAACGGCGATTCGATCGGCCAGGGGCGGTTGATCGGCTGCTATGCCGCACCGGGGCCACACAGCCGGGAAAGCGTCAAACTCACGCGCGTGGACGGCCGTTACTTCATCGCCTACCGGCTCGCCTCGCCCTGGCGCCAGGTGGACACACCGCTGATCACCCCCGACGACGAGCAGCGCGCGACCCTGTTCAATGCGGCCGAGCTTGCCCAGATCGAAGACGCCCTGCTGACCCCGGACGGCCAGAGTGGCGTGTTCCGTTTCAAGGCCGGTGCACGCGTCCACGGCGAAGCGCTGGACGATGCGCATGTGGTGGTCGAAGGCGGCCAGGTGCGTGCCATGCGCAAGCAACGCTGCCAGTGGTTGTTCAGCCGCGGAACGCTGTTGCGCTACGGAACCTGACGCGCACCGTCATCAGCGATGCTGCGCCTCGCAGGCGACCCGCGCGGTGGCGGCGATCCGCTCCACCAGAATCGCGTCCTCGCGACGGCCCAGCCGTTCAAACGCCTTGGAGGAGTCGGGCAGCAGCCGACGCAGCGCTTGACTGACCGGCACCGACCAGGTGGTCACGGCGGCATCGCCTGCACCGGGGTCACCCAGCACCCACGGCAGCATCAGCAACGTGCGCTCGTTGGAAGCCAGCACCTGCGGTGGTCGGTGCTCGTAGCGGATCACCACCCGCATGGCGGGGTCATCATCGGTCCAGATGCCGCTGGCGTAGTAACGACCCAGCTGTGCCTTCAGGGAGGCGCCCTGCAGCAGCGCATGCACCTTGGCCTCGAACGCGCGCGGGGTGCAACCAGGTGCCGGCGTCGAATAGTCCGGCAGCGCCTGTTCCAGTATCCGCGCTGGCCGCACCCGTCGCGCCACCGCGTCCACGCCGCGCTCGCGCGACCACGGTGGAGCGGAAACCGCCCACAGCAGCTCGGCAACGCGTTGCGCCGGGATCGCATCGGTCACCACCGCATCCGGGTCGTCCTGGCTGTCCAGCTGCGAGCTGCGCTGGAACGTGCGTCGGCCCGCGCCCGGTTCCAATCGGTGCACTTCGTCCACCCGGCCCCAGCCGCTGTACTGGTACCGGATCACGATGGACTGCACGTCCTGCAAGGCGCCTGCCGGCGGGCCATGCGGCGCGCTGCAGCCGGTAACCAGCACTACGCCCAGCATCATCAGTGCGCGCGCCCAGCGCGGGAAATGGCGGATGTACTCCAACGGTGTGACCACGTCGATTCCCTGTAAGGCCCTGCAGCACGGTATGCCGCCGGTACTATAGAGCCTCCCGCGCTCCCGCAGCCTGCCCCCGGGCGCGGTCTCAGGTACGATGCCCTCCCCTGGCTGACCTGACGCCACGCTGCCCCGCAGCCCCGGCGCCCCCACTCCCGTGCCCCATTACACCGGCCCCCTGCTGACCCGCCCGCTTGCCGAAGCCCTCACCCGCGCCCGCGACAGCGGCGCAACCGAATGGACCGGCTCGCTCGACCTGGGCCTGTCCACCGGCACCGCCACGCTGGCCGCCGACCATTGGCTGTGGAAGGGCGAGCGCTACGACTACCCGGGCAAGACCAAGGACCGCACCCTGTACTACTGGGACGGCGAAGAATTCCTCGCGGTGTCGCGCTTCGGCTCGGCGCTGATCAAGCTGGTGCCCACCGAGTGGGATGCCCCCACCTTCGAAATCGACGGCATCAAGATGCTGCCCAGCGCGCAGGTGTCGCCGTTTGAAGATGCGCGGCGCAAGGTGGCGCTGATTGCCCCGGCCGGCAAGTTCGTGCTGGATACGTGCGGCGGGCTCGGCTACTTCGCGGCGTGCTGCCTGGAAGGTGGTGTTACCCGTATCCAGTCGTTCGAGAAGAACCCGGACGTCCTGTGGCTGCGCACGCTTAACCCGTGGTCGCCCGACCCGGAGGCGGCCAGCAGCGGCGGACGCCTGTCGCTGACCCATGCCGACGTGTCACAGGCCATTGAAGGGATCGAATCCAGCTCGGTAGACGCCATCCTGCACGACCCGCCGCGCTTCGGCATTGCCGGCGAGTTGTATTCGCAGGTGTTCTACGACCAGTTGGCGCGGGTGATCCGCAAGGGCGGGCGCATGTTCCACTACACCGGCGCGCCGAACAAACTCACCAGCGGCCGCGATGTGCCGCGCGAAGTGGCCAAGCGTCTGGAAAAGGCCGGCTTCAAGGCCGACCTGGCCATGGACGGCGTACTCGCGGTTCGCCGCTGACGTCGCCGCCCGTTTCCGGGCGACGGCGCGTGAGCGGGGTGCGTTAGTCCCCGCGCGGCAGCTTTGCCGCCCACATGTTGTCCACCAGGTTTGGATACGCCCGGCCGTTTTCTTCGGCCCGTTGCCGTGCGGCTTCTTTCTGTGCCGGCGACAACGGGCGCGAGGCCCCGCCATTGGGGTTGGGTTTCTTCCACGGCGGGGTGCGGGTCTGGCGCATGGGCAGATGCTACCGCACCGTCACTTGGCCAGGAACGCAACCAACGCCGCGTTGAACTGCTCGGCGTGGCTGGCATTGCAGCCGTGCGGCGCGTCCTTCAGCACCACCGCCTCGCTCCCGGCAATGGCCGCGTGGGTGCGCTTGCCCGAGCCCTCGTACGGCACCGTGCCATCGCTGTCGCCGTGCAGCACCAAGGTGGGCACAGTGACCTTCTTCAGGTCCTCGCGGAAGTCGGTGGTGCCGAAGGCCTTCATGCAGCCCAGCGCAGCGGTCTGGTCGGATTGCTTGCACAATGCGATGGCCTCCTGGCGCTGTGTTTCGCTGACCTTGAGCTCACCGTTGGCGCTGAAGAAGTCCTTGGTGAAGCCATCGAAGAAGGTATCGCGATCGCGCTCCAGGCCCTGCTTCATCTCATCGGCCTTGGCCGGGGTCAGCGGGCCTTCGGGATTGTTATCGGTCTTGAGCATGTACGGCGGCACGGCCGAGGCGAACACCACGCTGTGCAGGCGCTGCTCGCCGTGGCGGGCGATGTAGCGGGCCACTTCGCCGCCGCCCATCGAGAAGCCCACCAGCGTGACATCCCGCAGGTCGAGGTCGTTGATCACCCCGGCCAGATCGTCGGCCAGCGTGTCGTACTCGTAGCCGGCGGCCGGTTTGTCCGAACGCCCGAAGCCACGGCGGTCGTAGGCCACCACGCGATAGCCGGCGTCCTTCAGCACCGGCACCTGTGCCTTCCACGATTCGGCCGACAGCGGCCAACCGTGGATCAACACCACCGGGCGGCCGGTACCGCCGGTATCTTCAACGTGCAGGCGAACGCGGGAAGCAGTCATGGAAACTCCGTGTGTGGGCGGAAAGAGAGTGGCCGATGCTAGGCAGACGGCACCGCGCGGCCTGTGAAAAAATCCGCCGCAACGTCTACGCCGCCTGCACAGCAGTGTGCGCATCGCCAGCGCACGGAGTACGGGAATGAATCGCACATCAACCGTAGGGCGCGTCATCCACTCCGGGTCAACCACGCCGCACACATGCGTGTCTCCTCCATCGTAGCGGCGCGGTCCATCGGCGCAGCTGTCTCAACCTGTGAGACAGCTGCGCCGCATGCTGCATCACGTGCCACTCCACAGAGACCGGGACAGATGGACCTTCGCCCGCTTTATCCCCGCGCCACCGCCCCAGCCGTGCTGGCCCTGCCGCGCGTTGCCTGCGGCGGCCTGGCGCGCACGTTGCTGCTGCACGGCGTGGGCGCACACCCCGCCTCGCGCGCCGCGTTGCGCAGGGCACTGCGCAGCAGCACGCAGCTCGGGACATGCCAGTGTTGCCCCGCGGCCCCGCGTTCGCACGGGTGTGCCGCTTCGCCGGCCGCCCGCAGCGCCGCGTGCACAGGTAAGGCGGCCTTGGTAGCCAGCGCCTGAGCGCACCGGTTTCGCACCCACCCAGCAGCCCCACATCCAAGCGCCCCGGGTCCTCGCGCCTGGCACGTTGCCGGCCCCATTACTAATTACATAGTTGACATGCCGAGCGCGGCGGGCGCACGATCCGCTCATCAACTAAGAAACCAGTAGACAGCCCATGGCCCGCCCCAGCTCGCCCACCCTGACCGACTCCGAGCGCCGCATCCTCGAAGTGCTGTGGAAGACCAAGGAAGCCTCCGTGCGCGAGGTGGCCGACGCACTGTCGAAGAAGAAGCCGGTGGCCTACACCACCGTGCTGACCATGTTCAAAGTGCTGGAAAAGAAGGGCCTGGTGACCTACCGCAGCGAAGGCCGCGCGTTCATCTACAGCGCCGCCATCAGCCGCAGCGAGGCCCGCCGCCAGGCCCTGGAAAACCTGCTCAAGTCGTTCTTCAACGACTCGCCCAGCGTGCTGGCCCAGCACCTCATCGACGAACACGACATGGACGCCGACGAACTGGCCGCCCTGCAGAAGCGTGTTGACGACGCGGGCACCCCGGGGTAATCAGCATGAGCGCACACACCACCCACACCCTGTTGACCGTTGCCGTGCAGCACCTGTGGCATGCAGCGCTGTTGCTGGCGCTGGTGCTGCTGGTAGGGCAGCGCGCGCGGCTCAGCGCCGAGGCACGTTCGTGGCTGCTGTGCGGGGCCTTCGCACTGGCCGCGGTGTCGCCGCTGCTGGTGCTGCTGCCGCGCGAAGTGGTCACCGTAGCCGAGGCCGGGGTGGCCCTGCCCACTGCAGCACAGTCGACCCTACTGCCTGTATCCGATGTGCCGGCCGCGCCAGCGTCACCCATTGCAACACTGGACGCTTTCGTACCCACCGCGCTGCAGGCATTGGCGATGATCTGGCTACTCGGCACGCTGTGGGGACTGCTGCGCCTGGCGCAGGGCATCTGGCAGGCACGGCGGCTGCACCGTGCTGCACGCCCTTCGCCCGCACTGGATGCCCTCTTGGGCCCGGCACTGCCGCGCGGCAGCTGCGTTGCCCTGTCCGATGCGGTGGCCGGCCCGATGGTGGTGGGCCTGTTCGCACCGCGCATCCTGGTTCCACCGCATCTGGCCAGCACATTGTCGCCCCCGGCGCTGCGCGATCTGCTGCTGCATGAAGCCGCGCACGTGCAGCGCCGTGATCTCTGGGTAACCGCCCTGCAGCGCACCCTGCTGGCGGTGTATTGGTGGAGCCCGTGCCTGCGCATGCTGGGCAACCGGCTGGAACTGGCCCGCGAAATGGCCTGCGATGCCCGCGCCGCACACCGCTCCAGCAGTGGCCGCGACTACGCCGACTCGCTGCTGCGCGGTATCGCCGGCATGGTGCAGCAACGCCCACAGCGCGCCGCATTGGCGGTGGGCATGTCGGGCAGCCGCAGTGGGCTGACGCAGCGTGTGGACGGGCTGCTGCAGTTGCAGCGGGGGCAGGTGAGCTGGCGTACCCGGCTGCGCTGGAGCGCACTGTGCCTGGCCGCGCTGGCCACCCACGTGGGTGTCACCGTGGCGGCCACCCCGCGCCTGGGCACGCCGACCGTGGTGGCGCCCAACAGCGACACCGCCACACGCACCGCATCGGCACAGGCCGAACGCCTGCTCGACGCCGCTGCAGAAGGCGACCTCGCGCAGGTGCGGCAACTGGTGCAAGGCGGCGTCGCCGTGGATACCCAGCTTCCCGGTGACGGCACCGCGCTCATCGCCGCCGCGCGCCACGGGCAACTGGCCACGGTAGACGCGCTGCTCGCCCTGGGTGCCGCGCCGGACCTGGCCTCGCGTGGCGACGGCAACCCGCTGATCGCCGCCGCCCGCCGCGGCCACCTGCCCGTGGTGGAGCGGCTGGTGGGCGCCGGCGCCGACGTCAACCGGATCGTCGCCTACGACGAGACCCCGCTGATCAACGCCGCCCGCTCCGGCGACGTGGATACCGTGGCCTACCTGGTCAACCACGGTGCCGACGTCAACCTGGGCGTGGTGGCCGACGCCGGGCAGTGGCGCTCGCCATTGAACCAGGCGCGCAACAGCCGCGTGCGCGACTACCTGATCCAACGCGGCGCTGTCACCGGCCGCCGCTGAGCCCACGCGCACACCGCGCGTAACCCGTCCCTGCAACAGCACCCCCACGTGGTGGCCACCCGGCCATCACCGGCCGACTGCGGCCTGCGTTTGGCAGCGCCGCACGTCCGGTTTCCCGCCCGCACACCCCACCCCGAGGTTCCGCATGGTTTCGATCCGTCGCGCTTCCCCTGCCGCCACCGTGCTGCCGCCCCGCCACATCCTGCTGCGTGGCGCACTCACCACCACGCTCTCACTGCTGCTGGCCCTGCCCGCCTTCGCCGCCGACCGCCACGACACCGCCATCGACAGCGCACTGACCGCCGGCCTGCGCCCCAGCGTGGTGCCCGCCAGCGATTCGCTGCCGCGCTGGTCGCTGCAGGCGCGCATGGCCCACTACCACGTGCCTGGTGTGGCCATTGCGGTGCTGCGTGACGGCAAGCTGGTGCACAGTGCCGGGTACGGCCTGCGCCAGGCCGGCAGCCGCGATGCCGTGAACGCGGACACGTTGTTCTCGGTCGGCTCGGTCAGCAAGGTCATCACCGCGGCCACCACGCTGCGGCTGGTGGCCAATGGCAGCCTCGCGCTGGACCAGGACATCACCACCTACCTGCGCAGCTGGAAGCTGGCGGCGACGCCCACCACCCCGACCCCGCAGGTGAGCCTGCGCATGCTGATGTCGCACACCGCCGGGCTGGGCGTGCACGGCTTTGCCGACTACCTGCCGGGCGAGCCGCTGCCCACGCTGCTGCAAACGCTGGACGGCATCGCCCCGGCCAAGAACAAACCGGTGCGCCTGATCCACGCACCCGGCGAGCGCGGCGACTATTCCGGCGGCGGGGTGATGGTGGAACAGCAGGTGCTTGAAGATGCCAGCGGCCAGCCCCTGGATGCACTCGCCCGCGCGCAGGTGTTCGCACCGCTGCACATGCAGCGCAGCCGCTTCACCACCCCGCCGGATACCCTCGACAACATCGCCAAGGCCCACGACGGCGACGGCGCGCCCACCGCCCTGCCGCGCGGCTGGCAGACGTTCCCCGAAGCCGGTGCGTCGGGCCTGTGGACCAGCGCCAACGACCTGGCCGCCTTCGTGGCGGCGCTGACCAACAGCTATCGCGCGCCAGGCGGTTTCCTGCCGCAGCCGATCGCCATCGACATGATGACCGAGGTATCCCCGAGCTGGCATGGCCTGGGCCCGCGCCTGGACGGCAGCGGCGCCACCCGCATCTTCCACCACGGCGGCTCCAACGACAGCTACCGCGCGTGGATCGAAGGCTATCTGGACAGCGGCGACGGCCTGGTCATCCTCACCAATGGCGAGAACGGTGCCGAGCTCACCACCGAGATCCGCAATGCCCTGTCCGACGCACTGGGCCGTGGTGTGAACCGGCCCGTGCGCCCCGTCGCGCTGGACCTGCGCGCACCCGCCTATGCCGACTACGCCGGCGTGTTCGAGCAGGACCGCAACGTGCCCATGGCGCACCGCCGCGCCTTGGCCGACATCTTCGACATTCCGGCATTGCAGGTGAAGGTGGCCAACGGACAGGTGCGCGTGGGCGTTGCCGGGCGGCCGCAGGACGGGCAAGTACTGCCGCTTGCCCCCAATCGCTTCGTGTCACCGGATATCGACGGACTGCAGATCGAGTTCCACCGCGATGCGTGGGGCAAGGTCAACGCCTTGAGCGTGGTGCATGGCGAGGCGCGCGCGTACTACGTGCGCAAGTGACAGCGGCACGCGCTGCAACGCCAGACGTTGCAGCGCGCCGGCCGTGACCGCTCAGGCCAGCGCCGCCGAATGCCGCAGCCGCACGCGGTGGTCGCCCAGCACCGCATAACGCACCGTGAGCGGTGCGCCGGGAACAAGCGCGGTCTGCAGCGCACTGGCCTTGCCGGCCGTGTCCAGAAGATGCCAATGCCCGCCCAGCCGCGCGAACAGCGCATGCTCAACCCCTTGGCGACCATCGTTGCGGCGCGCCCACATCAGCTCCTGCACGGGTCCGCTGACGGTATGGCGGCGCAACTGCCCGCGCTGTAGCCACAGCCGCGCCACCGGGGCCCACAGACCCAGCAGCCACAGCAGTGCAACGCCCACGCCGGCCCACAGCCACACGCGGACACCCGCGCCGACGGCAGGCGCTGCGGCCAGCACGGCGATGCCCAGCAGCGCCGCACCACACAGCCAAGCCGCTGCACGCAGCGCCGCCACCGGACGGGTGCAGAGGTCGCGCCAATCCTGTGCGTCCATCGGTGCGGGCGCATCGGCCACCGCTGCCATGCCGGGGTAATCCACCTGCAGCAGGTGACCGGGATGCGCCGCGCTCCATACCAGGCGCAGCGGCGTGCCCGGTGCGGGGCCCAACACGTGCTGCGGCACGAAGCCGGACAGCGCGTCGGTCCCGGGCGATTCCTCCAGCACCAGGTGGCGGTAGTCGCCCAGCACGTAGCTGCGTGGCGCCCGCGCAAAGCGTGCCTGCTGCGGCAGGATCTCGGCGGACTGCAGCGCACCCTCCATCACCGCCACCTCGGAAGATGCCAGTGCCTCGCGCAGCCACACCGGGCGACGCTGCCGCACCAGTGCCGCCGCGACGATGCCAGCCAACCCCACCACCGCTGCCAGAATCATCGGCACCCAGGTGGGCGCTGCATGCGCGCGATGCAGGCCCAGCCATCCGAAGTAGGCGGTGATCGCAACAGCCAGGCAGACGGCAATCAACAGCCACAGATTGCCGGTGGCGCGTTGGCGGGTGAGGTCGGCCTGCAAGCGGGAGCGGAGGTCGGCGGGCATCGCGATGAGGGTGCGCGGGGAAGGTGGGGACATCCGTGATCTCGGTAGCGGTGCGTCTACTGGTGACGCGACCGTTGATTATGACCCAAGCAGTTGGCGCAGCCGGCTCAGGGAACTTTTCACTAAAGAAATCACACTTCCCGCCGTTACGTCCGGTGACGCAGAGCTTCTCGACCAGGAGCAGCAATGAGCAAGGAATACGCAACCCGGAACGACCTTGTCACGGTCAACCTAATTCGGTTGCCCAACACATTCCAGACCGCGGCTGCATTGCACGGTGCCGCTGAAGACGCATGGGTCTCGCCCATTCAGCGCTCGCCTTTGGGTCTGGGACCGCTTCGTCTGCTGCCAGACACGCGTGTGGTGGTGGTGACTACCTGCATCCACGCATCAGCGGTGTTGCAATGATTCCGCAGGCTACAACGCGCATCGTGTCATTGGCGCGGCTCGTGCCGGCTTCTACGCACAAGCCGCAGAATAAGATTGACCTTCCACCCCAAACTGCTCAGTACGCTCTGCAAGGGGACATCCAAACTACCGAGCGGGTGGCCGACAGCATCTTAGGCACCAACTGCACACCCTCCGAGCCGACAATCCATGTCGGGCCGCTCCGCGTAGCGGAGTGTGTGGCGCGACCGGATTTTGCTGCGCTCTCGCGCGACGTCGCGCGATTCATAGCTGCCAGTGATCGGCTGCCCGATGCCTGCACCCAGCGGTTCGCGCTGGTGGAGGACCACATCGCCGATGCGCGCCAGCGCAGCGCCGCGTTCTTTAACCAAAAAAACCGCGTGAGTGAGGTACTTAGCCCTAGCGCCCAGCCGACGGCATTGCCTGAGGCGCTGGAAGTGTAGTCTTGCCCGTGTGAGCAGGAATGGATGACCCGCCGCAAGGCGCACGTTCTCGCAACGATCTGAACAGGAAAAGGATTTCGAATGAATATCGATGCGCGCAATGGCCGCCGCGGCTATCCCAACGGGCACAGTGCAGGAACGGCCACCCGACCGCTAGCCGCGCCGAAGCCGACGGACTGGCATGCACTGCTGGCCATGCTGGGGCAGTGGAAATGGTTGTTTGGTGCGCTTGGTACCTTCTGCGTCATCATTCACTTCTGGCGCGCAGGGTTTCTGCCACAGCTGTCGGTTATCGATCTGGGCCTGGTGGCCGGCGCGATCGTCTGCTTCGCGGCACTCATTTTCATCTATTTTTCGCTTGTGCTATTGGCGCCGGGATTAGCCTTGGCCAACCTCATCGACGAGCCGCAGCACGCGCCCGCCTCCTTTGGGACTATTGCGCGGTATGCCTTCCTCGGTTGGATCATCTCCGCAACTGCCTACTACATCATGGCGAAAGCACTGAGCGGCATGGCCCTGCAGATCAGTCTCCTGGTTTACGTGGGCACCGCCGGCCTCCTCTTCCTTGTGCTGATGATGGCAGATGAGTGGCCGTGGTGGATTCGCAGATGGCGCACCAACGGAGCGCGAAGCCGGATTGAGCTTGCCCTCTACATCGGCGCGCTCTACGCGATCACGATTCCGATTTCCGCGGTCATTCTTGGAGCAACCGCACCGGAAACTCTCTCCCAGAGTGAAGATAGTCCCATAGTGTTTCTTGGCATCCTGATCGTTGCCCATTTCGCGGTAGTTATCACGCACCGACTTACAGTTGCACTTCGGCTCGGCCTGTTGATGGGCATGACACTATTGGTCACTGTCACCACGGGTGTCGGCTTTGAATGGATTGATCGCGCCACCAGCAATTTCCGCATAGGCATGATGGCCAATCAGACGGTACTCGTGACCGAAAAGGGATGCCACATAGCCAAGGCGGCTGGCGTCGCAACCGGCTGCAACCCCATTTACAGCCCCACATCAACGCCTTCACTTTACGAGATCAAACCGGTAATGATCCTGACGCGGCTAGGCAGCTACGTAGTGATTGGTGAAAAAGGCTGGCGCTTCTCCCGCAAAACGAGCCGCTCAGTCCCGCTGCCTGCTGCCGACGTCATCTCTTGGTATAAGTATGAAGAAAGCCATCAAGAGCCGACAGCCGAAAGTGCGTCCTCTGTCCAGCCTCCTACCCGAGCCACCATCGCTGCGGCCCCGCCCGTGAGAGCCAAACCGTCGCGCAAGCCTCCCCAGGCCAAGCACCGCGCGGCTGTAACCTGCCTCCCGGATGAAGCCACGCCAACCGCTCCGCCCCACGACACCGGCGCAGCCGCGCCAACGACTAATGTCTACACGCCACCACCGCCAGCTAGTTCCTCATTGGAAGCACAGCCGCAGGAATCGCCGACCTGACCGTCGACGGCACCTGTGATCAACCGCTTCCCCGGCGAGTGCCACAAGGAAGTCACACCAACGCATCCGAAAGGGAGACGAAAGGCGTACGTCATACCACTGCGCGCCCGCGCCGGCCCTGCATGAATAATAGAGACAAAGAGAATGAGTACGCCAAACGGCAAGCCGATCACTGGCGAACGAACCTGGCCGGAAGAATCTCGCATCATCCGCAAATGGATAGAAGATCACCCGGTCCTCCTGACAGCACTTGCGTTCTTTTTGCCTAGTTCCGGGCTCTATCATTTCGTTGCGGACGGCAACGTACCACTGGAAATCGCTTCGTCCGATGCCATAGCAGCATTGCCCATGCTGCTTACACGCGTCTCATTCCTGGTCATCATGCTGTGCGCACTATTCGTGCTGCCCGCCTTGATGATGTTTGGAGGCGCCATCCGCGAGCCGGACGGACGTCTGCGAGTGCTGCCGAGATACCTCCCTGTGAGGCTCAGAAAGCTGTTGCAATGGTGGGGCACACTGGCGCTACCCGGCCTCATGATCGTAGCGGCGGTGATCGCCGATACTGCTTTCAACATCCAGGGCAATTGGCTGGTGGGCGCCGCTATCGGCGTTTCAATGGTGGTGTTCACATTGATTACAAGACGCATCCGGCGGGGCGCGCTCAAGGCACCGATTCTCTCCGAATTCATGGCGTTTGCATTGGCGGCGTGCGCAGTCCAGATGATGGCCGCATTGCTTGCCATGCAGTTAAGCCTTCGATACGTTGAGGATTCGACGAACACAGGGTGGGTAGCGCTACTTCTGGCGGGGGCCGTGATCGCCGTCGCCGTACTGCAGGTAACTATCGTCGTGGTGATTCAAGACACCAGCCAACATGCCGGATTCGTGCGGCAGGGCTTCATAGCTGCCCTGCTGCTGGTTGCAGTCGCCTTTACACATATCCACACAGCGGCGCGGCACTGACCAGCATTGCGCTCCGCGACAGCGCATCAGGGGGTCACCGGTGCGTGACGTTGCAGCTTGCTGCTGACGCTGCTGATTTCGGCATGCTGATCGACAGCAAGCCCACTGCGAAGGGAAGGACCGTTGGCCTCAAGCTCCTTTCCAATCTAGGCGGGATCTATCTGGCACGCATAGACGGCGGCAAGGATACAACCGTATACCGGATCCCTACCGACAAGGTAGTTGGCATGGCGCCTTGTAAGAAATAGTACGGATCCCAGTGCGGCTTCGGCAGCATCCGACCACACCAAGGGGCCCAGCCGCCGACGCGGTTGGGCCCTTGGTCAACGCATCAGTCCAACTGGATCCGCGCCACCGACTCCGGGCTGCCCTTGGCTTCGTTGTCGCCGTTCTTGAGGGTCACGTACAGCACGTTCTTCTTCGCATCCAGCGCCAGGCTGTTTGGGTGCGTGGGCACCGAATAGGTCTTGAGCGGCTTGTACGTATCGCTGTTGTACGACGTCACCGTGCCCGCTTCGCGGTTGGTCACGTACAGGCGCTTGCGCTTGGCGTCCAGCAGGATGCCCAACGGGCCGGCGTCGGTGGGGATGCTGGCCAGTTCCTTGCCGGTGGTGCGGTCCAGCACCAGCACGCGCTGGCCCGGGTGAGTGGAGGTGAAGCCCGAGCTGCTGGCCTGGTACTTGCGGATCATCTCCGAGCCCTGGTCGGTGACGTACAGGCGCTTGCCCGACGGCTCCAGCGCGATGTTCATCGGCTGCTCGGCGCTCACCTTGAAGCGCTGCTCCACCTTGCCGCTGTCGGTCCCCACGGTGACCACTTCGGCCAGCAGGTTGGAGGTGTACACGCGCTTGCCCTTGGCATCCAGTGCCAGACCCGGTGCCTTGGCGTTGCCCAGGCCCGGAATGGTGTTGACCACGTTCAGCGACTGCGTGTCCACCACGAACAGCACGCTGCCGTCGCCGGAGTGGCCGGTGACGTACAGGCGGTTGGCCACGCCATCCACCACCAGCTCGCGCAGGTCGTGGGTGTAGGCGGCCTTGCCGTCCCTGCCCACCTTCTTTTCCATCAGCTGCACGATGCCCACCACCTTGTGGGTGTTGGTATCCACCACGGTGACCGAGGTGTCCACGGTATTGCCGATGTACAGGCGGTGGTTGGCGTCGTCCAGCACCAGGCCGAAGGCTTTGCGCTCCAGCGGGATCTGCGCTTCAACGTCGAGGGTGTTGGGGTCCAGCAGCAACAGCTGCGCCGGGCCGGCGGCATCGCCGAAGCCACCGGACGAGGCCACGTACACCACGTCTACCGTGGGGCTGTAGGCCAGCTCATACAGGCCCTGGGCAACGGGCTTGCGCAGCACGGCGGCTGCGGTTTCGGCAGCCGGGGTGGTCTTGCCCACGGCGAACGCCGACGGGGTGCCAAGGGACAGGGTGACGGCGAGGGCCAGCGCGGCCGAACGGAGAAGGGAACGAGAGTACATGCGAGCGTCCTTGAATGGGCACGGGAGGGTGTCCTGGCTCGCTGGGCCGTACGTGTGACGGCCGGTCCCGCATGTGTGCGTGGGCTGGCTGGCTGGAATGCCGGGGAATGGTAGCAGGGTGTGGGGGTGGGTGCTTGGGGGCGGCAATTAGTCGAAGGGGAATGGGCCAAAGGCAATGGGTTCGGCTTCGCACAATCGCAACATGCATGCTGCCAGCTCCGGGCCTATGGCCACGGCGGCTTCGGCGGGCGTGCCCAGTTGGTAATGGCCGTCGGGAGCCATGTCCAGATGCCTCGCCAGCAACTCATAGTAGAGTTGTTCGGTAATGTCCTCGATCGAGCAACCCGACGCGACGAAGGCGACCAAGCCTTCTTCCTCGGGTGTGCCGCGATCCCGTTCCCAGCGGCTACGGCGCAGGGTGTAGCCCACTTCGCCGTACCAGTACTTGCCTTCGAAATCTTCGTCATCGTCTTGCATGGCTGCGAGCTCAGGAAGGCGTTGGTGAGTGTTTGGGCTCAGGATCCAAAGTGAGGTGGGGCTGCACTATTTCCATAGCCCTTGATCCTTGATCTCCTTCACTATGTCCCTCATCACCTCCGGCTCGGCAAGTTTGGCGAGCAGCATGAGGTGTTCAACAGCCTTCACCTTTTGAAGGTTGCTGATACGGCAGGGACCGCCCATGGCAAGCGCAGGTACAAACCCGTACATTTCGTCCGGTGCCAAGTGGCCCAACCGCTTGTGTGCCCGCTCAAAGAGTGGAGCTTCGCGTTCGTCTGTCTGATCAAGACCGTCATGATTCAGACCAGCGATCCACGTCGATATCAGGAAATCCTGCTTACCTTCGTTCATCCATCGCGACTTGTCGGCTGGGAAGATCATTCCCCATGGGCACTGGATGGTGATACTCGAACCTGATCGGGTCCCCCACAACATCAGCTCGCCAAATGCGCTTCGGCCGATAACGTAATAGTTGTCGGCATCAGAAAAACGAGTTCGCTCCAGCCATGCTTCGACGACGTCAATGTACTCGTCGGGATCGGTCATCCAGAACATGCCGCGACCGTATCCAGCAAAGCCATACGCCTCCCAATACTCCAGCAGCTTGTTTGGCAACTTCCCACGGTACTTGCTTAACGTGTGCTCCGACACCGGTCGCACATCCACGGCGGGACCGAATGCCTTCTTCTGGTAGAAGTAGGCGAACTTGTCATCCAACATCTTGATCATTTGCAGCGCTCCAGTCCGCCATTCATTCTCGTCTTCCCACGTTCGCCCAGGGCGGCGATCTTACGGTCCAGGCCTTCGCGGTCGCCGGTGAGCAGCAGGCGGGTCCACTCTTTAAGCTCGCGGTCGGCCTTGTACATGAGCACAGCCATGTCCACCGCTGTTTCCACGGTACCGGCCACGTAGTCCCACGTGCCCTGCCCCATGCCCAGCGCCTGGTTGCCGCGCTGCACGCCCCAGCGTATGGCATTGCCGGCCTTGTCCCATTGCTGCCATTCCGGGGTCATGTCGGTGCGGGTCTGGGCGACGATGGCGTCCAGGGCCGCCTTCAGCCGCGCGCGCGGCCAGAATGGGGGCGTTGTCTTCCTCGGGCTCCTCAGGCTGGAACAGCACCTGCACCATCTGTATCGGGCCCACGGTGACCTCGGGTATACGCGCGGCCCTCGTCGTCCAGGTGGTCAGTGCGGATGCTGTCGTGGGGCAGCGAGCGCAAGGTGGCGATGGTGATTGTTCCGGCGCCAGGGCCAAGAAAAGTCGCACTGGGCCCGAAAGCTACTTCCAAACACCTCGATCTTTTGCTTCCTTCACGATATCCATCATGACCTCCCGCTCTCCAAGATGCGCAAGCAACGTAAGGTGCTCTGCGGCTTTGACCTTTTGCATGTGGTCCAAGCGGCAGGGCCCGCCCAATGCCAATGCAGGAATGAAGCCATACATCTCATCGTCGTGAAGCGGCCCAAGCAGTTTCATCGCCCGTTCGAAGAGTGGCTGGTCATTCTCGTCCGTTTCGTCAAGATAAACCTTGTCCATCTGCTCGATCCACATGGATACGAGAAAGTCAGCTTCGCCTTCTTTCATCCATTTGGACTGGTCGCTGGGGAAGAGCATCCCCCACGTTGGCAGGATTCTCAGGCTCGGACCGGTTCTCGTGCCCCACACATCAAGGCGCCCGAAGCAGCTGCGGCCGATGACAAAGTAATCGTCGTTACCTTCAAAAGGCGTGCCCTGGATCCAGGTGGAAAGGGCGACCTCATACTCTGCAGGATCGACAAGCCAGAACCTTCCGTCTCCAAACCCAGCAAAACCGAAGAGCTGCCAGTACGCCAAGAGCCGGGCAGGCAGCTTGCTACGGTACCGGGCAAGGTGCTCGGGAGTTACCGCGCCTCCTGGTACTGCAGGTCCAAATGCCTTCTTGTCGTAGAAGTACGCAAAGCTCTCATCTAGCACGGGTTTCATTTGCAACACTCAAGGCCACTGTTGGCTTTCATGGTTCCGGGCGACGCTCGTGGCGGCATGCCGGGAACGTTGCGCTGTTTCTTCCAGCGTCCACTGACTACCAAAGCCCCGCATCCTTGGCCTCCTTCACGACGTCGCGCATGACTTGCGGTGGACCCAAGTGAGCTAGCAATGTCAGATGCTCGATCGCTTTCACTCGCTGAAGGTGGTTGAGTCTGGCCGCGCCCCCGATGCTCAAAGCAGGCACGAAACCGTAGATCTCATCTACTTCAAGTTTCCCAAGCGTCCGCAGGGCCCTTTTGAATAGGGGAACTTCATTCTCATCCATTTCATCCAAATTCTCCTTGTCCATTCCGGACAGCCAAGTCGCGATGAGGAAGTCAGCTTCCTCCGGCGCTATCGGGGTTGGCGTGCTGCGGGGGAAGATCATTGCCCAAGCGGGCAGTATCTTCATGCATGGCCCGGTCTTTTCCCCCCAGATGAATAGCTTGCCAAACGCGGTTCTGCCAATGACGTGGTACTTGTCAGTGCCGTCAAACGGCGTGCCTTTGATCCATTGCTCAAGGACAAGGGCGTACTCATCGGGATCGGTCATCCAGAACAGCCCCTCGCCGTAACCGGCGAAACCGTACGCGGCCCAGTAGGCCAACAGCTTATCCGGGAGCCTTCCTCTGTAGCAGTTCAGTGTCTCGTGGGGGACTGCGCGAACGGCGACAGGCGGCCCGAATCCCATGTCTTCATAGAAGAAGCCAAAACTTCTGTCCAGCATCTTCAACCCTTGCACCTCTCTAAGTCGCCATTCATCATTTTCGGCTTCGTCATGCATGGCTTGGAGCGCAAGGTGGCGATGGTCATTGTTCCGGCGCCAACGCCAAGAAAACTCGCACTGCCCGAAAGCTACTTCCAAACACCTCGATCTTTTGCTTCCTTCACGATGTCCAACATGATTTCAGGTTCACCAAGTTGTGCAAGGAACATCAGGTGCTCGACGACCTTCACTTTCTTCAAGTGATCCAGCCGACCTGGTCCACCCATGACTAGTGCGGGAACGAAGCCATACATTTCATCCTCCGCCAACGGCCCAAGCACTTTGAGGGCGCGTTCAAACATAGGGCGGTCGTCATCGTCATCCTCATCCAAGCTGGTGCGCCTGGTTGATGCGAACCAGTTGGACATCATGCTGTCAGCGCGGCCATCACTTATTTGATCTGACTTGTCAGAGGGAAAGATCATGGCCTTGTTGCTGACAATCGTCAGGCTCGGACCTGTCTTGGTACCCCAGATGAACAATTCCCCAAAGGCACTTCGACCAATGACGTAGTACTTATCCCTTCCATAGAACTCTGTTCCGTGGAGCCACGCATTGAGGACTTCGGAGTAATCATCAGGATCTGTCATCCAAAAAAGACCATCTCCGTACCCAGCCAATCCATAGGCACTCCAGTACTCGATCAGTCTATTCGGCAACTTTCCGCGATAGTACGCCAACTTGTTAGACGGCACTAAGCGCGCATCGATTGCTGGCCCAAAACCTTCATCGTTATAGAAAGAATCGAATCCTTCATCAACCATGTTCATCATTTGCATCGCTCCAGACCGCCATTCATTTTCGTCTTCCCACGTTCGCTGATCGGTATCTTCGCCGCGGCATTGTCTAGATCCTCGATCCGAGTGTGGCCAGCCTCCCTACCACGATTCCACTGCCGACCAATGGTCTTGTTGACCTGACCATCTCCAAAATCATCTATTCGATCTTTTCCGCCTGCGATCAGATCTGGATTGTGGAGAGCGTTTAAGAGCTCCATGGTTGCCGTGGCGTACTCCTGAGCACCCTTCTTTGCCTGATCGGTTGGGACTTTCGCTAGCTTCAGCTCATCGTACTTATCTCTGTAGACCTTATCTTCGTACTTCTTCCGTGCTGCCTTCGCGATCTTTGGATCTCGGTTGTCCGAATCGAACACCCTCCTTGCCTCAAGATAGTCCTCCACAGTCATGTCGTTCAGACCCGCTTCCTGTCCCTTCAACTGGCGATCCATTTCGTCATATTTGCTTGCGGGGAGCTTCTGAGGGCTGAAGCAGCGTAAATTCTTCCGCGGCATCCGCTTCGGCAGCCGCGTGGTCTCGATCTTCCTGCCACCATCCGGCGTGCGGTTGCCATCGGCCTGACGCCGCTTGCGCGTCTTCAGTACCTTGGCCAAGCCCTTGAACGCGTCCTCCACCTCTTCCATCAGGTGCAGCAGCTTCTTGCCCACGCGGGCGGCCGTGTTGCCCGCCTTGGCCGCAGCATAGCCAAAGCCGCCGGCGCCGCCCAATTCCACGGTGACGGCGGCCAGCAGGATGGACACCACCACGTCCACCATGATCTGTGAGCTGAAGCGAGCCTCGATGCGCTCCTGTTCGTCGGGCGGTACTGCCTCCCACCAGGCCACGCCGAAGGACGGCAGCACCTCGGTGATGCCGGGGTCCTCGATCAGCAGATTGAACAGCTCCTTGGCCTCGCTGGCGGCATCCATGCCTTTGCCGCCGGTGGCGCGCAGGGCGGCGATCTTGCGGTCCAGGCCGTCGCGGTCGCCGGTGAGCAGCAGGCGGGTCCACTCCTTCAGTTCGCGGTCGGCCTTGTACATGAGCACGGCCATGTCCACCGCTGTTTCCACGGTGCCGGCCACGTAGTCCCACGTGCCCTGCCCCATGCCCAGCACCTGGTTGCCGCGCTGCAGGCCCCAGCGCATGGCGTTGCCCGCCTTGTCCCACTGCTGCCATTCCGGGGCCATGTCGGTGCGGGTCTGCACGACGATGGCGTCCAGGGCCGCCTTCAGCCGCGCGCGTGCGGCCAGGATGGGGGCGTTGTCTTCGTCGGGCTCGTCAGGCTGGAACAGCACCTGCACCATCTGTACCGGGCCAACGGTGACCTCGGGTATACGCGCGCGGCCCTCGTCGTCCAGGTGGCCGGTGCGGATGCTGTCGTCGGGCAGCATCACCTGGTAGGCCACGCCGCGCACCGGGGTGCGGTCGAGGTCGCCGTAGTGGTAGTGCAGCAGGATGTCCTGCTTGACCGGCGCGCGTTGCGCTGGCATGGCCTTGGTACCCGCCGCGACAAACCCACCCGCGGGCGGCACCGCTGCAGCGCCCGCGGTACTGCGGGCACTGGGCGCCGCACTACCGCCCGACTCCACAGTTACCGTGCTCTGCTTCACCGCCACCAACTGGCAACCGCAGGCGATGTAGTCACCCTCACGCGCCAAGGGCTGGCCATCCACGAGAAACGTGGTGTCACCCGTGATGATGGGAAATGGGCCGTTGTGTTTGGGGCAGAAGGCCTTGTCGCCCACGCGAGCGACGGCCATACCGTTGATGTCGGTGAAGGGCGAACCGGTGAGTACGGTGCCGCCGCTGCTGGTGCGATCGCCCACAACTATTACGGTGCGTCCCACGCCGTATCCTTGGCTTTTATTGATGTGCTGAAAGGCTAGCAGCGGCCATCCATGTTTCTCCTTGCCATGTGTACTCATTTCCGAGACATGCTTCATTATTTGAACGAAATGAGAGTCTTCCTACTGCACTGAGCGTCTGCATTCCAGGCGCTGTACGTGCCATTCCGCTTGGGGGTGGGCCAATCGACGTTGCGATTTTCTGGCGACTCGCTTTCCGTGCGCAATCCTCGCGGGACGCATCTCCCACTTCCCTGCTTTTCATCAAATTCCTATTCGCTGCCATGCGCGGGCATTGACACGCGTCGCAACACATTCTGGCCGAAATGCTGATAGTCGATAGCGCGCAACATCGCGCGGATGCAAAGAGGCCATAGATGGCTCAGTACTACGTCAACAACCACGCCCAGCGCACGGGCGAACATGAAGTGCACCGCCGGGATTGCCGCTGGTTGAGCGCTGTCACTTCCAAGACGGCACTGGGCGAGCACACCACCTGCCAGTCCGCCGTGCGGGAAGCCAAGCGCTTCCATGCCAACAGCGATAGCTGCGCCACCTGCTCGCCGGTTTGTCATACGCGGTGAGGGGGGCCCAGCCGGCTGCGGCCGGCTGGGCAAATAACGCTTCTGCACAAGTACAAAGGCCAACTCAGAGCCGACCGTCCTCAACGGCCGCCTTGTCCGCCATCCACTGCCCAAGTCCATACACGGCGAATCCGTACACCACCACTGCGCCAATAATTTTGAACATGATCGTCCTTCCAGCGTGTCGAGAGAGTCGAGCGTCCGTGCCCAGAATTGATCCTTCGCCGTTGATCCTGATGCGTGCTCCGACAAACCATGTCGCATGGCGCCCATATCGTTTGCCTCGACAATAGTGACCCTAAAGATATGGCCCGCCCTGCCGATGTCAGGGCGTACGGCGCGCTGCGACATCCACTGTCGCTATGCACGATGAAGATGGAACTCCCGCTACACGCCACGCTCCACGGAGGACACGGCACATGGAACAAAATGCAAAGGATCAGGCCGCAGCGCCTGTTACCAGGGAAGCAGTAGACGCCGCCGTGGCGGCATCTACCCTCGAAGTGGTTCAGCGCTATGGCGCTGCCGGTGCCGAGTACATCAAAGGCTACACCGGCCGTGATGCCGTCACCGGCGAGACGTTTGCCCTGGGCCTGAAGACCATCGCCGGTTACAGCGTGCCGGCCGATCATGCCGCCAAGGTGCTGGCCAGCCAGGCCGGCTATGCCGCTGAAGTGGCCGCCACCAGCCGCGATAATGCCGAGGCGATCATCAACGGCTCGCCGGTACGCACCGTGCGTAGCGATGATCACCCCGAGTACAAGCGCAACCACCCCGTGGTTGACCGGCTACAGGTGCTTGATGGTCAAGTGGTCATGGGCAGCGAGGGGCAGATGAAGTTTGTCGCTGCCAAGAACTGCGACGCGCTGCTGAACAAGATTGCCAAGCCCGATGGCGAGTTTGCCCGCTACCGTGGCATCAAGCTGGAGCTGCCCTCCGAGCAGATGGCCGGCGCAGAGGCCACCTGCCGCTCGGAAGCGGCCAAGCTGCGCGCCAACGCCGATGCGGTGGATGCACTGGGCAAGCCGGAGGTGGCCGCTCGCCTGCGCGAGCATGCCGACAACTACGATCAACTGGCCGGTAACCTAAAGGATGCCGGCCTGACCAGCGAGGATGCGCTCTTCTATCGCACCCACCCCCGTATCGCCACGCTGCGTGACATCGCCCATACCAGCCACCGTGCCGGCATGGAGGGCGCCAAAGGCGGCGCCATGGTCGGTGCCGCCATCAGCCTGGCCACCAATGCCTTCCTGGTGGCCACCGAGCGCCAGCAGATGAAGGCAGCCGTAGGTGCGGTGGCCATCGGCACCGCCAAGGCCGCTGGGCTGGGCTATGCCTCCGCAGCGGCGGGCGCCACGCTCACCTCGGTGATGCAGCAATCCAGCAGCCAGGGCCTGCAGACGCTATCGCGCACCACTGCCCCGGCGATGGTGGTCAACGTGTGCATCACGATGGGGGTGAGCATCAAGCGCTACGCCAACAGCGAGATCGACGGCCTGCAGTTCATGGAGGAGATCGGCGAGAAGGGCGCTGGCATGCTGGCGTCGGGCATGATGGCCGCACTGGGGCAAGTGGCCATTCCCATTCCCGTGCTGGGCGCTGCCATCGGCGGCATGATCGGCTGCACATTGTCCTCGATGTTCTATCGCGAAGCGATGCTGGCCGGCAAGAACGCCGCCCTGGCCAAGGAAGCACTGGACCAGGCCATCGAGCTGCATCAAGCCGCCCGTGAAGAAATCCAGCGGCAGCGTGAGGCACTGGCGATGTTCATGGTGGCCGAACTGCCTGCTATGCGCGCAGCCACAACCGAGCTGCTCCTTGCACTGGATGCCAGCGCGGCTGCACTGGAGGTGGATGCCTTCGCCACGGCGATCAACAGCTACGCCACGCTGCTCGGTGCCACGCTGGAATTTGGCTGCATGGACGAGTTCGAGATGTTCATGGCCAGCGATCAACCGCTTCGGCTCTAGCCGTACCAGAGCTTTATTCAGGCGGCCAATCCCTGCGCGCGCTGGCCGCCGTTGCTGATTCAGCGCGTCATCTTGACCCTCCGGAGAGACGATGTTCCTGTACTTGCTGCCCGACGCCGAGCAGGCGACCTTCCTCAAGGTTGCCCGCCTCATGAGCGTTAGCGACAACACCCTGCTGTGGGATGGAAAAGCCCACGACGAGCTCACCGGTGATACCGACCTGAGCAATGTGAGCCTGGCCGAATCCGAGCACGAGCGCGCCATCTTCGACAACTTCGCACGCGAGTGCGGGAAGGTATACCGCGCCGATGGCGTAACCAAAGACCTGCTCGCGCGCCTCAAGCAGTTGCCCCTGCTGCGCCAGGCCGATCCGGACGAGCGCGCCCGCGTGGCCTGCGACCTGCTGGGCACCTTGGTGGACGACACACTCACCGAGTCCATGCAGCCCTCCTCACCGAAAGTGATGCTGTATGAGTTGATGCTGCTGGCCTTGGCCGACGGCGAAGTCTCCAGCGTGGAGGAAGCCCAGCTGCGCTGGCTGGCCGATAGATTCGGCGTGGACCCTTACACCTATGCCGACCTGCTGGAGCGCGCCATGAGCATCAATGCCGAAGCCAGCCGCACCATCGCCATCATCCTTGAGTAAACGGAGCAGAACATGATTCCAGTGTTTGTCGGCGCGGCCATGGCCGCCAGTGCGATTTACGGCCTGTACAAAGGTGGCAAGGCGGTGTCTGACCACAAGGACGCCAACGTCGCCAACGCAGATGCCAACCAGCTGATCAGCCGTGGCACCAAGCTGTTGGATGACCAGCGTAAGAAAACCAACGCCGTGCTGGAGGACTACGGCGCGCGCAAATTGCGCTCGTTCAACGGTGCCATCAAAGACTTCGTCGAGGCCTTCGGCAAGTTGAAGAACGTGGACAGCGTGAGCTCACCGGAGCTGGAGAAGCTGGTTGACGGTGATTTCTCCGTCGTCTCCCTCGATGGGCTGCGCCGCGACTACCAGCTGTTGATGGATTCCGGCCTGGGCGTTGGCGCAGGCCTCGGCAGCGGCGCAGCGCTGGCGTTTGGCGCGTACAACGGCACCTTCCTGCTGGCCAGCGCCAGCACCGGCACCGCCATCTCCACGCTGAGCGGTGCGGCGGCCACCAATGCCACCCTGGCATGGTTGGGTGGTGGCGCGCTGTCTGCCGGTGGCTTTGGCATGGCCGGCGGCACCATGGTGCTAGGCGGACTGGTAGCCGGCCCGGCGTTGGCGATCTTCGGCCTGGTGGTCGGCGCCAAGGCCGACGCCGCGCTGTCCACCGCCAAGCGCAACAAAGAAGTGGCGCGCACGCACTACGATGAGGCCGTACTGGCCGCCGAGCGCCTGGCCGCCGTGCAGGTGATCACCACACTGGCCAACAAGACCTTCTCCAAGCTCGGCATGCCCCTGCGCCGTGGCGTTGCGGACATCCGCGCCGCCATCGCGGCGCATGGCCAGGACTTCAGCACCTACCCGCTGGAGACGCGCGAGAAGATCTTCCGGGCGGTCAAGATCGCACAGTTGATCAAGCTCATGGTGGATACGCCGATCCTGGACAAGGATGGCGCACTAGTGCTCTCCACCGAGAAGACCGTGCGCGACGTGGATGGCGTGCTGGCCCAGCTGCAGGAGCAAGCCGCGCCGGCGGCTGCCTAAGTGTGCATTCCGGCTACCCGACAGCGGTCGGGTAGCCGGTCCGCTTCCCCTGTTCCCACTCTCTGCACTGCAGCGCCCCCCAAGACGACAGCAGTGCCAAAGGCTGCACGGATGAAAGACCGTTCCAGTGACACCCTCATGCGCCAATGGGAGATGCTGCGCCTGATCCCACGCGCTCCGCGCCGCATCACCGCCAAACAGGTTCGTCAGGCGCTCATTGAGTTGGGCTTCACCGCCACCAGCCGCACCATCGAGCGGGACCTGCAGAATCTGTCCTCGCGGTTCCAGCTGGTCGTGGATGAGAGCGACAAGCCCTTTGGCTGGAGCTGGAGCAAGGACGCCAATTTTGCCTTCACGCCCCGCCTGTCTACCGCGCAGAGCGTGGCGCTGCTGCTCTCACAGGCGCACCTTCGCAGCCTGCTGCCTGCCACTGCCATGAATGAACTGATGCCCGTGTTCGACATGGCACGGGGCGATGTTGCCGCCACCGGCTGGAGCGAATGGCATCGGCGCACCGCCATTCTGCCGACGGGCATGGCGCTCGAGGCACCGGAGGTGGCCATGGCCGTGCAGGTGGATGTGCACCGGGCGCTCCTGCTGCAGCGACGCCTCACCGGCTGGTACCGCAGCAAGGGGACCGATGAGCCCAAGGAAATGGTGATGCACCCACTCGGGCTGATCGTGCGGGGCCCCGCGCAGTACCTGGTCTGCACGTTGCGCCACTACCCCGATGTGCGGCACCTGGCGCTGCACCGCCTCTCGCGCACGCAGGTGCTGGACGAGCCAGCCAACGCGCCGGAGGGCTTCGAGTTTCAGCAGTACGCATCCACGGTGGCCACCGCATACCAGGGCCGGGGGCAGATCGCACTGGTGGTGCGCTTCCATGCGGCTGCGGCCGAGCATCTGCGCGACACGCCGCTGTCAGCCGATCAGGTGATCCAGCCCCTGGGCGATGACCAGATAAGGCTGCACGCCACGGTAGAGGATGATCAATCGCTGCGCTGGTGGCTGATGGGGTTTGGTCGCCATGTGCAGGTGGAAGCACCGGCGCACCTGCGTGAGGAAATTGCTGCGGACCTGCGCGCGGCAGTGGCCGGGTATGGCTGCCCTCTGGGCGGGCAGATGGCGGAAAGCATAGCGACGTAGCACGTTCGTTCAACTAAACAAGGATTGCGATGAGCATCGAAGAGAACATGCAGAAGAATGAATTTGAACTTTCACTCAGTCTCTTGAGAGAGTGGGAGGGCCTCGATCGCGTTCGTTATGACCTGTCAAGCAAGAAGGAAACCTGGCGCAACGTGATCGACGGCACCATGCCAGTTCACGCCATGGAGTGGGGCGACTACCGTGTGTTCAGAGCGCGGGTGGTAGCAGGCGTGAAGGGCGTACTGGCCGCCGAAGCACGGTATGGCTTCCGCCTGCATCGAATCATCTGCCATGAGTTTGAGTATTGCAGGCGGCTGACCATGCCGATGGATTTGATGCTCAAGGCGCTGTCGGTAGCGCTGGCGGGCTATTTCAGCCAACAGATTGCCGATCTCCTGCTCGCGCTGTTGGTTTCCCATGATCTGCTTAAGACCCTCTGCGGCTGCTGACGGAGGTGGCAGCTGCGCAGCAGTGCTTGCTGTGAGCCAAGTGGCTACAACACTCTACTGTCAGTCGATCAGATGATCGAGGCGCGGCGCGATAGGCGAGTAAGGTGGCACCCCACGGTAGCGGATGACCACTCGCTACGATGGTGGTATGGGGTGCTGGCCGCCATGTTGATGGCGTATCTGCAGCAGTATTCAGTGCACTATTGCCCGCGCATCAAACGGTGGATACGCCCCTGAAGCGCCTCTATCCTGTTACGCATCGGCTTTGGCCAGTGATCGCGACATCAACAAAGGGATTTCGTAGTGACCATCGATCTTAAGAGCAATACCGGGCTGGCCGATGCCTGCCATGCCGCGCTTGAGCAGCACCGCAAGTGGCATCACCTGGATGGCTGGATCTCGCGGCTCTCCACGTGGCTGGCGCGGGTTGAGGCCGCCGACCACGATACGTTCGTGAGCGCAGCGTTCCAGCGGGAGCTGTGGGAAGAACGCACGATCGCGGCCACCGGCCAGGGCCACATCGACGTATCGGCCGTGATCGCCAGCAACGCCATTGCCGAGATGCTCTGGGACCTCAAGCAGGCCGAGCTCCCCGCCACCGAGGATGAGCGCATCGCCTGGTTTGGCGCCGCATGGGAGCGCCTTGACGACAGCGTGCTTGCACTGGTTCCCAAACGCCCCCGGCTGAAGATGTATCGCGTGTTCGCCTCCCTGTGGCCGGCGCACTTCACCACGGTGGCGCATTACCAGAAGCTGCGGGCGCTAGGCAAGGCGATGGGGCTGAGCACGGGTCTGGATCACCGCACCGAGCTTCACCAGCGCGTGTTGCAGCGCTTTGATGAAGCGGGCGTGGCGACCACCAGCCGCGAAGAGCGCATGACCCTGGCGTGGGCGGTATTCGTGCATTTTGTGCAGGAGAAAAGCGACGCCGCCACCGAGGTGCCCGGCGAATCGCCCAGCGAGTTGAAGCTCAACCCTCTTCCAGCCGAGCGCCGGCGGCGCGGCATGCTGGCCATCAACGGCTCGGTGCCCAGCGTGGTGGCCATGCTGGCTTTCGCAAAAGATGGCTGCAAGCGCGCCGACTTCCTGGAGCACATCCGCTCGGTTAACCCAAAGCTGGCAACCAACTCCCTGGGCACCAACCTCAACGCGCTCATCGCCGAGTGGGGCGCGCTTCGCTCCACGGGCGACGACCTGTATCTCACCCCCCGGGGCGAGGCATTGCTGGAATCTGGTGAGGCCGAAGACGTATCGGACTGGCTGCTTACCCAGATTCTCGGTTTTGACAACCTGCTGCACGCGCTCGACCAAGCGCCGTTGCCGCAGAAACAGGCCATCAGCCGGCTGCAGCGGGTCAACCCGGGCTGGACCAGCAATTTCGCTCCTACCGTGCTGATCAACTGGATCAAAGGCATGGAGCTGGCAGAGTTGGATGCAGCCAAAGTGCTGCACCTTACGCCGCGGGGCCGGGAGTGGGCCTCGCGTATCCATTGGAAGCCCGGCGAGCTACCCGCACGGGCCAAGGAAGCGGCAGACACTGCCAGCACCTCGGTAGTGACCGAGGTGGATGACCTGTGGTCGCAGCTTCCGTCGGTGCAGGCCATCAAAGCCTCATTTGGCAAGGACCTGGCATTTGATCCGAGCCTGATTACCCAGCTGCACACCGGCGTGTGGAACCGGCGCCACCCGCGCCGTCATTTTGCCGTGCTCACTGGCCTGAGCGGTGCCGGCAAGACCCTGTTGGCCATGGGGTACGCCAAGGCGCTGTGGGCTCATGCCGATGAGGAACCTGGCGACCAGAAGGGCTGGCATGTAGTGGCGGTTCAACCGGGCTGGCATGACCCGAGCAGCCTGCTGGGCTATGTGAACCCCATCGACACCGATGTGTACATGCGCACTGGCTTTCTGGAGTTCCTGCTGCGCGCCAGCGCCGATCCCGACCGGCCCTACGTTGTGCTGCTGGATGAGATGAACCTGTCGCACCCCGAGCAGTATCTGGCGCCGCTGCTGTCGGCGATGGAAACCGGCGATGACATCGAGCTCCACGCATTGGGCGATGAGGTGGGCGATGTACCCGGCCGCCTGCCCTACCCCGCCAACCTGGTCATCATCGGCACCGTGAACATGGATGAGACCACCCACGGCCTGAGCGACAAAGTGCTCGACCGCAGCACGGTCATCGAGTTCTGGGACATCCAAGTGGAACAGTATCCGGGTTGGACCACCACCACGTTGGCACCGGATGACCTGACCTTGGTAAAGACAGTGCTTGCCGAACTGATGGCCCCCCTACGCGCGGTGCGGCTGCACTTTGGCTGGCGCACCATCGGGGATGTACTGGGCTATGTGGAGGCCGGTGTGGACGGTGGCGAGCTCACCGCCCGCCAAGCGTTGGATCTCTCTGTGTATGCCAAGGTACTGCCCAAACTGCGCGGCGAGGACACCCGGCGGCTGCGTGAGGCATTCGCGGCGGTAAGCACCGTTCTTGCCGCGCACCAGTTGGACACATCGGCCACCAAGGTGAAGGAGCTCACCGTGGACCTGCACGAGCAGGGTAGCGCGCGGTTCTGGCGCTGAGCCGATGATCGTTCTTATCTGCCATGACCAGGCGCGTACCCGCTTTGAGGTGTCCCCGGGCGATTGCTGCAGTGGCTTCCGAGAAACGGGCGTCTACGAGTTCCAGGTGCTGCCGGACGGCGCCACTTTGTACATCGACGAAGCCGCGGTGGAGCCGGTATCCACCGCGGCGGGGCCTGTGCTGCGCTGGCAGGCGGGCTTCTATGCCGGTGAGGTATCGGCCGAGGTGGTGGACAGCCTCGGCCGGCCGTTGGCGAGCTATCGTCTGGATGTGGCACCGGATGCGCGCAAGATGGGCGCTGCGCTCTACCAGCAGATGATGGCGCAGATCCAGGCGTTCGACCCCGCCCTGCTGTTGGGCTCGGAAGCCGCGCAGGGCAACATCGGCGTTGTCGGCGATGTGACCACGTTGTTTCTTCAGTACGCCCGGCTGCGCCGGCACTCGGAAGGGCTGATCAAAGCGCTGCAGCAGGTGGCCGCGCGCCCCCTGACCCGGCTGCAACACGAGCGCAGGCAGGTTCCCTTCCAGCGGGTGAGGCGAATTGACACTACCTCGGCCCGGCGACTGATGGCACGGGCCGAAACGGCGGGGCTGCTGCGCAGGCAGCCTTCCGCCGCAGGCAGTACGCCCTTGTTGGAGGTCGTTCAATCGGCTGAGAACCTGGATAACCCAGCCAACCGCGCATTGGCGGCAACGCTGTCACAGGTACGGTTACGCTGCGCACACGTGGCCAGCGGCCTGGCGAAGTTGGCCGCCGTGGACAAAGAAGAAGGCGCACGCACGCCGCTGGCCTGCCGCATTGGCCGCAAGCTTGAGTATCTGGAGGCACAGGCAAGCCGCCTGCAGTCACTGGCAAAGCTATCCCCCTACGCAAACGTGAGCCGCCGCGAGGTGGGTGCGGCAGGGTTGACCGCGATCTCCGCGCATCCGGAGTACGCGCGCGCGTATCGCCTGGGGTGGGCAACGCTGCGGCCGGGCGTGGCCGGGCCGGATCGCGACGAGCAACTGTGGCTCAGCCCCACCTGGGAGATCTACGAACGCTGGTGCTACGTGCGCATTCTGGACAGCCTGCGCACGCTGTTCCCGGGCCTGGCATGGGCACGCGGGACGCAAACTTCGGTGGACGTGATTCGCTACGTGGGAGCCGCCGGGCATACACGCGTGGAAGCCTCGCTGCAGCGAACGCTCGTGACCGCCGAGGGTGCATCCAAGGGGCTGCGGAGTATCTCGCTGCAGTTGAAGCCAGACATCCTGGTGACCACGGAGATCGCGGGCGCCCGGCGGATGCTGGTGCTGGATGCGAAGTACCGCACTGGCCGGCACAACATCCTGCAGGCCATGCGCTCGGCGCACCTCTACCAGGATGCGCTGCGATGGGACGGCCAGCGCCCGGACTGCTCCCTGCTTCTGGTGCCTGCGGGGGGTGACGCGCCCTGGCTGGAGGTACCTGCCTTTCATGCGGAGAACCGCACCGGCGTGCACGTGTTGGCGCTTGATCAACCTGCAGCGGCGTTGGATGACATGCTGCGGCGGTGGCTGCACCCGGCGCAGCCCGCCGCCTGTTGACCGGTGGGCTGTCCTTTCCTCAACCCGCGCCCTCCTGCCGTGTCAGCTTGACTAGCCGCTCCCCACTCCTTTACTGGGATCAGGCCCCACGCCAGGCAACAGACCTCGAACGAGGCGCGCCAGATGGGCCGGCACAGTTCCGGGCGTGGCGGAAGGCATCGACCACTTCTGACAAGGCGAGGCGCCCGGTGGGCGGGGTCATGGCTTGGTCTCCAGTGGGTGTCGCGCCGCAACAATGCGAGACATTGGCGGATGCTCGGCTGAAAGTGGTTGGCGAGTGGTGACGTTGCGCATGGTGTCCGCCCCAGACGGCAGTGGCTTTCGCCTAGGCAGGCGAAAGGATGTCGGGAGGCTAGAAACCGAGCATGCGCCCGGCGGGCGCATTCCCCCCTACGCGATGAATGCCTTAACGAGCATTGGTTTCCGACGTTGATCCCACTGAATGGGGGGAGCTGGGCTTCCATCATTAGCGCTCACTTTTGATGAGAGCCTGGCTCTTCCCCACAGCAAGCCCCCTCACCCCACCCCAAACGGCGAACACCGCCACCCAAGCTGCCGGGCCGCCATCGCCTCCAGATCCCGGTCGCCGCTTTCAAAGCACGGCGCCGGCTCCGGCTCACACGTGGCCACCCTCGCCCCCTCCAGGGCCACCGCGCCTGCCGGCCGCTCAACCGGGTCGAAGGCCCCGGCCTCTGCGTCGGCATCCACACACGATTGCTGCACCACATACTCCCGCATCAACCGCTGGAGCACCTGTGCGGCGGGGCGGTGTTCGCGCGCCGCCGCGTGCTGAAAGCTGGCGCGCAGGCCAGCGGCCATTTCCAACTGCATGAAGACACTCTTGCTCATGCGTTCCTCCCACTGCTGGGTTATGAAACAGGTTGTACATCCACACTGCACCGGGCGTGCAGTGGCGTGCTGGCGTTTGCGCCCGCCACAGCGCAGCGCTGCCGAACCGGGGCATGCGCTACGGCTGTCCGGCCAGGCCGCCCGCAAGGGCTGGCGGGCACTGGCCGTGCAGCGGCCCACCCGACGGGTGGGCGCGGGCGCTCAGCCGGTGCGGCGCTGCAACTTGCGGGGGATCTTCTTGACCACCGGCACGGGCCGCTCCACCACCGTAAGGGTGATGCTGCCGTGCGTGGCCTCCACCTTCAGGCGGGCGCCTACGTCGAAGCCGAGCTTGTCCAGCCAGCGGCCGCGCAGCTTGAGGTAGGGAACAATCTCGGTGGGACCGCATTCTTCGCGGTCCGGGTACGTCAGCGCGCCTACGCGGTAGCTGCGTGCGGGGCGGGCGTAGGGTTTGCGCTTGGGGCGCGCGTCATCGGGTTCGTCTTCCCACGGCGTCAACATGTTGGACCTCCTGCAGGGCGTGCCCTTGCCGGGATGGCAAGGGCGTCGGGAGGTTAGAAACCGTCTAGCTGCAACCGGCGGGCGTATTTCCACGAGGGTGTTGTATTAGCCACCCTCCCGACAAAGGGACGTCCAACATTTTGCAGCTAGAGGAGTTTCTACGCTCCGATGAACACCATGCGCGTTGGTGCGGAGGATGGGAAATTGCTTGTTCCTGTTGATCTGGCGCGGGTTGGTTGGCTGCGTCTACGGTGCGACGCAATCAGCCCAGAACAGTCGCAGCCTGTGGGAAGGTCTGCGCGCATCCTTCGCCCTCTTTCAGGAGGTGATCAGATGACAAAGGTTGATGGGGAGTGGCTGCGGGAGTTTGATGACGCAATGATGGAGTTCTTTGCCATCGACCACTCGGACGCCGGAATGGATGAATTTCTGCTTGCGCGTTACATGGACCTTCCCGCGTGGGAGGCAGCGCTGGCGTTTGGGGAGGACTACGACTTGGTTCGGATGGACTCGTTCTGGTCCCTACGACACCAGCCCTAGCAACTTGGCGCGGCTCAACTCGTAGGCTTACACGCTGATCCAAGTTCGGACCTCTTCAGCGAGCACGCCTTCGCTCAGCACAGGGTCTGTCCCAGATGACGCCACCCACGCAAACTTCCTCACCCGAATCTTGCCGATTGCGGCTGGCAAGGGTACCAATCCATCCTCCCTGTGCCTGAAGCCCACGATGAAGCCTCTCTCTGCCTCAAAGCCAGATGCGAATGCCACGATCTGATTGAAGCTCGCACGGTCCCAGTCGCCACCGAAGTACTTGTACTTGACGTCCCCCACGATGCGACCTCCGTCCACAACGAGATCTGGATTGAGCGTGATCCCACCCTCCGTTAACCGGAGCCCTCGCTTCCTCACATCAATCGGTGATAGCGCGTTTGCGAGGATGTTGCGCAATCCACTTTCCACTATGCCTGGCGTTGGGATCAGGAAGCAGGTCCCCGCGACATTGCCCGCTTCCATGGATGCTCCTCGCGACGCCAGAACTAGCCTCGCAAGCGGCAGTACCCGTGAGTAGCGCGCATGCAGACGTGTCGCTTGGAATCGCCAGTCGGATTCACGTAGGACACCCACAGGACCCATCGCCAGTACGAGACGGCGCGCGTGCCGCCTCTGGGACAAGTCGATAGCCGGGTCCGCAGCCACGGCTGCACAGCTCGCCTTCATCAGACGATTGATCGCCGCGTCTTCGTCTAGCTCTGAATAGGTGCAATGAACCACGACTCGACCAGAGAGGTTTGCCAGCACCGTGGGTACAGGCTGTACGGAGCCTCTCACCTCAGAAAGGCCATCCTCGTACTCGCTGTAGTCCCTATGCAGTCCAAGCCGTAGCACTCGCTCGGCTTCCGTCAGCAGCCAGCTACAGACCAGTTCACGCAACTCTTGCGAGCTGCCGACGCGAGTTGGCGAATCATCCACTCTCGGCGCCACCTCAGACCTCCCCATTAGGTGGCAGAAGTGGCTCAGCGGGATCTTGGGCACAACCTGGAGCTGTAGGTCGCCCAAACGAACTACGCCCACTACGTTCCTAAATTTCAGTAGGTGCGTGCCATTAGGCCGATACCCGACGCTAACCACTGATGCTTGTTCATCCGGGTTACCGATACCGTCGGTATTCGTTTTAGCCTTTGAGCCCCACCAGTTTAGGCGGCCGGCCATCCGACGACCAATTTCCTCTAACGCGTGAACCTGCTGATCTGATAAGCGAACAGAGCATTCTCGATTTTCCTCGAGAACCACTTCAGTCAGCATAGTCAGGCCACAACTGGTTGACGCTCAGGGAACCCATGCCATCCGGCTGATCGTAGTAGTACTCCTCAATGAGGGGCAGCAGCTTTCGCATCCAGACTTCCCTTAGAACTTTTGGGGACATGTCATTGCGCATGAAGAAGGAATGGCCGATGGTGTGGTGTCGGTCCAGATCCCTTGTGAGATGCCCATTGAGCTTGGACAGCCCCTCTATCACGGCTGCTGAGGGTAGAGCTATGGAGCTGAAGTAGCGCTCCAGCACTTCCGCATCCGGTGCGAGCTCGAAAACCTCGAAACGGCGCCGCATCGCCGCATCTATGGAGCGAATGCTGCGATCGGCGGTGTTCATCGTTGCGATGAACATCAGGTTCGAAGGCAGCTTGAACTCCTTGGAGAGCTGGAGACTAATTGCCTGATCCCGATACTCAAGAAGATACAGAAGCTCGCCCATCACCCGAGGGAGATTTGCCCGATTTGCCTCATCCATGATGATGACGTAGGGATGGTCTGGATCGTTGAGATGTCCCGCCTGGCGCATATCACGCACTACCTGCAGCACTACACCAGCTGTCACATCGAACGAAACGCCTGAAGGACCTGCTACTGGTCGCAACCCTTCGATGAATGCCTCGTACGTGTAGCTGGGATGGAACTGCACCAGTCGCACTGCACCCTTACGACCGTTGGTTAGGTAGGTTGCAAGCTTCTGGGCCACCCAGGTTTTACTGGTGCCGGGTGGGCCCGCCAGAATCAGCTGTGGCTGACTCCCGCGCAGACAATCGATCATGCTGCCGAGTGCTTCTTCGGTGAGGAGCGTCTCAGCCGCCAACCATGACATGTCCAGATCCGGTTCGGGCTCGGCTGAAATGGGCGATCCGTCCGCGCCAGCGGCATCTTGGCCGTCATCGCCGCCGGGGTATGAGTCTTCGAGTCTCTCGTACACGTAGCCGAATGCATTTTGATTCACCACGCTGAGAGATGTGGAGAACCCGTCTACCAGTTCCAATTCCTCCACGGGAAAGGGGTCAATGAACTCGATAGCCTCGACTTTGAACCACGTCTTGTAAGCGCCGTTGGCGCTATCGTTGAATCGACTTCCTTCGTCGTGGGTCCCCGGTAGCGCGGGCCATGGATTGGCCATTCCATCCGCAGACGGCGCGCAGCGGAGCGCGCCCACGCGCGCCTTGGCGACGATCTGCCGCCTGCCGCCATTGATGTAAAGCGTGAAACCTCTGGAGAGCTCGTCACGAACGCCCTCTCGGAGCCTGAATGTCCAGCCGCTCGCCCATCCACCATTGCTGTCTATGCTCTCTCGTACAGAGCTAAAGTCCCGAGAGATTGTCCCCCATGTCCCCACGAGGGCAACGCGTCGTTCCAGCCCTGGCGCCACCCGGCCTTTGTGAGCATCGACGACTGCGCCGTAAGCCCGCAGAGCAGCGTGGAGATCGGCGATCAGCGATTCATCGGAGGGGAGTTCATCCACGCCGTAGTACTTGGACGCGATCGTGGACGCCTCATACATACGGGCCTTGCTGCCCTTGGAACGGAGATCTATGCCCGCGGAGAAGTCGAAGCCCGCTCCAGCAAGGCCGGGAATGAGAGCCCTCACCCCATCTGCGCGGTCATTGAGCTTCCTAACGGCCTCCTTGCGATGAAGTGACTCGAGCTCGGTGACTCCTTGGGCGAGAGTGAGGTAGACCCCGTCCCCTGCCTCGCTGAAGAGGTAGACCACATAGACGCCACGTTGAGTGGTGGTGGTCTCTCGTCGATCCAGGATAGATAGCCAAGGGATTGTTGCCCAGTTGCCCTTGCCGTAGCTCGCCACCACTTTTAGATGCTGGTTGCCGGCAATAGTCGGAATGCGCTCAACTGCCTCTCTTAGCTCCCGAAAGACTTCTGAGACTTCATTCTCCCCGCCAAAGCTGACTTCAGATCGCGCTTGCTGGTACGTGCGCAGGATCGTGCCAAGCATGCCCCTTAGGTCCTGGGCTTTTTGGCCTGGCAATTGATCTGTCATATGAAGCTCCTAGCCGCTGTCTGGTGGCCATGCTGAAATCAGGCCAATTGCGACAACAGTATCGGAACGCCATAGCCCTCATCAATGGCTTCTTGGGTAGTGGCACTAGCTCCCCCGGCACCTATCCGGGCCGGCGAGACATCCACTTCCGCAGCGACGCTGGAGCAAGCGCTGATTATCCGGCTAGGAATACTGGGCCCGGGTACCGAGACTGTTCTTGCTGCGCTAAGACAATGGTCTGGTGTTTACCAGCCGCGACTCTACGCGCCTTGCACGCAGCTACGGTCGGAAGCAGAAGTCCATCCCGCCTCATTGCCCGCAACAGAACGGAATGGTGGAACGCGTGACCCGCACGAAATCCTTGACCAGCATCTCGGTAACTTAGCCATTGACCTGCGGCGCCCGCTCAGGGAGCAATACTGCGCCAGTATCGCTTTGAAAGCCAGGTGCATACCTTGCGCATGATCGCCTTCTACAACCAACAGCGCCGTCATCAGGCGTTGAGGAGGAGGATCCCGTATGCAGCGTATAGCGCTACGTTAACGGCATTACCCAAGAAGAAACCAGCGGATCATCTCACTCACGCCGCAACGCCTGGCTCCTGGCAAGCAACTCGATAACTCTCACTTTGGGCAGCCGCAAGTATTGCGTCAGAGATTGCCTGGCAAAGTGAAAGCACAATCGTAACCCGCTCTCTGAATACATCACTATCCACCTGAAGGCCTTCGCCGTGGGCGATTTTATGTCGCTCTGCTAGCAGAAGTGAATCGACGAATGTCTTCGCCGCGACCCACTCGGCAGCGCTCATGTTCAACTGGCCATCAATCCCTATGGATTCCATCAGGCAACTCAAAACTTCCGAACTTGGATTCCCATGAGTTCCGACCTTCCACCGGGCCGGGCCCGTAGTTGCATCGCGAATCTTCTTTGAGAGTTTTAGGTGATGCTGCCGCGCGCCGGGATAATTTGCCTTTGCAGCCTCCACGACATCATCATAGAAGGAGATGGCCACGAAATGATCGCTCATTTCGGTGTACTTAAGCTCTTGGGAAAATACGAATTTTACATACAGGCCAACAGCCTTTTTTAAGAATCCCTCCCAATGTGCACAGAGCATAACGACGCCAGCTCTGCAGTAATACTGCTTGGAAGCCGACACTCTGGCTGTAGCGCGCAAGATCGCCACTATTTCCTTCTTCCTCCACGCCAGATCCCTGTCTATCTTTTCCTGAAGTTGCACTATCGTCTGGGGCGGCATTATCTCAACTCCCTGAATTCATGACGACCGCGCCATCCATTTCAGGATTTTACTGAACGCTTGGAGGTTTTCTTCGTGACTTTAGAAGCAGCGGAACTTCCTGAAACCTTATCCTTTGAACGTGATGGGACACCCAAACCTTCAACCCCTCGCTTGGCAACGACCTTCTTCGCAGCCTTCTTTGCCCCTACCTTCTTCGCGGCGGACTTACTCTTATTCTCAGCCTTTTCCAGTGCGGCGACTACCAAGCCATCCGCCACAGGCTTGACACGGAGCATTCTTTCGCGCGCCCGAAGCCCCGAAAAACTCTTCTTGTACGCGTCTGTTTCCCAAACACTCTTAATTACATCTTCCAAGTCAAAATTCGACTTTACTTTCTTAATCCGGTCCCAATGACGACCGATTGAAAGACCAATTCCCTCAAACGCAGCCAGGGAGAAGGCCCCCCTAAACATTCCCAATTTAGAGTTCCAAGGACGGAAGGAGTCCCCTCCAACCTCGTTGTCCAAGTAGGAAAAGACCTCCTCAAACAAAAGAACTTCGGCATCAATATCAAAGCGCTTGTCTAATGCAATCACTTCCATGCGATCCCTAAGAAAATCATGCACATCACCGATCTCCTTGGGGCCAACATCCCTGAGGGTCATGAATCTCAGGGCCAAATCCATGTCATATCGCTCATTACGCTGAGTATCACTCAGAAGGGTGCAGGAAATGAACGCATCATTCTCAGCTAACGCCTTTAGCTTCCTGTACATCGGCGAATTCAAACTAACCAATATGCAGTTTCTAATCTCCTGAGGAGAAAGAGAGGCGCCATAAGTGTTCAGACGCTCGAACAGATCGAACTTGCCCGTCGAAGCAGAACCCTTCTCTCGCTCGAGTATCTTTACGTCGAGCCTTGTACGCTTAAACTCAAGCTTCAGAGTTTGATCCAAGCCAGCGTAGGTAGCGCCCTTGAGAGAAGGCAGGTGCTTCGTCGCCTCGAGAATAAAGGCCGGCTTCTGCACAACTTCATCATCAGTATCTGATTTTGGGCCCGACAACTCCCCCATGAATTCAAATATTGTGGAAAGGCGCTGAACACCATCAATCACTTCCCAGATTCCGTTCTCATTCGACGCCACATAGATCGGAGGCAACGGTATGCCCAAGAGCAGGGACTCAATTAGGCGTGATTTTTGCTGCGGAATCCAGCGAAACACACGCTGAAATTCAGGGTGAATGTCAAGCTCATTGTCCTTATAGAGGTTAAGCACCTCACCAACGGACATCGATAGATTCTCAGATGATATCTCGCGGCGCTTAGAGTCCACTTCACTCTTGATCGACATCCCAACTCCTTAGCTGTCAGAGAAAGGGGCGGACTGCGCCGCCCCTTTTCAAAATCAAACCCCAACCGGATTAGCCTTCTCAGGATCAATCTTGTACTGCTTGATCGCCCGCGCCACATCCTTGGCCGTCATCTTCCCTTCCTTCGCCAGCGCCGCAATCGCGGCATGCGCGATGTAGTACCGGTCAACCTCGAAGAAGCGACGCAGGTTGGCACGCGTATCCGAACGACCAAACCCATCGGTACCCAGCACCGTGTACGACATCGGCACGAACGAGCGGATCTGGTCCGCGTACGCACGCACGTAGTCGGTGGCGGCAATGGCCGGGCCCTGGCGGCCTTCCAGCAGCTCGGTCACGAACGCCTTGCGCTGCTCGCCTTCCGGGTGGAAGCGGTTGTAACGCTCCACGTCGAAGCCGTCGCGGCGCAGTTCGTTGAAGCTCGGGCAGCTCCAGATGTCGGCGGTCACGCCGAAGTCCTTGTCCAGCAGCTCGGCTGCGGCAATGGCTTCGCGCAGGATGGTGCCCGAACCCAGCAGCTGCACGCGCAGCTCGCCCTTCTTCGGCTTGCCGGCGTCGGTGAGCAGATACATGCCCTTGACGATGCCGTCGGCCGCGCCTTCCGGCATTTCCGGGTGGGTGTAGTTTTCGTTCATCAGGGTGATGTAGTAGTACTCATCAATCTGATCTTCCATCATGGCCTTGGTGCCGTGCTGCAGGATCACCGTCACTTCGAAGCCGAAGGTCGGGTCATAGCTGCGCACGTTCGGGATGCCACCGGCCACGATATGGCTGAAGCCATCTTCGTGCTGCAGGCCTTCGCCGTTCAGCGTGGTGCGGCCGGCGGTGCCGCCCAGCAGGAAGCCACGGGTACGCATGTCGGCGGCCTGCCAGGCAAGGTCGCCCACGCGCTGGAAGCCGAACATGCTGTAGTAGATGTAGAACGGCAGCATCGGCACGTTGCTTACCGAGTAGCTGGTACCGGCGGCCATCCACGAGGCAATGGCGCCCGGCTCGCTGATGCCCTGCTGCAGCACCTGGCCGCTCTGGTCTTCGCGGTAGAACATGAGCTGGTCGGCATCGACAGGCTTGTACTTCTGGCCGAACGGCGCGTAGATGCCGATCTGGCGGAACAGGCCTTCCATACCGAAGGTACGGGCTTCGTCCGCCACGATCGGCACGATGTGCGGGCCCAGTTCCTTGTCGCGCAGGGTGATGTTCAGGCTCTGCACGAAGGCCATGGTGGTGGAGTAGCTGCGCTCGCCGCTGCTCTTGAGCAGGCGCTCGTAGCTTTCCAGCTTGGGCGCCACGAAGCTCTTTTCGGCCTTGCGACGGCGCTGCGGCAGGTAACCCCCCAGGGCGGCGCGGCGTTCCTGCAGGTACTTCACTTCCGGCGAATCCGGGCCCGGGTGGTAGAACGGCACCTGGCCGTCGGCCAGCTGGGCGTCGGTCACCGGGATGTTGAAGCGGTCGCGGAAGTGGCGAACGGCGTCGTCGTCCAGCTTCTTGGTCTGGTGGGTCGGGTTGAGTGCTTCACCCGCGCTGCCCATGCCGTAGCCCTTGACTGTCTTGGCCAGGATCACGGTGGGCATGCCCTTGGTGTTCACCGCTTCGTGGTACGCGGCATACACCTTGTGCGGATCGTGGCCGCCACGGTTGAGGCGCCAGATGTCGTCGTCGGACAGGCCGGCGACCATGGCTGCGGTCTCCGGGTACTTGCCGAAGAAATGCTCGCGGGTATACGCGCCGCCGAAGGCCTTGCAGTTCTGGTATTCGCCGTCGACGGTTTCCATCATCAGCTTGCGCAGGACGCCGTTGGTGTCCTTGGCCAGCAGGGCATCCCAGTAACCGCCCCACAGCAGCTTGATGACATTCCAGCCGCCGCCACGGAAGACACCTTCCAGTTCCTGGATGATCTTGCCGTTGCCACGCACCGGGCCGTCAAGGCGCTGCAGGTTGCAGTTGACCACGAAGATCAGGTTGTCCAGGCCTTCGCGGCCGGCCAGCGCGATGGCGCCCAGGGTTTCCGGCTCGTCGCTCTCGCCGTCGCCGATGAAGCACCACACCTTGCGGTCGGACTTCTCGATCAGGCCACGGTTTTCCAGGTAACGCAGGAACTGCGCCTGGTAGATGGCGGCCAGCGGGCCCAGGCCCATCGACACGGTGGGGGTCTGCCAGTAATCGGGCATCAGCCACGGGTGCGGGTAGCTGGAGAGGCCACCGCCGTCCACTTCCATGCGGAACTTGTCCAGCTGGGCTTCGTCGATGCGGCCTTCCAGGAAGGAACGCGCATAGATGCCCGGGGCGCTGTGACCCTGGATGAAGAGCAGGTCGCCGGGGTGGTCTTCGCTGGGGGCGCGCCAGAAGTGGTTGAAGCCCACGTCATACAGCGTGGCGCCGGAGGCGAAGGAGGCGATGTGGCCGCCCAGGTCGCCGGGCTTGCGGTTGGCGCGCACCACGGTGGCCATCGCGTTCCAGCGGATGATGGAACGAATGCGCCATTCCAGTTCGGCGTTGCCCGGGCTCTTGGCCTCCAGGGTCGGCGCGATGGTGTTCACGTATTCGGTGGTGGGAGAGAACGGCAGGTACGCGCCCGAACGACGGGTGAGTTCAACCATGCCTTCCAACAGTTGATGCGCGCGCTCGGGGCCCTCGACATCAATTACGGCCTTCAGCGACTCGATCCATTCCTGGGTTTCCACAGGATTCGGGTCGTTGTTCAGCACCTCGTTCAACCAGTTCATTTGCGCTCCCATGACCGCACGCACGCGCGCGACTGTTTTAGATTTCTAGCCGCAAAGTGTAGCGCACCCTAGGGTTTGCTTACTTCGCTACGGGTGCGTATGGACGATGGGGCGGTGTCCCTGGGGACAGCTTGGGCCACGGTTTTGGCCCGCCGCTACGGTTCCACGCGCGTGTTAAGCATGGCCGGGCGCGATGACGCCGGCAGGTCAGAAGGACAGCGCTGGACAAGCCGATGCAGGTGGCGCGGGCGCTGCGGGCGGTTGGCGCTGCCAAGTGCGGCGCTGGTGCGCGCTTCGGGCAGGGCTGTCCGGTGTCCGCGAGGAGGCGAATTGTTCCACCACAGGCACGCACCGTCGCAGCCGGGATGCACCTGAACGCATGCCTGCCGTGCGCGCGCCGTTGCTGGCGGCGGGCGAGATTTCGATATATCGTTCCGGCATCGCATTCGATATATCGAAATGACCGCTCCGCGTGACCTCGACCGCCCTGCCCGCCCGCTGACCGCACGCCCGCTCAGCCGCGGCGACCTGCGCCTGCTGATGCTGGCGCTGCTGGGCGAGCAGCCGCGCCACGGCTACGAGTTGATCCAGCTGATCAGCGACATGTTCGTGCGGGTGTACACGCCCAGCGCGGGCTCGATCTACCCGGTGCTGGCGCAGTTCGAGGCGGCCGGCTGGGTGGGCGCCATTGAAGACGGCGGGCGCAAGCGCTACCAGCTGAGCGCGGTGGGGGCGGCCGAGCTGGCCGCGCAGCGCGAAGAGGTGGACGCGGCGCTGCGCCGGGTGCGCGACAGCGCCCGCACGATCACCAAGGCCAACCTGCCGCCCAGCGTGCGCGATGCCCTGCGCGAGCTCAAAACCGCGTTGGGCCTGTGCCACGGCCGCTGGAACGAGACCAACGCCAGCAGCGTGGCGCAGGCCCTGCGTGACGCCGCCGCCCATATCCGCGGGCAAGGACGCTGAGCATGCCGTTGCCCCCTTCCACGTATTCGACCCAGCCAGCCCCCGCCAGCCAGGTCTTCCCCCTACGCCGCGCTGCGGCGCATTTGATTACAGGTGTTCCCCATGGCTGTGCATGAAAACAAACTGCTGCGTCATACCGTGACGTTCCGCCCGCTGCAGGTGCTGCGCACCGAAGAGATCAGCCCGTGCATGCGCCGGGTGATCGTGGGCGGGCCGGCGCTGGAAGGGTTTGATTCGCCCTCGCCCGACGACCACGTGAAGCTGTTCTTCCCCAATGCCGAGGGCCAGTTCGTGGTGCCCACGATGACCCCGGAAGGCCCGCGCTACCCGGAAGGCCAGCAGCCCTCGCCCGCCCGCGACTACACCCCGCGCTGGTGGGACCTGGAGGCCGGTGAGCTGGCGCTGGATTTCGTCATGCATGGGCACGGCGTGGCGTCGAGCTGGGCCGCCAACGCGCAGCCGGGCGACGCGATCGCGGTGGGCGGCCCGCGCGGGTCGCACATGACCGCACCGGACTACGACACCTACGTGCTGATTGGCGATGAAACCGCGCTGCCGGCGATTGGCCGCTGGCTGGAGACGCTGCCGGAAGGCGCGCAGGCCGATGTGTATATCGAGATTCCCGAGTCGGGCGACCGCCAGGAACTGCCGGACGATGACCGCATCCGGGTGTCGTGGCTGGAGCGCAACGGTTTCGATGCGGCCAGCAGCACGTTGCTGGAAGACGTGCTGACCGATTTCGAGGAGCCCGACGGCGATACGTTCTACTGGATCGCCACCGAGTCGCGCCGGGCGCGGATGATGCGCAAGTACATCGAAGGCCACCTGGGCGTGCCCAAGGACTGGATCCGCTCGACCGGCTACTGGAAGGCCCACGCCGACGAGCACGACGGGGACTGAGCCAGGCCGGGGCGGCTTCTGACGCAGGCAAGGTCAGCGGAGAACGCCTGGGCAGCGCCTGGTGGCCGTTGCCCCGGATACTATCGCTGGTGGAAGCACATGACGGCCGTTCGCCCGCCACGTTCGTAAATGGAAGCGCCTGACAGCGGGATACCCTGTAGGGCGCCGGGCATCGCGCCGCGGGTAACAAGCAGCCCCTTGAGGGTGCGCCTGCCGACGAAGATGGCCGACACACCGTCTTGGCGCTCGTGCAGAATGCGCACCTCGCTGCCCGCCAGCCCGCCTGGAGGCTGTTGCAGCCCCACTACGCGCTTTTCGCCAGGCCCCACCAATAGCCCGCTGGTCACTTTGAATGTGGCCGAGTTGCGACCGAGTATCTGGCTGTCCGCCCACGCAACTACCTCGGCGGCATCGCCCTTGTCATTCACAAACTTGTAGTACTCGCCGCAGCTGAGGTAGTTGCAACTGGACAGCCCAACAACTGCCCCCATCCCCAGCAAAAGGCGGGCTAGTGGCAGCCAGAATGCGCCGAAACACTTAGTCGCCACCGTACTTTTCATAGTAGTAGTACCCCGCGTCGGCCAGGAACTGTCGCTGGGAAATGTTGCCGAATGTGCCCTCGCTGGACGAGTTCCAACCAACGATTGCGGCCTTCATCCGTGTTGTTCATCGTGGCAATGCCCCTGTTGGCCAGGACCAGGCACCGGGCGAGAGTGGCCCAGCGGCCGGCAATACACAACCGCCTGTCCAGTCAGCCGCCGGGGGCCGTTCAAGGGGCGGCGCGGCGCCCGCGGCTGCGCCTGCACGGCGATGGCAACCCGGCGGAGGGCACCGGAGGGTCCTCGACTGGAATGCGCCCGCGACGGGCACCGGCTGCGAATGCGACAATCGCGTTTTGGGCCGGTGCTTTTCCATGCAAGCAGTTTCTTATTCGGCGCTGGCCGACCTGATCGCCCGCGCCGAGCGCGCCGACCCCGCCCTGGATGCCGCGCTGACCGCGCTGGCGCCGTCGGTGGGCGGCAACGTGGCCCCGCTGCGGGCGGCGTTGGTGCCGCTGGCCCTGGCGCAGGCGGCGCTGGTGCAGGCCAACGCGGATATCGGCCTGGTGGCCGATGAGCTGCGCCGCTATCAGAAGTTTGCCGCGCCCGGTAAGCCGAGCCTGCAGATCGTGCAGCTGCGCAAGCAGCAGGCCACGGTGAAGCAGGCTGCGCTGATTGCCCGGCAGAATTTCGCCCAGGCCACGCACGCCTTCCTGCGCGACGGCGGCTTGACCGCGCCGGCGCGCCGGCTGCCCACCGACTTTGCCACGGCCTGGCTGGGCAAGGTGGTCACGGCGGTAGAGGCGGGCTGAAGGGCGCCGCGGTAGTGCCGGCCGCTGGCCGGCTCCTGGTGATGCCGGTTGGCTGGGGAGCCGGCCAGCGGCCGGCACTACCGGTTACGTGGTTGGCGACAGTCCGGTTACGTGGTTGGCGACAGTCGGATTCCGTGGTTGGCGCCAGTCTGCTTACGTAGTTGCCGAGGGTGGTGACGCGGCCACGCGGCGCCAGCCGTAGCGCTTGGCCAGGCCGACCTCGATCAGCACCAACGCCATGATGATCAGCAGCGGCAGCAGCAGGCCGAAATAGATGCCGGGCATCATGCTGGTGAGCTGCGCCTTGAGCAGCCGGATGACGCCCTTGGTGTGCAGCAACTCGTTCATGCGCATGCCCAGCGCTTCGCGGAAGACCTTCTTGTCCACGCCGCTGTAGCCGGCTACTTCCTTGGACACGCTGTCTTCCACCCATTGCGACATCAGCGCGCTGCGCACGTGTTCGATGCCGCTGCGGGTCCAGCGCGTGAGCGTGCCTTCGCCCTGCAGGTAGCTGGCCCCGGGCAACGGGTGTTCGGCCAGGTAGGCGTCCACCACCTGGCGGGTGGCGTCGTGCACGGTGGCGTCGCTGCGCATCAACGTGGCGAGGGCGGGATCGTCGAGCGACTGTTCGAAATCCACCATCCAGCTGGCCACCAGGGTCTGCAGGTGCGGCTGGAAATGGTCGATCTGCTTGTACAGCGCGCGCTGCGCGCCGGCGGCAAAGCCCAGCTGCAGGCCGGTGAAGGCGAACAGCAGCGGCAGCAGCACCACGTAGGTGGCCAGGGTGTAATGGTGCCAGCGGTTGCGGCGGGCGAACCAGCGGCGGCGGTGCATGGCCAGCCAGGTGGCGATACCCAGGCCCAGGCCAACCAGCGTGCCGATGAGGCTGCCGCCGATCAGGTCGAGCAGGCTCAGGCCGGTCCAGAATTCCATCATCCAGAATTGTGCGTCTTGCACGGGTGTGCTCCCTTTGCGCGTGAAGCGGGGGAGTGTAGGCGATGCGGATCAGCCCCGCCGGGGGCATTGCGACACGACCGGGGTAGAGCCGACCGTTGGTCGGCTGTCGCGGCAATGGGCCCAGGGTAGAGCCGACCGTTGGTCGGCTGTCGCGGCAATGGGCCCATCGATGTCATGCAACGGCAGCCGACCAACGGTCGGCTCTACCCGGGTTGGGCCGCGCAAACAACTGCGGGACCACGCCCCCCACCCAAACAGAAAGCCCGCCTTTCGGCGGGCTTTCTGCAGTTCTACATCAGCAACCGATCAAGCAGCCGGCTTTTCGCCGGTGGCTTCGGTGGTGATGCGGATGTTCACTTCATCGCTGACGTTCGGGGCATACGCGCCCACGCCGAAATCGCTGCGCTTGATGGTGGTGGTGGCGTCGAAGCCGGCGGCCGGCACCTTGGCCATCGGGTGCTCGCCACCGCCATTGATCGTCACATCCAGGGTCACCGGCTTGGTGATGTCCTTGATGGTCAGGTCGCCGGTCACGGTGAGCTTGTTGGTGCCGTTGGCTTCCACCTTGGTGCTCTTGAACGAAGCAGCCGGGAACTTGGCAGCGTCGAAGAAGTCGGCGCTCTTCAGGTGCTCGTCGAACTTGGCGGTGAAGCTGTTGAGGCCGGTCAGCGGCAGCTTCACTTCCACGGTGGACTTGGTCACGTCGGCCGCGTCATACACCAGGGTGCCTTCGGCCGCGCCGAAGTGGGCGGTCGGGTGCGAGAAGCCGAAGTGGCTCCACTGGACCAGCACGTCGGTGTGGGTCGGGTCGAGCTTGTAGGTGCCCGAGGCGATCTGGATGGCTTCAGCAGCCGGGGCGGCCGGGGTAGCAGCAGCGGCGTCGGCAGCCGGGGTGGTGGCGGCAGCGGCCGGCGCAGCGTCGGCGGCCGGGGCAGCCGCTTCGTCGGCCGGCTTGGAGCAGGCGGCGATGGCCAGGGTGAGGGCCAGCGGCAACAGCAGTTTGCGGGTCATGGTCATGTCAGGTCTCTCTCGAATGCGAAGGGAAAAATACAAAGGTGAGACAAACAGCCCGTCCGCTCAGACGGGCCGGGGTCTGGCGGAAACGCTTATGCGATGCGCGCTGCTTCGTCGAAGCTCAGGCGGGGCAGCCGCGGGAACAGGCCCGAAGAATCACCGTACCCCAAGTTGACCAGGAAATTCGACTTGATCGCGGTGCCCTTGAAGAAGGCTTCGTCGACCTTGGCATTGTCGAAGCCGGACATCGGGCCGGCATCCAGACCCAGCGCGCGGGCGGCCAGGATCAGGTAGGCGCCCTGCAGGCTGCCGTTGCGGAATGCGCCTTCGGTACGGGCTTCACGCGGGCCGTCGAACCACGCCTTGGCGTCGGTGTGCGGGAACAGGTAGGGCAGCTTTTCGTGGAAGTCTTCGTCGAAGGCGACGATCACCGTGACCGGCGCGGCCAGGGTCTTGTCGTGATTGCCTTCGGACAGCGCCGGGGCGAGCTTGGCCTTGGCTTCCGGGCTTTTCACGAACACGAAGCGCGCCGGGCTGCCGTTGGCCGCAGTGGGGCCCCACTTCAGCAGTTCGTACAGGGCCTGCAGCTGGCTGTCGTCGACGGGCGTGTCGAGGAAGGCGTTCTGGGTGCGGGCGGTACGGAACAGCTGGTCAAGCGCAGCATCGTTGAGCACGTGGGACATGGAGCCTCCAGAAAAGGGGGAAAACCTTGGCGTCGCCTGCCGGCCGGTCGGGGTGACCATGGGAGGGGCGAAGGCTGGCAGTGTAGAGTGTCGTGACAGTTGCAACACCCAGCCTGACTGAAACGAATTAATGCCATACGTGAAACGATGGAGTCCGCCCTGGACGATCACTGACGGCCGTGCCGGCAATGTGCGGCAGGCGGTGGCGCTGGCGTCGGCACTGAAACTGGGGGCGCATCAACCGCTGGTGCTGAGCCCGCGCGCGCCGTGGCGCTGGCTGGCGCCACGCTGGCTGCCGGGCGCGGCACGCGGCTTCGGCCCGGCCTTCCAGCAGCTGGCTGCCGCGCACCCGCAGCTGGCCATTGGCTGTGGCCGCCAGGCGGCCGGGGCGCTGCGCGAACTGCGCCGGGGCGGCACCACGGTGGTGCAGATCCTGGACCCGCGGATCAGCGCGCGGCACTGGGACCTGCTGGTGGTACCCGAACACGACCGCCTGCGCGGCAGCAACGTCCTGACCCTGCTGGGCAGCCTGAACCCGGTCAACGATGACTGGCTGGCCTGCGGGCGCGCCGCGTTCGCCGCCTTCGGCACGTTGCCCGGCCCACGCACCGCATTGCTGGTGGGTGGCCCTACCCCGCACGCGCCGTGGCACGAGCCGCACATGGTGCAGGTGTTCCAGCAGTTGGCCGCGCAGCTGCGTGCCGAAGGCGGCAGCCTGCTGGCCACCACGTCGCGGCGCACGCCGCCCGCGCTGGTGGGCGCGCTGCGCAGTGCCTTCGCCGATGTTCCGCATGTGATCTGGGGCGATGGCGGCGACGGCGTCAATCCGTATGCGGGGCTGCTGGGCTGGGCCAACCGCGTGGTGGTGTCGCCCGATTCGGTGAACCTGCTGTCCGAGGCGTGCGCCACGCGCATGCCGGTGGCGGTGGCGCTGGCCGACCAGGCGCAGGCACGGCTGGCGCAGTTCCAACAGGCACTGCGCGAACGCGGTCGGTTGCAACCGCGCTGGCTCGACTGGCACACCGACGGGCGCGTCACGCCGCTGCGCGAAACCACGCGCATTGCCGCTGAAGTACAGGCACGCCTGCTGCCGGTATGATGCGCCGGCGGCACCGTGCCGTGGGAGAACACGCCTCATGGAAGACCGCCGTCCTGCGATGATCACGCGCCTGCGCCAGGCGGTGCTGTGCGGGCTGCTGCTGGGCACCGCCGCCATCGCCCAGGCCGAACCGCAGTGCGTGGAACGCTATCCCACGCCGGCTGCGCTGGCATCGATGTTCGATGTGGCGCTGGCCACCACCGACGCGTTGGATGCGCTGGAGGGCGTGGACGTGGTGCTGGTGGCACGCGGCGGCCAGGACCTGAGCAAGTACGGGTTGCGCCACAGCCACGTGGCGTTCCTGCTGCGCGAAGACGACGGCCAGTGGCGCGCGGTGCACCTGCTCAACCCGTGCAAGACCGCGCAGTCGCATCTGTTCCGCGAAGGCGTGGCCACCTTCATTGGTGAAACGTCCGCGCATACCGACCTGCGCATCGGCGTGCCCACGCCGGCGCTGCGTGCGACGTTGAAGACGATGCTGACCCAGCCGGCCATCCAGGCGCGCGCGCTGCACGAGGCACGCTACAGCGTGGTGGCCTACCCGTTCAGTACCGAGTACCAGAACTCCAACCAATGGATTCTGGAAGTGCTGGCGGCTGCATTGGCGCAGAACGAAGACGGCACGCTCATCGTCAACCGCACCCAGGTGCAGGACTGGCTGAAGCAGCACCGCTACCGGCCCAGCACGCTGCACATCGGCGTGGCCAAGCGCTTGGGCGCACGCTTCTTCGTACCCAATGCGGCGGTCACCGACCACCCGGCCAGCGAGCGCATCTCGGGCAACTACTCGGTGGTGACGGTGGAGTCGGTGTTCGACTTCGTGCAGCAGCAGAAGGCGCTGCAGATGGAACTGCCGATCGCGCACGTGGCGGTGGACGGCATCACCGCGCCCAAGCCGTGAGTCAGCTGCGGGCAGCACGATTGCAGGCATACTGCCGGCCTTACAGGGATGCCCCCAAGGAACCGCTGATGACACGGATTGCCCGCCTTGCCGTTTCGCCACTGCTGGCCGTTGCGCTGTGCGCCACCAGCCTGCCCGCCTCGGCGCAGATGTTGACCGGTAACAAGCACCCGGTGGCCAGCAGCGTCATCGTGACCTCGATCGTGAGCGTGGTCGTGATCACCGCGCCGATCTGGATGGTCTCGGCCGGGGTGAGCAAGGCCAGCGACGGGTCGGCCCGGCGCAGCCGCGCTGCCAAGGCCCGCAAGGCCCAGCCGTTGCCGCCGCTGACCGTGGAAAAAGTGGAGCACACCGCCGATGGCGGCATCCAGCTGGCCCTGCAGAACCCGCAGGCGCCCGACGACCTGGCCGTGCTGCAGTGGCCGAACCAGGCCGACAGCCCGGTAACCGCCGTGGCCGTGGGCGACGTGCTGGCCTTCACCCCCACCGAGGGCGGCGCCGGCTGGAACGTGGCCAACGCGCAGGGCACCACGCTGGCGTTCCTGCCCACCGACCCCGACGCGGCGCAGCCGAGTGCGCGCTGGTAAGCGCAGTGCGCGGGTTGTTCACCTGAGGAATGGCGGCATGAAACGAACGGTTGCACTCTCTTTGCTGGCGGTGGCACTGCTGGCCACCGGCCTGCCCGCGTCGGCGCAGGACCTGAGCCGCGCCTCGCCGGTGACCAGCAGCGTGCTGGCCACCTCGGTGGTGAGCCTGGCGGTGATCACCGCGCCGGTGTGGTTGAGCGCGCTGGGGGCCAGTGAGCTGCACGACGCCTCGATGCCGCACAACCGGGCCGCCCGGGCCGCCGCGAAGAAGGCCGGCCCGCTGCCGCCGCTCACCGTGGAACGCGTGGCCCAGCAGCCCGATGGCGGCTACCGGGTGGACCTGCGCAACCCGGAGGCGCCGCAGGACCTGGCGGTGGTGGAATGGCCGGCCCGTGCCGACAACCCCGCCGCCGGCGTGAAGGTGGGCGATGTGCTGGACTTCAAACCGACCCCGGCCGGTGCCGGCTGGACCGTTGCCAACGCCAACGGCGCGGCGCTGGCGTTCCTGCCGACGACCACCGCGGCGGCCACCAGCATGAGCGAACGCTTCTAGATGAACCGGCCCGGGGTGGCCCCGCGCCGCCCAAGCCCGGATAATCCGCCGCTTCCCTGACTTCCCCGGTGCGCCATGTCTGTGCGTCCTTCGATCACCTTTGCCCCGTTGACCCCGCGCGCGCTGTTGCTGGCGGTGCTGGCCATGGGCGCGGTGGTGCTGGGCAGCAACGTGCTGGTGCAGTACCCGATCAACGACTGGCTGACCTGGGGCGCCTTCAGCTACCCGGTGGCGTTCCTGGTGAGCAACCTGATCAACCGGCGCTTCGGGCCGCAGGCCGCGCGCAAGGTGGCGTGGGCCGGGTTCGCGCTGGCGGTGGTGTTGTCGATCTGGATCGCCACGCCGCGCATCGCGGTGGCCTCGTGCCTGGCCTTCATTGCCGCGCAGCTGCTGGACATCACCGTGTTCGACCGGCTGCGCCGCGGGCACTGGTGGCGCGCGCCGATGGTGGCCACCACCTGCAGCGCCACGCTGGACACGACGATCTTCTGGAGCATCGCGTTTGCCGGCTCCAGCTTGCCGTGGGTGAGCTGGGCCGCGGGCGACCTGGCGGTGAAGCTGACCATCGGTGTGTTCCTGCTGGCGCCGTTCCGCGCGTTGCTGTGGAAGATGGCGCCGCGCGCGGCGTAACCCCGCGGCGGCCGTGCACTGGCTGGACAGTGCGCAGGTGGGTGCAGCAGGCTGTGGCGATGGAAACCGATGCCACCTACAAGAGTGCCGTGGAGCGCCAGGTGCGCGAACGCATGGCCGAGCGTGCTGCCACCTGCACCGGCGTGCGTACGCGCGGGCTGGACTGGGTGGTGCGTGAGGGGAAGACCGAACTGGCCAGCGCCGGGCTGTACCCGCTGCGTGCGGCAGGGGGCTGGGCGGCAACGTTGACGGTGCACTGCCCCACGGCATTGGCGTTCTGCAGGACGTGGGCCGACGGCACCGCTTCGGCGTTGCCCAACCCGGACATGCTGATGGCGGTGATGTCCACGGCCGGCGGCATGCCCGGCTTTGCCGGCCACAGTGGCGTGATCGTGCGGGCCGGCACCCACGATGCCGATGCGCTGGCCCAGCAGCTGGTCGACCGCCTGGCCGATGCCGCGCTGACGCGCGCGTTGGCGTGGCGCACGGTGCCAGTGGCACTGATCGACGACGTGGTGGCGCACAGCGCGTTCTACGCGTGGCCGCTGCAGACGGTGCTGTACATCGCCCAGCGCAATGGCCTGGCGGCCGACGACCCCCAGCTGCGCGACGCGCTGCAACGCCGCGCGATCCTGCGCCGTGGCGAACGCGACCGGGCCCTGGTGCAGCGCGTGTTGCCGAGGTAGAGCCACCCCATGGGTGGCTGCGCAGTGCCGAGGTAGAGCCACCCCATGGGTGGCTGCGCGGTGCCGGGCGAAGAGCAGCCGGGCAGAGCCCGGCTCTACGCGGGGACCTGATGCCGGCCGGGCAGCGCCCGGCGCTACGCGGGGTGCGGGGTCTGGAACGGGAGGCCGGCTGCGTCGCAGGCGGCGCTGATGACCGCGCGGGCTTCTTCGAGTGCGGGTGTGGGCGCGGCCAGGCGCGGGCGGCGGTCGAGGGTGCAGGCCAGGCCGACGTCCAGCAACGCGGCGTGCGCGTCATGCAGGCCCTGGCGGGTGCCGCCGGGTAGCCAGGCGATGCTGGCCAGGGCGTCGATCAGGCGCGGGGTGTCGCGCGGTTCCAGTACCTGCGGGTGCGCGCCGGCGCTGTCGAGGACGCCGGTCTGCAGCAGGAATTCGAGGTCGACAATGCCACCGGCGCCCTGCTTCAGGTCCAGCCGCGCGGCGTCGCTGCGGTCCAGTTCGGTGCGCATGCGTGCGCGCATTTTTATGACGTCGGCGTAGAGCACGTCGGCATCGCGGGGGCGGGCGAGTGTCTGCGCGCGCACGCGTTCGAAATCGGCCAGCAGGGTGGCGTCGCCGGCGATGCCGCGTGCGCGTACCAAGGCCTGGTGTTCCCAGGTCCACGCGCGCTCGCGCTGGTACTCGGTGTAGCTGGCCAGCGAGGACACCAGCGCGCCCTTGCCGCCGTCCGGGCGCAGGCGCACGTCGATGTCGTAGAGCCGACCCGCGGCGGTGACCGCGCCCAGCAGAGCCATCACCTTCTGTGCCAGCCGTGCATACCAGCGGCCCGGATCGAGCGGCCGCTTGCCGTCGCTGCTGTCCTGGTCAGCCGGGTGGTCGTGCAGGAACACCAGGTCCAGGTCCGAACCAAAGCCCAGTTCCAGCCCCCCCAGGCTGCCGTAGCCGATGATCGCAAACCGCCCACCGGGAATACCGCCGTGGGCGGCGTGCATGTCGGCAGCGGCCATGGCATGCACGGTCACCACCACCGCCTGGGCCAGCTCGGCCAGCTGGCGGGTGCTGTCCACGGCGCGCTGGCGACCGTCGAGGGTGGCCAGCGCCATGCGGAAACTCAGGGCAAGGCGGGTTTCGTTGAGCAGGCGCAGCGCGGCTTCGGGGTCGTCCACGGCCAGCGCGGCATCGCACTCGGCCTGCATCGCGTCGGCGTCGGGCATCGGCCCGGACACGCGCACGTCCAACAGCTCATCCAGCAGCAGCGGGTAGGCGGCCAGCCGTTCGGCCAGCAACGCGCTGCGGGCCAGTACGTCCACCAGCCGCGCCAGCGCGCTGGGCTGTTCGTCCAGCAGCGCCAGGTAGCTGGTGCGACGCAGGATGGCCTGCAGCAGGCCGAGCACGCGCTTGAGCGCGGCGTCGGGCTGGGGCGAACGGGTGGCGGCGTGCAGCAGCGCCGGCAGCACGCGGTCCAGGCGCGCGCGGGCGCTGTCGGACAGCGACTTCACGCCCAGCGACTGGGCGAAATCGCGCAGCGACTGGTCGGCGCTGTGCGGGTCGTGGAAGCCGGCATCGGCGAGGATCTCGGCGCTGCCGTTGTCGGGCAGGCCGCGCCAGTAGTTGGACAGCGCATCGGGCGCGGCCTGGCCCTTGCGCGGGGCCAGCAGCGCGCCGAATTCGGTGCTGACCCGGGTGCGTTGCGCGTCGAGCGCGGCGATCAGCGCGTCCCAGTCGGGGTAGCCCAGGCCGGTGGCGATGCGCAGGCGGTCGGTGGGGTCGGTAGGCAGCGCGTGGGTCTGGGCATCGCGCAGCATCTGCAGGCGGTTTTCCAGCCGACGCAGGAAGCCGTACGCGTGCAGCAGGTCTTCACCGTCCTGCGCGGCCATCTGCCCACAGGCCACCAGCGCGGGCAGCGCATGCAGCAGGCGGCGTTCGCGCAGGCTGGCTTCGCGGCCGCCGCGGATCAGCTGCAGGGCCTGGCACAGGAATTCAATTTCGCGGATGCCACCGGGGCCGCGTTTGATGTCGTCGAACATTTCCCGGCGCGAGACTTCGGCGGTGATCGCCGCCTTCATCTCGCGCAGGCCATCGAGCGCGGTGAAATCGAGGTAGCGGCGGTACACGAACGGGCGCAGGGTCTGCAGCCACGCTTCACCGGCGGCGATGTCGCCGGCCACCGCGCGCGCCTTGAGCCAGGCGTAGCGTTCCCAGTCGCGGCCTTCGCGCTGGAAGTACTGGTCCATGCCGGCGAACGACAGCGCTACCCGGCCGGCACTGCCGAACGGGCGCAGGCGCAGGTCGACGCGGTGGCTGAAGCCGTCCACGGTGGTTTCGTCCAGCAGCCGCGCCAGGCGCTGGCCGAGTCGGGCGAAGTATTCCTCGGCGGCCAGCGGGCGCGCGCCGTCGGATTCACCGCCTTGCGGGTAGGCGTAGACCAAGTCGACGTCGGAGCTGAAATTGAGTTCGCCGCCGCCCAGCTTGCCCAGCCCGAACACCACCAGCTGCTGGGCGCTGCCGTCGGCGGCGCGGACCACGCCGTGGCGGGTGGCAAATTCCTGCTCGAGCGCGGCCAGGCCGATGCCCAGGCAGTCTTCGGCCAGGGCGGTGGCGCCGGCCAGGGTGGCGGGCACGTCGTCGAGCCCGGCCAGGTCGCGCCAGATCAGCCGGGTGGAGGCGGCAGTGCGGTAGCGGCGCAGGCGCTGCGGCCAGTCGCTGGGGTGCTGGGGGTCGAGCTCGGGGCGCGCCAGCGGCGGGCAGCCGGGCTGGATGAGGTGGGCCAGCAGCGCCGGTTGGCGGCACAGGGTGTCGATGGCGAAATCGCTGGTGATGGCCAGCAGGCGTACCTGGTCCAGAACCTCGGCCGGCGGTGGCCAGCTGCCGCTGTCGGCCAGCGACAGGGCCAGGCGCGCCAGGGCGCGGTCGACGAGGGGAACGAGGGCGGCGGGGACAGCGTCGGCGGGAATCGGCATGCAGGGATTATGCAGGGCGCTGGGGGCGCCTACGTATTGCCGGGTGCGCGAAACGGGACGGTGGCGATACCTGCGTCCGGCGTTCTTCGGCCGAGGTCATGCGTTCGCCGCGGTGATGGGCTGGGTCGGCGGTCGATGGGGATCCGACCCTACCGGGTGGGTTTGTGGGCCCCCTGACTTGTCTGCGGCCGTGGAGCGTCCGCCCCGCCAGCGCGAGATGCTGCGTAGAGCCGGGCTCTGCCCGGCTTGGATCGGGCGTTCATGACGCTACGTTGGAGCGCAGAGCAGCCGGGCAGAGCCCGGCTCTACGGGGCGGTTGCCGAATTTCAGGCAATAAAAAGCCCGCTTGCAGCGAACTGCCAGCGGGCTCTGCTCCCTCCCCCACGTCGGGATGCAGGTCGATCTTCTAGGGTCCTCGGAAAAGTTGCACGCTGCACTGCAAAACAATACTTGCGGGTACAGAAGTCATTGCAAAACTGAACAGGGAGTGCCGATAGCCCGAAGCGCCATCCCACCTTGGTCGCACACCCCCTGCGGCGTGGATCGCCGATAATGCAGATCCCCCCAGAAACGTTGTCGTCATGTCTGTCGATCGCATTGCCAACGCGCGTCTGCGTGACCGCGTTGTATCCGCTGAAGCTGCCGCCGCCCTGATCCAACCGGGTGAAACCGTCGCCATGAGCGGCTTTACCGGTTCAGGTTATCCCAAGGCGGTGCCGGTGGCGCTGGCCCAGCGCATCGAGGCGGTGCATGCCCAGGGGCTGCCCTTCCAGATCAGTCTGATGACCGGCGCGTCCACCGCCCCGGAGCTGGACGGCGCACTGGCCAAGGCCGACGGCATCGCCATGCGCATGCCGTTCCAGAGCGACCCGGATGCGCGCAACCGCATCAACGAGGGCAAGCTGGATTACATCGACATCCACCTCAGCCACGTGGCCCAGCATGTGTGGTTCGGGTTCTATGGCGACATCGACACGGCCGTGGTGGAAGTGTCGGCAATCCGCGAGGACGGCTCGCTCGTGCCGTCCACGTCGGTGGGCAACAACAAGACCTGGCTGGACCTGGCCAAGAAGGTGATCATCGAGGTCAACGAATGGCAGCCGGCCGGCGTGGACGGCATGCATGACATCTACTACGGCACGGCGCTGCCGCCGCACCGCAAGCCGATTCCGCTGGTGCACGCCAACGACCGCATCGGCGAGACCTCGCTGCGCTGCGACCCGGACAAGATCGTGGCGGTGGTGCGCACCAACGGCCCGGACCGCAACAGCCCGTTCAGCCCGATCGACACCACCAGCGAGCAGATCGCCGCGCACCTGATCGACTTCCTGAAGCACGAAGTGGCCAAGGGCCGGCTGCCGGCCAACCTGCTGCCGCTGCAGAGCGGCGTGGGCAACATTCCCAACGCGGTGCTGGCCGGGCTGGCCAAGAGCGGCTTCCGCGACCTGGCCGCGTTCACCGAGGTGATCCAGGACGGCATGCTGGACCTGCTGCGCGACGGGGTGCTGAGCTATGCCTCGTGCACCGGGTTCGCGCTGAGCCCGCAGGCCAATGAGACCTTCAAGGCGAACATCGATTTCTACCGCGAGCGCATCATCATGCGCACGCAGGAAATCTCGAACCATCCCGAACTGGTGCGCCGCCTGGGCTGCATCGGCATGAACGGGATGATCGAAGCGGACCTGTACGGCAACGTCAATTCCACCCATGTGATGGGCACGCGGATCATGAACGGCATTGGCGGCTCGGGCGACTTCGCGCGCAACGGGTTCCTGTCGGCGTTCCTGAGCCCGTCCACGGCCAAGAACGGCAGCATCTCGGCAATCGTGCCGATGGTGAGCCACGTGGACCACACCGAGCACGACGTGTCGGTGATCGTGACCGAACAGGGCCTGGCCGACCTGCGCGGGCTGACCCCGCGCAAGCGCGCGCGGGTGGTGATCGACAACTGCGCGCATCCTGATTTCCGCGATCAGTTGAACGATTACTTCGACCGCGCCAGCCGCGACAGTTACGGCAAGCACACCCCGCATCTGTTGCCCGAAGCGTTGTCGTGGCACCAGCGGTGGTTGGATACGGGCACGATGAAGGCGTGATCCACCGGCGGTAGGGCCACGACCGTTGGTCGTGGCGCACGGAACCCGGCTATTACGCGTTGCGCAGCGTCGCCAGCGATTCGGCCTGCAGGCGTTCGTAGATCGCAAATTCGTCTTCGACCTGCATGCCCAGCGCCTGCTCGAAGGCCTCACGGTTGGCGTGCGCGGCATACGCGCGTTGCTCTTCACCGCCCAGGTTCGACTGGAAGATGCCCGCGGCACTGACCGGCAGGAAATCCTCGTAGACGATCGGGTCGGCGCTGGCCAGACCGGCGGCGATCAGGGCCTCGGCCGGCAGGTCGCCGATGGCGGCCGAATCGGCGCGGCCGGCGTCGGTGAGGGCGTAGCGGTAGTAGCCCAGGCCCTCGCGGCGCAGGGTGGCGTGGTCGTCCGGGAACGCGGTGAACGCGGCGGCCAGGCGGGTCGGGTAGTCCTGCCCGGTGCTGCCGGCACCGCCACTGTCGCGTGCCTGGGCGAGCAGCTGGTCGTACAGCGCGCGGCCCTTGGGCGTCAGTGCCAGGCCACGCTGTTCGATCTCGCCGAACCGCGCGGTGTGGGTGCCGGCGTCGGCCGCCTCACCAGACGGGAAGTGCACCGTTTCCTGCAGCGCCTTGAAGCTGGTCTGGCGCAGCAGGATCGGGCAGCGGCGCGGCGGCGGACCTTCAACCACGGCCTTGGCGTCGATGCCGCGCGCGAGCATGGCGGCCTGGGCGGCGTCGATGTCCAGCGTGCGCGGGGTGAGGTGGTTGATGTGCGGGCCACGGAAGCTGACCACGTCGGCAATCAGGCGGTGCGCGTCGTGCAGCGCGTGGTAGGTGGCCAGCGACACGGTGGCATCGCCGTGCCAGCGGAACGTCTCCAGCGATTCGATGACGAAGCGGCGGGCGTCTTCCTGGCGGAGACCACCGTCGCGCTCGGCCTGGTCGATCAGGGCCAGCGCGGTGTCGGTGAAGATGCGGCGCCGGGCCAGGATGCGCGCCGATTCGTCACGCAACGCGGCGTCTTCGATCAACTCCAGCCGCAGCAGCGAGGTGAACACCCGGAACGGGTTGTGCGCCAGCGCCTTGGCGGTGCGCGGGCGGAACGCAGTGGAGTGCACCGGCACGCCGGCCACCGACAGGTCGTAATAACCCACCGGGTGCATGCCCATCACCGCGAACAGGCGGCCCAGCGTGGCCAGTTCCTCGGCGGTGCCCACGCGGATGGCGCCGTGGCGCTCCTGGTCCAGGCGGGTGCGTTCGTCGGTGCGGTCCAGCTGCTCGGCCAGTGCCGGGTTGGCGGTGAGCACGGCATCGTTGATCTCGGCCACCAGGTCCACCAGCGTGCCGTACAACGGCACCTCGGTGCGGTACATGGTGGACATGGCCTGGGCGAACAGGCTGCGGATATCGTCGGGTGAAACGAAACGGTCGGCGCTCATTACGTACTCGGCAACGGATCACGGGGGAAGGTGCAGCAATCGCGCATTGTCGCCGAGCGCGGGGGTTACCGCGATCTGCACAGCAACAAAGGGGTCACCGGGTAGAGCCACCCCATGGGTGGCTGCCCTTCGCGACCATGGCATTCCGTGCAGCCACCCATGGGGTGGCTCTACCCCGTGCGGGCGTGCGCAGAAATCTAGCGCGTGGGCGGCGTGGGATTGCTCGCCGCACGCTGGCGCTGGGCGCGGTCGCCGAGCTGGCGCTGCAGGGTGGCGTCAAGCTTGATCGGGCGGTCCCAATGGTCGTGGCTGGCCACGATGGCGTGGCGCAGCGCGCGCCAGTGCAGGTTGGTCGGCGTGACCGGCAGCGCGGCCACCACGTCCTCCCAGCGCTTGGGCTGGCCCTCTTCCGGCACCGCACGGCTCCAGGCCTGCACGCTGTCGCGGCACCCGCGCTCGATGGCATGTGCCCAGAAACAGGCGAAGTAGATGTCACCGGCCTGCCAGCCGTGGGTGTACATCAGCGCGGCGATGTAGCCGCGCGATACGCCGGCATAACGCGCCACCTCGTCCAGGAAACTGTCCGGGTAGCGTTCGGCGTAGTGGTTGATGTCCTGTAGCTGGGCGTCCACCCAGGCATCGCCGGTATCGACGACATAGGCTTCGGACTTCTCCGCGGTCTGCTGCGCCGATGCCGCCCACGGCAGCATCAGCACCAGCAGCACCAGCACCGTGCGCAGGGTCATGGGACGACACCGCCGCAGCGCTGCATGCCGGTCAGGCCTGCGTTGCCTTGGCTTCGATGGCGCGCAGGGCCTGCGGCCAGTCGAAGGCGGTCGGGGCGTCGACCATGCGCGGCTCGTCGTCGGCCACGCCGTGCTGGGTTTCATGCGCCCAGGTCACCGCGTACGGGGTGTGGATGCCCCAGCCGCCCAGGGTGATCACCGGCTCGATGTCCGAGCGCAGCGAGTTGCCGACCATGCAGAAGCGGTGGATCGGCAGGTCGAATTCTTCCAGCACGCGCGCGTAGGTTTCCGGGTCTTTCTCGGACACGATCTCGATGCGCGGGAACAGGTCGCGCAGGTTGGCCAGCTTGATCTTGGCCTCCTGGTGGAACAGGTCGCCCTTGGTGATCAGCACCACCGGGTAGTCCCGCGCGATCTCGGTCACCGACTCACGCACGCCATCGATCAGCTCGACCGGGTGGCGCAGGGTGTCATGGCCGATGTCCAGGATCTGCTGCAGGTCGCGTGCGGTGATCATCTGCTGGGTGATCTCGATGGCCGCTTCGACCATCGACAGGGTCATGCCCTTCACCCCGTAGCCGAACACGCCGAGATTGCGCTGCTGCACTTCCAGCAGGTGGCGTGCGGTCTGGGTGTCGTGCACGTCGATGTAGCGCGACAGGATGTCGAGGTAATCCTGCTCGGCCTTGCGGTAATAGTCTTCGCTCTTCCACAGCGTGTCGTCACCGTCAAAACCGACCAGGCCGATGGCGCCGGTGGGCGCGGGCGAGGAGGTCATCATCGGGCAAGGATAGCAACAGCGCCGCGCCAGCCCAATGACATCATCGGCTCACTGGCCGAACGGCCGCGGGCCGTCCCAGCCCAGCACGCCAAGCTGCGGCAGCTCGATGCGGGTGAGCAGCCACTGGCCCGGGCCCTGCCAGCTGAATTGGCGGTAGCTGCTGGCCAGCTGCCCGGTCTCCTGCCACCACGCCATGAGCGCGGCCGGGCCTTCGGGGTCATGCGGCTGGTACTGGAACGGCAGGCCGCGGGTGTTGAGCTCGCCCAGCACCTGTTGCAGGGCCGCGTTGGCCCAGCGCGGGCCGTGGTCGTCGAAGGCGATCGATTCGGCGCAGCCGCCCGGGGAGGCACCGGTCACCACCACCACTTCGCCGGGTGCCAGGTGCGACACCCGCTGCGGCGGCGGTTCGCCCGGAACGGGCAGGTAGACGTCGAAGGGAGGCCGGCGGCCGGGATGATCCATGCTGTCCATCATAAAAGAAGGGCGGCCGAAGCCGCCCAACCCCTCACTGCCGTTCACCGGTGTCCAGCGGTGTTCAGCCCTTGCGCTCAGTGCACTGCATGCTGCACGTGGATCAGTTGCCCGGCTGTGCGCCGCTGCCACTGGCGGCCTTGCCCTGCTGGGCCGCCACGTACGCCTTGTACTCGTCCGGCGAAAGCTCGCCGTCCTTGCTGCTGTCGGCCTGGTCGAACACCTGGGCCAGACCCGCATTGACCTGTGCTTCGGTCTTGCTGATGGTGCCGTTGCCGTCGGTATCCACACTGGCCCACGTCTGGCCACCACCACTGGCCTGCTGCGACGCCTGCGCGGCGGCACCGGCGGCCGAATCTGCCGCCTGGCCGGCCTGCGCCGCTGCCTGCTGGGCCTGCGCGGCCTGGTTCTGTGCCTGCGCGGCGCTCTGCTGCGCGGACTGGGCCATCGCCGGAATGGCCAGCACACTGCCTGCGGCGACGATCAGGGCGATCAGGGGCTTGCGGTTGCGAATAGTCATTGGGTGGTCTCCTGCTATTGGGGTGTTGCACGGTTCGGTGTTTTTCCGCACGGCCCCACACTGCCACCCCGTTTGTGAATCGACTTTGCGTCGCAACCGGTCTGCGCACGCGGTCTTAACCACGTGCCCACGTGCGTCGTTTACCGCACAGGTTATGTGCAGGTGAGCAGGTAGTAAGCAGAGCATTCAACCGGCGCGGATTTAACCGGATGCAAACGGAAAGTCAGCCTTCGCTGGCGCTTTTTTCGCCTGAGCGCGAACTGAATATCATCCAGCCCAGTGCAACGCCGCCGAGGGCGCCGGCCACTTCCAGTACCACCCGTGAGCCCAGTTCGTTGGGATCGTGGATGCCGGCCAGGAACAATCGCGCGTACAGCGGCGACTCCAACCGCATCATGCCCATGTAGAACAGCTTCCACGCATCGATGCCGGCCGATACCACCACCGCCATCACGCAGGCCCAGCCGATGGCGTGCCCGGCGGTCCAGCCCAGCGCGCGGCACAGGCGGTGCCACAGCGCATACACCAGCAGGCCGACCAGCAGCGCGATCAGCCCTGCTTCCAGGGTTCCGAGCAATCCAAAGTGCAGCGGCAGGTTCATCGTGGTCCGGGCGGCAGGTCAGGCCACAGTGTAGCGGCGCGGCCCCCGCCCCCGGCGTTCAGCGCACCGGCACGTCGTAGGCGGTGTGCGGGTCCGGCTCGGGACTGAGGGTGTAGTGCCACCACTCCAACGGATAGTTGGCAAAGCCGTGCCGGGCCATCGCCTGCACCAGCCGCTGGCGGTTGCCGCGCTGGGGGGCGCTGATGTCCGCCGCATCGGTATGCGCACGCGGGCCGAAGAAGTCGAAGTCGGTGCCCATGTCCAGCGCGCTGCAGGGGCCTGTGCGGCAATCAAGCAGGGTCAGGTCGACGGTGGCGGCGCGGCTGTGGCCGGAGGTCTCGGCGATGTAGCCGCCCAGCAGTGCTGGCTTGTCCAGGTCGGGGTACTGCAGCGCCTTGCGCGACTGTTCGGCCGGGTCGTGGGCCCAGGCCACGAATGCAGTGACCGACTGCGCCGGGCGGTAGCAGTCGAACACGCGCAGCCGGTAACCATCGGCCCGCAGATCGGCTTCCACCGCGGCCAACGCGGTGGCCGCCGGGGCCAGCAGCAGGCACTTGGGCGCGTCGTAGCCGGGCACGGGGTGGGCGGTGAAGTTGTTGCTGCCGGCGTAGCGGATGTCCAGTGCGATGCCGGGCACCAGGCGGGCAAGGTCGACCAGCCCGGCCTGCTCGACCGTGCGGGCGGGCGACACCTGTACCGGCTGCGCCTGCGCACCGCCGATGACGGCCAGCATCAGCAAGGCGCTACGGGCAATCGCCGATGCGGGTGAACTGCAGGTCCTGGTAGTCATAGCTGAAGTCGATATCCGGGTCGATGGCGCGCAGTGCAAGCGTGGGCGGCGTGCCCGGCTGCGGCTGCAGCCAGGGCTCGGCATCGGCCCCGAGCGTATCCCACTGCACCAGCCAGCGCGCGCCCAGCTGCATCACCGTGCCCTGCAGCTGCGGCGACTTCTCCACCTGAAAACGCAGCCGGCCATTGTGCGGGCACACACGCGCCGGCCCCAGCCACGGGTCCCGGTAGCGGCCCTGCCAGGCGGCCGTGGCCTGCAGACTGGCCGGCGTGCGCGCACGCGTGGCCGGGCGCACGTGGCCGCTGTCCCGGCGTTGCTGCTGTTCGTCGCGTAGCAGGCGTGCGTAGTCCAGCACGCCCCGGGTGTCATCGGGTGCGGTGTAGTGCCGCAGCGCGGCCTGCATCAAGGCGGTTCGGGCGTCTTCGGCATCGCCGTTGATCAACAGCACCACGCCCACGCGCCGGTCCGGCAGCAGCGCCAGCGAGGAATACATGCCCGACAGCGTGCCGGTATGGGCCACCTTCCACTGGCCGTCCAGGTCCGACAGGCGCCAGCCGTAGCCATACGCAGCGAAGTGCGCGTTGTCCCACTGGCGCTGGCGCGCACCGATCGGCATCGGCATGTGCGCCGTCCACAGCGCGCGGCGCTGGGCATCGCTGAGCCAGCCCGGCACCTGCGACGGGTCCAGCAGCACCTGCATCCAGCGGGTCATGTCCTTGAGACTGCAGCGGATGCCGCCGGCGGCCATGGACGCCAGGTCCGGGCTGGTGTCGGCATCGGGCTGGGTGACCACGGTGCGGCCATCGCGGCGTGCGTGCGGCTGGGCCACGTTGCCCACCGCCGCCACCGACCACGCCCCCACCTGGCAGCGCTGCATGCCCAACGGCACGAATACCTCTTCGCGCAGCAACTGGTCGTACGGCTTGCCGCCCGCGCGCGCGGCGACCTCCCCGGCCACCACGTACATCAGGTTGTCGTAGGCGTAGCCACTGCGGAAGCTGGTGACCGGTTTCAGATGCGCCAGCCCGGCGATGATGTCCTGCCGGGTGAAGGCATTGGGTTCGGGCCACAGCATCAGGTCACCGGCGCCCAGCCCCAGGCCGCTGTTGTGGATGAGCAGGTCGCGCACCTGCATGTGCTCGGTGACCCAGGGATCGTGCATGCGGAACTGCGGCAGGATTCGAATCACCGGGTCGTCCCAGCGCAACGCACCGCGGTCGACCAGCCGTGCCAGCAGCGCGGCGGTCATCGCCTTGCTGTTGGAGGCGATCTTGAACAACGTGTTCTCATCGATGGCCTCACCCGTGCCGATGCGGCGCTCGCCGGCGGTGTGCTGGTAGACCACCTGCCCGTCTTCCACCACGGCCATGGCCAGGCCCGGCAGCGCGTAGTGCTGCCGGGCCTGGTCGAACATCGGCTGGAAGGGCGGTGCGGGCGCCGCAGTGGCGCTGGCTGAAACAGCCAGCGCCACCACCAGGGCACGCCACCGGTGCAGCGTCATCGCGGTCATCCCATCAGTAGTTCCAGGTCACCGTGAGCTGCGCATAGCGCGGCGACTGGAACCCGGTGCCGTAGCCGTACATCGGGTTCAGCGTACCGATGCTGTCCTGCGGTTCGTAGTCCTGGTCCACCGACACGATGCGCTGCTGGTTGAGCACGTTGTACACGGCCAGCTTCAGGTTGATGTCCTGCGGCACCGGCACCTTGTAGGCAATGCTCATGTCCAGGTCGTAGGTCCATGGCGTGCGCCCATCGCCGCCGCGCGGGGAATGCACGAACACCCGTTCGGACGGCACGGTGGCCTGGCAGTTGGACACGCACACGTAATAGCTGTGGAAGTCGGTGTCGTCGAACGGGTTGCCGGCGCCGAAGCGGGTGATCGGGCTGCCCGACTGGATGCCCAGGGTGGCGGCCACGGTGAGGTTCTCGGTCAGCGCGTAGCTGCCGCGGAACTTGAACTGGTGGCGGCGGTCGTTGGCCAGGTAGCCGTAGCCGCGGTAGTTCACCCACGGGTTGTCGAAGTTTTCGGTACGCCCGGAATCAGCGAAGTCGGTGTCGGAGTTGACCGGGCCTTCGGCGTTGCCGCGCCCATAAGCCAGCGTATAGGACGCATTGAAGCCCCAGGTGCCGTCCCAGGCGCGGTCCACCTGCAGTTCCAACGCCTTGTAGTCGCGCTTGGGCTTGACCCAGCCGCGCTGGCCCACGTAGTTGCCGTCATCGTCGTACAGCGCCCAGCCTTCGCGCGAGGTGTCGATGTCGATCCAGGCATCGTTGCTGCCGTCGCAGTTGCTGTCGCCCCACACGGTGTTGGTGCGGCCGGGGTTGCCCATGATCCACACACCGTCAATGGCACCGCACTGGCCGGTGGCGGTGATGTTCATGTCGTCGATGGCGTTGTGCAGGCGGCGGTAGGTGACGCTGGCGGCCAGCGACCACGATTCGCTCAGCATGTGCTGGAAGCCCAGGATCGCTTCATCCTGGTACACCGGGTCCATCTCGCGGTTCACCTCGGCGCGCAGGTCCGGCACGCTGCCGTCGCCCTGCGAGTTGTCCACCGGACCGATCTGTCCGCCAAGCCCGGGCACGTTGTTGGCCGCGCCGGAGTAGCCCAGGAATTCATACCAGGTGCGCTCGTCCAGGAAGCCGCCGGCCTGCTTGATGTTGATCACGTTGGCCACGGGCAGGAAGTAGCGGCCCAGGTTGCCGAACAGCTTGGTAGTGCCGTCGCCGCGCATGTCCCAGGAGAAGCCCAGGCGCGGGGCGATCATGTTGTCGATCTTGATGTAGCTGTTGCCGTCGCCGCCCTTGTTGTCGAAGCCTTCCACGCGCGCGCCGATGTTCAGCAGGAAGTTCGGGGTGACCTGCCAGTTGTCTTCCAGGTAGTACGCCGAGTTGATGGTCTCGAACGAACCGGCCACTTCATAGCGGCGGGTGCGCGCCACCAGCCCACTGGCTGGCACGACGCCGCCGTTGAGCGAGCTGCCCGGGGTGCGGTAGTACACGTCGTAGCGCAACCCGCCCGGGCCGGGGTAGGCGCGTTCGTAGTCGGAGGTGTTCTCTTCGCGGTCCAGGCCGAAGCGCAGCAGGTGGTCACCGATGGACCATTCAAAATCCGCACGCGCGGCCTTGCGGGTATCCAGTGCCGATTCCAGCTGCGAACTGCTGGTGCAGCTGCGGTCGCCCTGCAGCGCGGTGGGCACGCCCTGGCTGGCGGTGCGGTTGTCGAACACGCGGTTGCAATTCTGGTCCATGAGGCTGCTTTGCGAGCGGTTGCGCTTGTTCTCGCCGTACATCAGCTTCATGGTCAGGTCGTTGTTGACCTGCCAGCTGTAGGTGCCCGACCAGTTCTTGCCGCCCACGGTGTTGTAGATCTGGTTGGTGCTGTCACCCACCGCACGACCACTGGCGTAGTCGTAGCGGTACACGTCGGTGATGGTGTCGCTTTTGTCGGAGAAGCCGAACAGCGACAGCATCTGGTTGTCGGTGATCTGCCAGTCCAGCTTGCCGCCCCAGAAGGGGTCGTCGGCCTTGCCGGCGTTGAACACGGTGCCGGCGTCGTTGGTGGAATGGGGCGTGTAGTCGCGCGCTTCGTACATGCCGAAGAAGAACAGCTTGTCCTGCACCAGCGCGCCGGAAGCGAACACGTTGAGTGCGCTGCGGCTGTAGTCGTCGCGGCTGGCGGTGATATAGCGGCTGCCATCGGCGGTGTAGCGGTCGCGTGCCTGCGACTGCCAGGCGCGCGGTTCGAACACCAGCTGCGCACCGGCCTGGAAGTCGTTGCTGCCCGAACGGGTCACCGCGTTGATCACACCACCGGTGCTGCGCCCGAACTCCACCGAGTAGCCGCCGGTCTTGACCTGGAATTCCTGGTAGAAGCCGAACGGCACCGAGGAGAAGCCCACCCGGTTGTAGAAGTCGGTGACGTTCAGGCCGTTGATGTAGACGGTGTTCTCGGCGACCGACGAGCCGCCGAAGGAAATGCCCTGCCCGCCCAGCGAACCCTTGCCCTTGACCGCGCCGGGCGCAAGCAGCGCGACGGCGGTGATATCACGGTCCACCGGCAGCCGCGACAGTTCTTCGCGGGTGATGTTGGTGGCCGACTCGGTGGACTTCACATCCACCATCGACACGACCTGCGGCGCGCGCACTTCCACCGCCCCCAGCGTGCTCACTCCACTCACCGGTACGTTGACCGTGGTGGCGCTGCCCAGGCCCACGTTGATCTGGCCCACGCGGGTAGGCGCGCCACCGGCAACGGCTACCTCCAGCTCGTACGTGCCCACCGGTAACAGCGGAATGCGGTAACTGCCATTGGCCTCGGCGCGTACCGAGCGCACAAAGCCGGTGGACGGGTTGCGCACCGTCACCGTAGCGTTGTCCAGGCGTTGGCCCGGGTCGGTGAGCAGCTTGCCCACCACCGCGCCGTCCTGCGCCATCGCCACCGGCGCCAACGTGCCCAGGCACGCCCCCAACGCGACGCACAGCGCCGCCCGCTTCAACCTGTTCGTGTTCATTCCCTGCTCTCTCCTGCAGATATGGAATCGTGGATGGTGCCGTTTACCGCTTCACCGCCAGTGGCACGATGTGCGACTGGAAGTCGTAGTTCCATTGATCGAAGTACAGGTTGCCGCCGTCCCACTCGACCTCGCCGCGCTGCGAATCCACGGTGTCCGAGCGCGGGAAGCGCTTGGCCGGGACCAGCGGCTGGCTGACGGCGTCGTTGAAGGCGATGCGGTAGGCATCGAGCCCGCCGAAGTAGAAGTCGCGCAGCGCCGGCTGCGGGCTGTCCAGGCGGCCGGTGGTGACATCCATCGGCACCCAGCCATACGGGGCCAGGTACAGCGCGCCCCAGTCGTGCAGATTGGTGTAGCCCACCGCGTCGTCGGCGTAGACCATGCCCGACTGCCAGCGCGCGGGGATGCCATTCATGCGCAGCAGGGTGATCAGCAGCAGGGTCTGCTGGCCGCAGTCGGCGTGGCCGGCGTGCAGCGCGTAGTCGCTGATGTTGGTCAGGGTGGAATACTCGCGCGCGCCGGCCCACGGAATGCGGTCGACCGCATCGAACAGCCGGCGGGCCACCTCGTAGGGGCGGGTTTCGCCCTGCAGCACCTGGTCGGAGAACAGCCGCAGGGCCGGGGTGAAGCGCACGTGCGGTGGCTGTTCGGCCAGGTACGGGGCCAGCGCCGCGTCGGTGGGCGTGGGCCGCACCACGGTCGGGTCGATGCGGGTGTGCCGGGCCTGCACGGTGAGCGCGTAGCGGATTTCGAAACGGGTGGGCTGCCCGGCCACGGCGGTGCCTTCCAGGTAGGCCGTGCGTTGCAGCGCACTGGCCGGGGCAATGCGCGCCTGGCCGGGCGTGCTGCCGCGCCACTGGATCTGTTCCTGCTGGCCGACGATGGCCCGCGGATACGGAATCCACGCGCGCAGCGTGGTGCCGGCGGGCACCGCATCGGCCTTCACCGTGAGCGACTGGGTCACCTCCACCCGCTGCGGCAGCACCGACGATTGCCCCGATGCCGTGGCCGCCTCCACCACGTTGGCGTGGTACGGGGTGAGGTGTTCGAACGGACCGTCGCTGGGCAGTGGCGCGTCGGCACGGCGGCGCGCACGTGCTTCATCGCTCAGCCGGAACAGATTGGACGGCGCGCGCTTGAAGTAGAAGCGGGTGCCGTCGATGTCCAAATGCTCCAGCAGCCCCTGCCGGTCCCAGCGCTCGAACTCGTCGTCGCGCAGGTCCGGAATCGAACGCCGCACAGCGTCTTTGGCCGCGGCGGTGTCCAGGCTGAAATCCAGCCGGATCCGCCGCATGCGCTCGCGCTGGAAGGCCAGCGTGTGTTCGTCGTACGCCGCTGGCGGCGTGCTGCCGTGCGCGGCGATGCGCTGCTCGGCGCGGGCGAAGTACCCGGCATCGATGAGATCGGCGACACGCGCGCGCTCGGCCGCGTCGTCTGCCGTGCCGGTGTCGGCGCGCCCGGCCTGGGCCGAAGGCACCGACAGCAGCGCCGCCACCAGCAGGCTGGCGGCAACAGGCACAAGCGGTTTGCGAACGGCACGATCCACAGCGACACTTCCCCAGCGCGGGTGGTAAGGGCTGTGTAACACGGGCCGTGACGCCGGTCAATAATTTATTCTTGCATTCCACAGCGAAAGGAATAAGTATTCCATGACACCCGCCGCCGCTGGAGGACGTGCCCCATGAATCATCCAGAGCTGCGCTGCGACCATTGCCAGGCCGGTTTCGTGCCGACCGGGGCGCAGGCCGTGCTGTTCGATACCTGCCGCGCCAAGGGCATGCGCCTGGTGATGCTGGACTGCCCGCACTGCTACCACGGCACTGCGGTGGACCCCACCCAGCCCGGTGCCGCGCGCCCGGCCGACCCCACGCCCTCCCTGCCCTGCCCGGAACGCGCCTGCACCGGCGATGCCTGCTGGGTCGATACGCTGCACCCGCCGGTATGGGGCTGCGGCAGCTGCGGCACCACCTGGGCCGACCTGGCGGCGCTGGAAGCCAGCATTGCGACCGCCATCGCGCAGTTCCCCTGGCGCGCGCACGCCTACGTTCGCATGGGCACCCACTACCGCGCGGCGCCTTCGCTACCGGCGCGCTATGCGGCCGATGTGGCCACGGAGTGGGCGGCATGACCCGCGCCGCCCGCACCTGCGCGCCCACCGAGGACAGTGCCGCCATGACCCGTTTCCGCCCTGCCCCCTGGCCCGCCGCCGCCAAACGCGTGCTGGCACTGTTGCTGGCGGTGGCCGGCGCGCCGGCATGGGCCGCCGACGGCAGCGCGCCCGGCACCCCCGACCCGGGCGCGCCGCTGCCGTATGTGGTGGGCCTGCATGAGGCCTACCTCACGCCGCAGTACTGGGCCGCCCGCCTGCCCACTGCCGATGCGGTGATCCTGGACCGCGCCCAGATCGACGCGCAGAACGCGCGCATGCGCGCCGAAGACGCCTCCATCCACGACCTGCGCGCACTGCCCGCACAGCTGCCGCGTGCACAGGTACTGGCCGCGGTGCAGGCACTGTCGAAGTGGCCGGAGAAAACCCTGTACGGTGTGGATGGCAAGCCGCTCGGTGCTGCGCAGCGCACCGCCAGCCTGGACAACCTGGCGCTGGCGGCCATTCCCGCACAACGCGCGCTGCAGTACGGCCTGGTCACCCATCGCGCCGCACTGCGCGCCTTCCCCACTTCGTTGCGGGTGTTCACCACCCAGGGCGACACCGACATCGACCGCTTCCAGGAATCGGCGCTGTTCCCCGGCGACGCGGTAGCGGTGATGCATGAAAGCGCCGATGGCCAATGGCTGTTCGTCACCAGCGAGCGCTATGCGGCGTGGATCGAGAAACGCTTCGTCGGCATCGGCGATGCGGCCACGGTACTCGGCTACGGCCAGCGCGGGCCGTACCGGGTGATCACCGGCGCGACCGCCTTCACCGCCTACACGCCGGAAGAACCGCGCGTGTCGCGCCTGCAACTGGACATGGGCGTGCGCCTGCCGGTGCTGGCCGACTGGCCGCCGGGCACGCCGGTGAACGGCCAGCAGGCGCACGCCGGTTACGTACTGCAGCTGCCGGTGCGCAATGACGATGGCCGCCTGGCGCTGGTACCGGCGCTGCTGCCGCGCTCACAGGACAGTGCGGCCGATTACCTGCCGCTGACCCCGCGGACCCTGCTCACCCAGGCCTTCAAGTTCCTCGGCGAGCGCTACGGCTGGGGCCACGACTACGACACCCGCGACTGCAGCGGCTTCGTGTCGGAGATCTACCGCAGCGTGGGCGTGCTGATGCCGCGCAACACCAGCGCGCAGGCGGTGAGCCCGGCGCTGGACCGCATCGCCTTCACCGGCAAGGACGGCAACGCCCGGCGCACCTCCGCGGTGAACCAGCTGCAGGTGGGCGACCTGGTCTATATCCCCGGCCACGTCATGGTCGCCATCGGCCATGTGGACGGCCGCACCTGGGTGATCCACGACACCGCCGGCGGCAGCTGGTTCGGCGCCGACGGCACCCGCGTGCAGGCGCACCTCAACGGTGTGTCGGTGACCCCGCTGGAGCCGATGATGGCCAGCGACACCGTGCGCTACATCGACCGCATCACCAACATCCAGCGCCTTCGAGCCCAGACTCCTGAATGAAGATCACCGATATCGAACTTGGCATGCTGCGCGTGCCGTTGAAGACCCCGTTCAAGACCGCGCTGCGCACCGTGGATACGGTGGAAGACGTGGTGGTGCTGGTGCGCACCGACAGCGGCCATACCGGCTACGGTGAAGCGCCGGCCACCGCGGTGATCACCGGTGATACCCACGGCTCGATCGTCGAGGCCATCAACAGCTTCATCAAGCCGCGCCTGATCGGCCAGGACGTGGCCAACCTCAACCATGTGTGCGCGCTGATCCAGGGCGCGATGGAGCGCAATACCAGCGCCAAGGCGGCGGTGGAGATCGCGGTGTACGACCTGTGGGCGCAGCTGCACAAGGCGCCGCTGTACCAGATGCTGGGCGGCGGCGACCCGGTGATCACCACCGACATCACCATCAGCGTGGACTACATCGACAAGATGGTGGCCGATTCGCTGTCGGCGATCGAACGCGGTTTCGAATCGCTGAAGATCAAGGTGGGCAAGGACATCGGGCTGGACATCGAACGGGTCAAGGCGATCCACGCCGCCGTGCAGGGGCGTGCGCTGCTGCGCCTGGACGCCAACCAGGGCTGGACCGCCAAGCAGGCGGTGCACGCGATGCGCACGCTGGAAGAAGCCGGGGTCGTGCTGGAGCTGCTGGAACAGCCGGTGAAGGCCGCCGACATCAGCGGGATGAAGTACGTCACCGACCGGGTCAACACGCCGGTGATGGCCGATGAGAGCGTGTTCAACCCCGGCCAGGTGGTCGACCTGATCCAGCAGCGCGCCGCAGACATCATTAACATCAAGCTGATGAAGACCGGCGGGCTGTCCAACGCGATCCGCATCGCCGACATCGCCGCCATCTACGGGGTGCCGTGCATGATCGGCTGCATGATCGAGTCGAGCATCAGCGTGGCGGCGGCCGTGCACCTGGCGGTGGCCAAGAGCGATGTGATCACCAAGGTGGACCTGGACGGACCGTCGCTGGGGCAGTTCAACCCGGTCAGCGGCGGGGTGAATTTCAACGAATCGGAGATCACCATCAGCGACGCGCCGGGGCTGGGCATCACCGAGGTGCGGGGGTTGGAGATGATCACGCCGCCGCGGTGGTGAGGCTGCCTGCACCACCTGCGGGTAGAGCCACCCCATGGGTGGCTGCTGTTCGCGCGATTCCGGTGTGCGTAGCCGACCAACGGTCGGCTCTACCCGGTGCTTTGCGTATTCTCTCCTTTCCGGACCTGATGCCCCACCCATGCCCCCTCTGGTGAAAATCCGCTCCGAGCGTGACCACATGTCGGCGATCGAACGCCGCATCGCCGACTTCATCCTCGACAACGCCCACCTGCTGCGCGACTACTCGTCCCAGCAGCTGGCCAGCGCGCTGGGGATCAGCCAGTCCAGCGTGGTCAAGTTCAGCCAGAAGCTGGGCTTCAAGGGCTACCCGGATCTGAAGTACTCCATCGGCGAAGCGGTGGCCCGCGCCGGCAACGGCACCCAGGCCCAGGCGCCTGCCGCGGCAGACAGCAACGCCTACACCAGCCTCGCCGAGCGCCTGCGCCTGAGCAAGGCCGCCGCCGAGGAAGAGACCCGGGTGGCCAACCCGCAGGCCGACGTCGAGGCCATCGTGCAGCTGATCGACGCCGCGCCCAAGGTGTTCGTCTACGGTCTGGGCGACGATGGCCTGTATGCGCGCGAGTTTGCGATGCGGCTGTCGCTGCTGGGCATGCTCACCGTGCACCACGCCGACCCGATCCTGATGATGGCCAACCTGTCCGCGGCGCGCGCCAACGACGTGATGCTGGTGTTTTCCGAGTTCGGCAAACTGCCGCAGCTGTTCCAACTGTCGCGCCAGTTCCAGGACGTGGGCGGCAAGGTGGTGTCGATCACCCGGCACAGCGCCAACCCGCTGCGCGCGCACGCCGATGCGTCCCTGGTGCTGTGCGCGCACGACCCGGCGCCGCACCTGGCCCAGCTGCTGTACCGTGCCTCATTGCAGTCCCTGCTGGATTTTGTCTTCGTGCTGCTGTGCCATGCCAACCCGGACCGCCACCGCCAGCTCGGGGTGAACCTGGAACGGATCGAACACCTGATCGACACCTGATCTTCTGGAGTCCGCCACGATGCTGCCGTTGTTCCGATCCGTCTTCGCCGTCGTGCTGGTCGCCAGCGCCCTGCCCGCCGCCGCGCTCACCCCGGCGGTGGGACCCTTGCAGGACCACCACCAGATGATCGTGGTCGTCACCGACGGCTGGGATGCCACCCATGGCCGGCTGCAGGCCTATACGCGCACCCCGCAGGGATGGGCGCCACAGGGCGGCGCATTCGAGGTGGCCGTGGGCCGCAACGGCAGCGCCTGGGGCGTGGGCGTGGTGCCGACGCAAGGCGTGGCCCCGCACCAGCCCGGTGACCCGGTGAAGCCCGGCGATCCGGTAAAGAAGGAAGGCGATGGCCGCAGCCCGGCCGGCTTCTTCACCATCGGCCCGGCCTTCGGCTACGCCCCGACGATCACCACCGCCCTGCCGTACCAGCCGATGCTGGCCAGCAGTTACTGCATGGACGTGCCCGACTCGCCGTACTACAACCGCATCGTGGATGCCGAGGTGGTGGGTAGCGATGCGGTGGAAGGCTCCACCGAGCCGATGCGCCTGGACCTGCACAACAAGGGGGATGTGCGCTATCGCGAGGGCTTTGTGATCGAGCACAACCCGAAGGGCGAAGCCCGCCGCGGCAGCTGCATCTTCGCCCACCTGTGGCGCACCCCCGGTGAGGCCACCGCAGGCTGCACCGCCATGCAGCCCGAACACATGCAGCGCCTGCTGGCCTGGCTGGATCCGGCCAAGCGGCCGCTGTTCGTGCTGCTGCCGCGCGCGCAGTACCAGCAGATGCAGCACGACTGGAACCTGCCGGCGGCACTGGAAAACACGCCATGAGCGCCCCGGCCGATCCCCAACTGGAACGCGCGGTCAGCCGCTGGCAGATCGTCGGGCTGTCGATCAACGATGTGATCGGCAGCGGCATCTACCTGCTGCCCGCCGCCACCGTCGCCCTGCTCGGTCCCTTCAGCCTGTGGGGCGTGGTCGCCGCCGGCATCGTGGTGGCGCTGCTGGTGCTGTGTTACGCGCAGGCCGCCAGCTACTTCGACGAGCCCGGTGGCAGCTACCTGTATGCCCGCGAGGCGTTCGGCCGGTTTGCCGGGTTCGAGATCGGCTGGATGATCTGGCTCACCCGGATCAGCTCGGCCGCCGCGCTCAGCAACGCGCTGGCCGACGCGGTGGCGCGGTTCTGGCCATGGGCCGGGCATGATCTCGGCCGCGTGCTGATCATCGTGGTGTCGCTGGGCTTCCTTACCGCGGTCAACGTGGCCGGGGTGCGTTCGGCTGCGCGCACCGGGGTGATCCTGGTGATCGGCAAGCTGCTGCCGCTGCTGCTGTTCGTGGCGATCGGCGCGTTCTACGTCGACATGGATCTGGCCTTCTCCGGGGTCCGCCCGGACCCGCACGACCTGCAGCGCATGGGCGAGGCCGCGTTGCTGCTGCTGTACGCCTATGCCGGCTTCGAGAACATTCCGGCTGCCGCGGGCGAGTACAAGAACCCACGCCGCGATATTCCGTTCGCACTGATCACCATGATCGTCAGCGTCACCGTCATCTACGGCGCGGTGCAGCTGGTGGCGCAGGGCACGCTGGCCAACCTGGCCGCGTCGCCCACGCCGCTGGCCGACGCGGCCTCCCGCTTCGGTGGCGAGGCGCTGGCGCTGATCCTCACCGTGGGCGCCACCATTTCCATCTTGGGCACCAACAGCAACACCATGATGATGGGCCCGCGCTTCCTGTTCGCCCTGGCCCGCGATGGCTACGGGCCGAAGGTGCTGGCCAACGTGCACCCGCGCTTCCGCACGCCGGCGGCGGCCATCGTGACCCAGGGCGTGATCGCGCTGGCGCTGGCGCTCTCCGGTTCGTTCGTGCAGTTGGCGCTGCTGTCGATGACCACGCGCCTGTTCGCCTATATCGGCACGGCCGCGGCGGTGCTGGTGCTGGCGCGTCGTTTCCGCGACCGCCCCGGTGCGTTGAAGTTGCCCGGCGGCCCGGTGATTCCGGTGCTGGCACTGGTGCTGTGCGTGGCGCTGTTCGTGAGTGCCAGCTGGCAGAACATCGCGGCAGCCGGCATCGCGTTCGTGGTGGGCGCGGTGATCTACCAACTGCCGCGCAAGGATCGACCGGCCTGAACCGCAGCCACGCGGTGGATGACGCTTGATGTGTCATTCACCTCGTCGGCCCACGGCGTTAACCGGCATCTGGGTAAGTTGGACCCTCACCCAACCGGAGCCACCACATGCCTACTGACTACCAGATTCCCGGCCGGGTGCCGGAAGACGGCGTGCCGCGCCAGGCGGTATCGGACTATTGGCGCGAACGCTTCCCGAGCGAGCCGTACTACGACAACAGCCAGTTCTACGACGATTACGAGCCGGCGTACCAGCTGGGGCACTACTCGCGCGCCGACGAGATGATCCGCGCCTACGAGCAGGTGGAAGCCGAACTGGAAACGCGCTGGGCGCAGGAGCGCGGCAAGAGCAAGCTGACGTGGGAACAGGCGCGCAATGCCGTGCGCCGTGGCTGGGATGAATCCACCGCCCTGCACCAGTCGCACCTGGACAAGGGCGTGCCGCGCGGCACCTGAGGCAGCGCGCGGCACCCGCCAGCGCTTAGTCGCCGCTGGGCAGCGGCGGAATCTCGCGCACATTGCCACCCGCGGCCATCAGGTCGCGGGTGTTCTTCTGCACCGCCACCGCGCCGAACAGGCTCAAGGCGAAGGCCATGCCGTAGAAGCCCTTTTCACTGAGCAGCAGCGTGGCGTTCCACAGGCCCACCAACAGCAACAGCAGCGAGGCCAACAGCGCGAACCAGCACAGCGCGTAGTACAGGCCGCTGACCGGAATGTCCTCCACGCGGTCGCGCACGCTCTTTTGCAGCGACACCGCCGCAAACAGGCCGAACAACAGCAGGGTGAGGTAATAGCCCTTCTCGTTGAGCGCCATCTCGGCGTTGAACAGACCAACCAGATAGGCCGCCGCGCCCAGCAGCAGCGCTGCCCACGAGGCGGCAATGAAGGCCGGGGACGGCTTGTGCACCTGTTGTTTCATGTGATCCAACTCCATTTGATGGCGGCAAGCCGCACGCGCCGCCCCACGGGCAGCCCGCGCCAACGGTAGCCGATCACGGCCCGCGCGCCTACGGGGGATGACGTATGGTCCACGCCGCGTTGATGGGCATGCTGTACAACCATGGCTGGCCATCGCATCCCCACCCGGAGATACCCCATGACCCGCAAGCTGCTGCTCTCGCTCGCCGTCACCCTTACCCTGCCCCTGTTCGCCACCGCCTGCGTGGCGGCTGACAAGGCGGCCGCCCCGGTCCTGAAGAAGGCCGAGTGGCCCTTCGCCGCCACCGACGCCGGCACCTTCAACGAACCGTGGGCGATGAGCTTCCTGCCCGATGGCAGCCTGCTGGTCAGTGAAAAGGCCGGCACCCTGCAGCATGTAGACCTGAAAACCGGCAAACGCGCCGCCATCAGCGGCGTGCCCAAGGTGGCCTATGCCGGCCAGGGCGGCTTCGGCGACGTGCTGCCGCACCCGGGCTTTGCCAAGAACCAGCTGGTGTATGTGAGCTATGCCGAGGCCGGCGAAGGCGACACCCGCGGCGCCGCCGTGGGCCGCGCCCGCCTGGTGCTGGCCGCCGATGGCAGCGGCGCGCTGCAGGACTTCAAGGTGATCTGGCGCCAGACCCCCAAGGTGGAAGGCGGCGGCCATTACGGCCACCGCCTGGCGTTCGGCCCGGACGGCAAGTTGTGGATCACCTCCAGCGAACGCCAGAAGTTCGATCCGGCCCAGGACATGGGCGGCAACCTTGGCAAGATCGTGCGCCTGAATGACGACGGCAGCGTGCCGGCCGACAACCCGTTCGCCTCGCAGGGCGGCGTGGCCGCGCAGGTCTGGTCGCTGGGTCACCGCAACGCGCTGGGCATCGCCTTCGATGCGCGCGGCAAGCTGTGGGTACATGAAATGGGCCCGGCCGGTGGCGATGAGCTCAACCTGATCGAGCGGGGCGCCAACTACGGCTACCCGATCGTGTCCAACGGCAACCACTACGACGGCCGCGACATTCCCGACCACAGCACCCGCCCGGAGTTCGCCGCGCCCAAGGTGACCTGGACGCCGGTGATTTCGCCGGCCGGTTTCATCATCTACACCGGTACGCAGTTCCCGCAGTGGAAGGGCAGCGGCTTCATCGGCGGGCTGTCGTCCAAGTCACTGGTGCGGGTGGCCTTCGATGGCGACAACGCGCGCGAAGCCGAGCGTTTCGACATGGGCGAGCGCATCCGCGAAGTGGAACAGGGCCCGGATGGCGCTATCTGGCTGCTGGAAGACGGGAAGAACGGGCGGTTGTTGAAGCTCACCCCGAAGGGGTGAGCTGAGGGCGTACCGCGGGATCTGCGCGTACCGACCAACGGTCGGTACCTACCAGGTGGGAGCAATGCCCCATCACTGGGTGCCGAGCAGCGGGTCGGTACCCACCGGTTCGGGGCAATGCCCGGTCATGGCGTGCCGACCAACGGTCGGTACGCACCGGTCAATCCTGTACGGTGACGATGCCGACCTTGGCCTTGGTGCAGTCGTTGGCCGGGCAGATGCCGTTGATCCAGATCTGGCCGTTGCCCAGCATCACGCCCTGCCAGTTGACGAACACGTCGTCGAATTTCTGTTCGGTGATGGTCCTGGCGATGTCGGCGGTGATGATGCGGTCGTACTCGCGCTCGAATGTCGCGGCATCGGCGACTTTGCGCTTCTTGCCGCCCACGTTGACGTTCACCGGGTACAGCGGCAGGGCGGCCACGGCCTTGGCATCGTGCGCGGCCACGCCCTTCTGCAGTGCAGTGAAGACGGCCTCATAACGGGGTGCATCGCCGAGCAGGCGTTCGATGCGCTGGCGGACGTCGCCGTCGCTGCTGTCGGCGGTAGGATCCGGTGCGGCGGTGGCAGGCGTGGTCTGCGCGGCCGCTTCGGCCGGCGTTGCCACCGCATCGGGCGACATGCCGGCCGTCGGCGCGTCCTCGCTGGGCGTGGTGGTCGTGGTGGGCGGCGAGGTGGGTGCAGGGGCGGCCGCATCGGCCGCCGGCGGTGCCGGCTGCGAGCATGCCGCCAGCAACAGGGTGGGAAGCAGGATTCGGATCGCGCGCATGCTGGCTCCATCGATGTGCAAGGCAGCCAGCCTAACCGCCCAAACGTCAGCCGCCGATGACGGCCACAGCCGCACCACAGGGGATGACGGCCACACCCAAAACAACCGGGGTAGAGCCGACCGTTGGTCGGCTACCGCCACAGGCGACCAACCCACAACGTAGAGCCGACCGTTGGTCGGCTACCGCCACAGGCGACCGACCCACCGTAGAGCCGACCGTTGGTCGGCTGCCGTCAAGCGGAGACCGATGCGTTCGGGGCAGCCGACCAAGGGTCGGCTCTACCGCCGGGGCGGCGGCGATGCCCCTCGCAGGATCAACCCGCCAGCAACTCGAAGATCACCGGCTCGCCGCTCGCCGACGACGCACACACCCACAGCTCAAACTGACCCGGCTCGGCGCGGAACACGCCATCGCGACCCGTGAAGCCCAGCGCGTGGCGGTCCAGGGTGAACTGCACCTCGGTGCTCTGGCCCGGCTGCAGCGCCACCTTGCGGAACGCCTTCAACTCACGCACCGGCCGCACGCGGCTGGCCACGCGGTCGTGGATGTACAGCTGCACCACTTCCTCGCCCGCCACCGCACCGGTGTTGGTGAGCGTGGTGGTGATGGTCAGGGTGTCGTCCCAGCCCAGCGTCTCCGCACTCAACTGCGGCACGCCGTAACCGAAGGTGGTGTAGCCCACGCCATGCCCGAACGGATACAGCGCCTCGTTCGGGATCTCGCGCCAGCGCGCCTTGAACTCGGACATGGTAGGCAGTTCCGGGCGACCGGTGCGCGGGTGGTTGTAGAAGAACGGCTGCTGGCCCGACACCTGCGGGAAGCTCACCGGCAGGCGGCCGGACGGGTTGTAGTCGCCGAACAGCACATCGGCCACGGCATGACCGGTCTGGGTGCCCAGGTACCAGGTGATCGCCACGGCCTGCGCATTGCGCACCGCGCCCTGCAGTGCCAGCGCGCGACCATTGCGCAGCAGCACCACCAGCGGCTTGCCGGTCATGGCCACCGCTTCGGCCAGCGCCTGCTGCGCCGGCGGCAGCGTAATTTCCACGCGCGACTGTGCTTCACCGCTGTAACGCTGCGGTTCGCCCAGCGCCAGCACCACCACATCGGCGCGCAGCGCCGCAGCCACGGCCTGCTCGATGCCGTCCTGCACGGCTGCTTCCAGATCGCAACCCGGCACGATTTCAAGCAGTGCTTCATCGCTGATCGCCGCGCGCACGCCGGTCTCCAGGCTCACATAGCGGGTCTTGTCGCCGAACAGGGTCCAGCACCCTTCAATGTTCTCGCGGTCCTGCACGAACGGGCCGATCAGCGCGATCTTCTGCCCGGTCTTCTTCAGCGGCAGCACCGCGTCGGTGTTCTTGAGCAGCACGATCGAACGGCGCGCAGCGTCGCGCGACAGTTCATCGTGTTCGGCGATGTGCGCAGTGGAGGCTTCGCGGTCCAGATCCAGCGAGCGGTAGGGATCGTCGAACAGGCCGATCGCATCCTTCAGGCGCAGGATGCGGCGCACCGACTCGTCCAACGTGGCCATCGGCACCTCGCCACTCTCGATCAGGCCCGGCAGGTGTTCGGCATAGAAGCCGCTCTGCATGCTCAGGTCCAGGCCGGCGGTGAAGGCCTTGGCGGTGGCGTCGCGGTCATCGGCGGCATAGCCGTGCGCCACCAGCTCCATGTCGGCGGTGTAATCGGAGATCACCACGCCCGGGAACTTCCATTCGCCGCGCAGGATGTCGGTGAGCAGTTCGGCGTTGGCGCTGGCCGGCACACCGTTGATGTCGTTGAACGAGGACATCACGGTGAGCGCGCCGGCCTCGAAGGCGGCCTGGAACGGCGGCAGGTGCACGTCGCGCAGGGTCTGCGGCGAGATGTCGACCATGTTGTATTCCATGCCGGCCATCACCGCGCCGTAGGCGGCGAAATGCTTCGGCGTGGCCAGCAGCGCATCGGCGGCGCGCAGGTCCGGGCCCTGGAAGCCGCGCACGCGGGCGGCGGCGAACGCACAGCCCAGCACCACGTCTTCACCGGCACCTTCGGCACCGCGGCCCCAGCGCTGGTCGCGGGCGATGTCCACCGCCGGTGCGTAGGTCCAGTGCAGGCCGGCCGCCGTGGCTTCCACCGCAGTGGCGCGCGCGGTGCGCTCGGCCAGGTCCGGCTCGAAGCTGGCGGCTTCGCCCAGCGGGATCGGGAACACCGTGCGCATGCCGTGGATGACGTCGGCGGCCAGGATCACCGGAATGCCCAGGCGGCTTTCTTCCAGCGCCACCTGCTGGATGCGGCGGCCGGCTTCCACGCCCACGCCATTGAACAGCGACCCCACCTTGCCCTCGCGCACCTGCTGCAGCACCTGGTCGGCGTTGAGCACGTTGGCTTCCGGGTTCACGTCCGGGGCGAACGGCCGAACCATGTCGGCGAACACACCGAGCTGGCCGACTTTTTCTTCGACGGTCATCTTGGCAATGAGGGTTTCGATACGATCGGCGGCCACCGGCTGTCCTTATGAAAACGTTTACAAGGCCAGGATTCTAGCGTTCCCGGGCCCGTTGTGAATGATTTTGACGTTCATTTTTCTTCCCCGGGGGAAGAACCCCGCCACCGTGAGCGCGGTGGCGGGGGCACAGGAGCTTACTCTGCGGCGGCCAGGCGCTGCTGGCCGGCCATCAACATCGCATCACTGGAGGCCTGGAACACGCGCAGCCCGAAGGCCGGCAGCGTGGCCAGCAGGTGGTCGAACACGTCCGACTGGATGCCCTCGTACTCGCCCCACGCGGTGGTGCGGGTGAAGCAGTAGATCTCCAGCGGCAGGCCTTCGGTGGTCGGCTGCAGCTGCCGTACCAGCAGCGTCATGTCCGTATGGATACCCGAATGCTGGCGCAGGTAGCGCTCCACATACGCGCGGAACGTGCCCAGGTTGGTCACCCGCCGCGCATTCACCGCCGCCACGCCCTTGGCCTGCAGCTGCGCGTTCCACTGCTGCAGTTCGCTCTGCTTCTCGCGCAGGTATTCGCCCAGCACCGCGAACTGTTCCAGTTCGGCCAGCATCGGCGCATCGACGAAGCCCACGCTGTGCTGGTCCAGGTACAGCGCGCGCTTGATCCGGCGTCCGCCGGCCTCCTGCATGCCGCGCCAGTTCTTGAACGACTCGGTGACCAGCTTCTTGGTCGGGATGGTGGTGATGGTCTTGTCGAAGTTCTGCACGGTGATGGTGTGCAGGGCGATGTCGATGACGTCGCCGTCGGCATTCTGGCTGGGCATCTCGATCCAGTCGCCCAGCCGCACCCGGCCGTCGCCGCTGATCTGCACGCTGGCCACCAGCGACAGGATGGTGTCCTGGAAGATCAGCATCAGCACGGCGGTGGCCGCGCCCAGCCCGGTGACCAGGTAGCGCAGGTCCACCCCGGCCAGGGTGGCCACGATCGACAGCCCGGCGATGACGAAGATGACGATCTTGCCAACCTGGAGGTAGCCCTTGATCGGCTTGTTGCGCGCGTCGGGGCGGCGCTCGTAGATGTCGTTGGCCGCGTCCAGCGCGTGCGAGATCGCCAGCGCCACGGTCAGGATCGCCCAGGCCTGGCAGGCGCCGATGACGAAGGCCACCAGCGGCGCAGGCAGGTCGGGCACCACGGTGATGCCGGCGGCGATCACCTGGCTGGGCACCACGTTGGACAACCGCGACACCACCCGCATCACGTTGCTGCCGCGCCCGCCATGGGCGGTCCCGCCGGGCAGCCGGTTGATCAACCCGCGCAGGCCGCGCAGCAGGATCTTCTTGGTGACGAAATTGGCCAGCCACGCGGCCAGAGCCAGCAGGCACAGCACCGAGGCGGTGTAGGCCCACGGCCAGGGTTCGAGGGTTCGCTGCAGGTCGTCCAGCCAACGGGTTGCTACTACCGCATCCAGCATCTTGTTGAAGTCTCCAGATTTGGGGGTTGCCGGGCAGCGCCCGGCACTACGGTGGTTCGGGTTGCCGGGCAGAGCCCGGCACTACGGTGGGCAGCGCCCGGTCAGGACGCGCTGCGTTCGATGATCACGCCCACCGCGCGCGCGCCGCGCACGGCGCCGGGCTTGCTCAGCTTGAGGCGCAGCCATTCCACCTTGAATTCACGCAGCACGATCTCGGCGATGCGCTCAGCCAGGGTTTCGACGAGGCCGAAATCGGACTCGCGCACGAACTGCTCGATGCGCTTGCTCACGGCCTTGTAGTTGAGGGTATCGGCGATGTCGTCGCTGGCCGCCGGGCGACGATTGTCGAAGCCCATTTCCAGGTCGAACCGCAGGGTCTGGCGGATCCGCCGTTCCCAGTCGTAGATGCCGATCAGGGCATCGATCTCGAGCCCTTCGATGAATACCTTGTCCATAGCCATGCCACGTGGAAGATGCCGAACATGGTAACGGCGCGGGCCGGAACGTGCCGGGAACCGGGGGCAAATGCGGTCGGAGACGCCCAAAGACAAAGGGCCCCGCAGGGCCCTTTGCTTACCACCTTGTCCCCGGGGGGAGATGGGGATCACCCATCCGCATGTCCCGGTGGCACGTCATGATGACGCTACGTGATGGCAACGACAGCGGCAAGCCCGGGGTGGCAGAACTGCAATGCGCAGTGGATTCGCACCGTACGCTCTCTTGCAGGCGCACCGGAGTAAACACGAAGCGCCCAACTCCGCCTACACCGCCGGAAGCGTCGCCATGTCCCAGCGCGGGGTGACCTGCACCTGCGGCGGGTTGTGCTGGCCGGCTTCCAGCCGCAGTGCGCCGGCGAAGGCGATCATCGCGCCGTTGTCGGTGCACAGCGATGGGCGCGGGAAGCAGGCCCGGCCGCCGCGGCGGGCCGCCATCTGCTGCAGCTTGGCGCGCAGCCGCTTGTTGGCCCCCACCCCGCCGGCCACCACGATCACATCGGTGCCGGCTTCATCCAGCGCGCGCTCGCACTTGATGGCCAGGGTGTCCACCACGGCATCTTCAAAGCCCCGGGCGATGTCGGCGCGGGTCTGCTCGCTCTGGTCGCTGTCGCGCCAGGCCAGCAGCACTTGGGTCTTCAGGCCGGAGAAGCTGAAATCCAGCCCGGGCCGGTCGGTCATGGGGCGGGTGAATTTGTACTTGCCCGGGGTACCGCGCTCGGCCAGCGCCGCCAGCTGCGGGCCGCCCGGGTACGGCAGGCCCATCAGCTTGGCGGTCTTGTCGAAGGCCTCGCCGGCCGCGTCGTCCAGGGTCTCGCCCAGCAGGCGGTACTGGCCGATCCGGTCCACCGCCACCAGCTGGGTATGCCCGCCGGACACCAGCAGCGCCACGAACGGGGCCTGCGGCGGGTCGTCTTCCATCAGCGGGGCCAGCAGATGCCCTTCCATATGGTGTACGCCAACCGCCGGCACCTCCAGTGCCCAGGCCAGCGAGCGGGCCACGCCCGCCCCCACCAGCAGCGCACCAACCAGCCCCGGGCCGGCCGTATAGGCCACCCCGTCGATGTCGGCCACGCCCATCCCGGCCTCGGCCAGGGTCTGGCGGATCAGCGGCAGCAGCTTGCGCACGTGGTCGCGGCTGGCCAGTTCAGGCACCACCCCGCCGTACTCGGCGTGCAGGGCGATCTGGCTATAGACCGCATGGGCGCGCAGGGCGTCCGGGCCGGCCAGGGCGGTGTCGTACACCGCCACGCCGGTCTCATCACAGGAAGATTCAATACCAAGGACTCGCATACCGGGTATTATGGACCGCTGAGGCCCCGGCAGCGTTACCGCCAGCCCACCTGACACCACCTGTGGCCAAGAAGTTTGCCGGGGTGGGTTGCAACTTCTTTTGTCGCCGCTATAATGTGCGGCTCTCACCGGGCGTGACCCGGTTCTACTGTGTCCCGGAGATTCCATGCCCAGCGTTAAAGTCCGCGAGAACGAGCCCTTCGAGTTTGCGCTCCGTCGCTTCAAGCGCACCTGCGAAAAGGCCGGCGTGCTGGCCGAAACCCGCAAGCGCGAGTTCTATGAAAAGCCGACCCAGGAGCGCAAGCGTAAAGCTGCTGCTGCTGTGAAGCGTCAGCTGCGCCGGTCGTCGCGCGACGTCACCAAGCGTCAGCGCCTGTACTGAGTCGGACGCAACTTCGATGCGACAGGCCGTTGGTCTGTCGTGGCGGAGCCGAAGCCGGAACGCGCGAGCGTTGCCGGCTTTTTGCGTTCCAGTCGTTTGGCGTCTCTTTCCGCCCTTTTGACCGAATACGAGGTGTTCCATGAGCCTGAAACAGCAGCTTACCGATGACATGAAGGCCGCCATGAAGGCCGGCGAGAAGCACCGTCTGGGCGTGATCCGCCTGATGCTGGCCGACATCAAGCGCAAGGAAGTGGACGAGCGCATCGAGCTGGACGACGCCACCGCGTTGGCCGTGCTGGAAAAGATGGTCAAGCAGCGCAAGGATTCGGTCAGCCAGTTCGAAGCGGCCAACCGTGAAGACCTCGCCGTGATCGAGCGCGAAGAGATCCTGGTCATCGACCAGTACCTGCCGGCCAAGCTGGGCGAGGCCGAGATCGTGGCCGCCATCCAGGCCGCCATCGCCGAAACCGGCGCGGCCAGCCCGGCCGACATCGGCAAGCTGATGGGCGCACTGAAGCCCAAGCTCGCCGGCCAGGCCGACATGGGCCTGGTGTCCAAGCTGGTCAAGCAGCAGCTGGCAGGCTGATCGGGCCAGGTAGCGACCCACGGTCGCTACCCGCCTCGCCGGATGTCCGTCATCCGGATCCCGGTAGGCACCGACCGTTGGTCGGTGCATGCACGCATGCACGCGCACCGCCGCGCGTCCGCTTCACCCCGCCTTCGACCCGGGCCTGCAAAAATCGGCCGCATGTCTTCACTGCCGCCTGCCCCCACCCCCGACGCCGATCCCTCGCCCGCCCACGCCGGCGTGCCGCCGCGCCTGCGCAAGTATGTCGACCGGCTGCAACGCAGCTTCCCGATGGCCGTGGGCAAGCGCTTCGTCGAGATCGACGTGCTCACCCAGGCCGCCTCGGTCTCCTTCTACGCCCTGCTGTCGATGGCGCCGCTGCTGGTGCTGCTGTTGTGGCTCACCGCCTCGCTGTATCCGCCGGCGCAACAGGCGCTGATCGCCCAGATCAACGACGTGGCCGGCAGCAGTGCCGCCACCGTGGCCGACACCGTGCTCAAGAACGCCGACAACCAGCCCGACGTGGGTTCGCTGGCCGGGGTCTGGAGCACGCTGCTGCTGTTCATCGGCGCCACGGCGGTGTTTGCGCAGCTGCAGAACGCGCTGAACCTGATCTTCAACACCAGTGGCGAGCGCCTGGACGGCATCGTGGCGTGGCTGCGCAAGCGCGTGTTCTCCTTCGGCGTGGTGCTGGCGCTGGGCTTCCTGCTGATCCTGTCGATGACCGCCACCACCATGCTGCAGGTGGCCTTCGCGCAGCTGCCCTCGGTGCTGCCGGCAATCGGCTACCTGACCAGCCTGGCGCTGTACACGGTGGGCTTCGCCTTCCTGTATCACTACCTGCCCGACCGCCGCGTGGCCTGGCGACAAGCCTTCATCGGCGGGGCCATCACCTCGGCGCTGTTCGCGTTGGGCCGCTATGGCATCGGCCTGTACATCGCCACCGTCGCGCCGGGCAGCGCCTACGGCTCGATGGGCGCGCTGGTGATCTCGCTGGTGTGGATCTACTACGCCACGGTGGTGTTCTTCGTGGGCGCGCTGATGACCGCGGTCATCGATGAACGCCTGCGCGCGCATTTCCACCTGGCCCAGGCGGGCATCGCCGTGCCCAAACCGGGCGAAGCGACCGGCAGCTAGTAGACTAGCGGTGTCCCCCGCTGCCCTGCGTGGCCGTTACCGGTCGCGCCACCTGCCTGCTGCCCATGGCCCGTATCCCCGACGCATTCATCGACGACCTGCTGGCCCGCTCCGACATTGTCGAGGTGGTGGGCAGCCGCGTGCCGCTGAAGCGCCAAGGCAAGGAATACGCCGCACGCTGCCCGTTCCACGACGAGCGCTCGGCCTCGTTCACGGTCTCGCCCACCAAGCAGTTCTATCACTGCTTCGGCTGTGGCGCGCATGGCACCGCGATCAGCTTCCTGATGAATTACGACCGCCTCGAGTTCCTCGACGCGGTTGATGAGTTGGCCAAGCGCGTGGGCATGGAAGTGCCGCGCGATACCCAGCCGCGCACCGCCCAGCAGCAGGACGACAGCCGCGAGCTGTACTCGGCCCTGGATGCGGCCACGCGCTTCTTCCAGAAATCGCTGGAGGAAAGCGACAAGGCCCGCGCCTACCTGGACCAGCGCGGCGTAGACGAGGAAAACCGCACGCGGTTCGCGATCGGCTATGCGCCCGACGGCTACAGCGCGTTGAAGGACGCACTGGGCAAGGACGAGCGGCGCATGAAGCTGCTGGACCGCGCCGGGCTGTTTTCCAAGAACGATCGCGGCCATGTCTACGACAAGTTCCGCGACCGGGTGATGTTCCCGATCTTCGACCGCCGCGGCCGCGTGATCGCCTACGGCGGCCGGGTCATGGAGAAGGACGACGGCCCCAAGTACCTCAACTCGCCCGAGACCGCGCTGTTCCACAAGGGCCGCGAACTGTACGGCCTGTGGCAGGTGCGCCAGGCCAACCAGAAGATCGAGCGGCTGATCGTGGTCGAAGGCTACATGGACGTGGTCTCGCTGTTCCAGTACGGGGTCACCCAGGCGGTGGCCACGCTGGGCACGGCCACCACGCCGGACCACGCCGAGCTGCTGTTCCGCAATGCGCCGGACGTGTTCTTCTGCTTCGACGGTGACGCCGCCGGCCGCCGCGCAGGCTGGCGCGCGCTGGAATCGGTGCTGCCGCGCATGAAGGACGGCCGCCAGGCGTTCTTCCTGTTCCTGCCCGATGGCGAAGATCCCGACACCATCGTGCGCAAGGAAGGCAGCGCCGCATTCGACGAACGCCTCAAGCAGGCCACGCCGCTGTCGCAGTTCTTCTTCGACGAGCTCACCCGCGAGGTCAACATGGCCACGCTGGACGGCAAGGCGCGGCTGGCCGAGCGGGCCAAGCCGATGCTGGCGCAGATTCCCGACGGCGCCTTCGGCGACCTGATGAAGCAGCAGCTGACCACGCTCACCGGGCTGGGTGCCCGGCCCACGGCATCGGCGCAGCCCTCGCGCCCATCACCGCGTGCGGTGGCACCCACCCAGCGCCGCAGCCTGGTGCGCGCGGCCATCGCGATCCTGCTGCAGCAGCCCTCGCTGGCCATGACCCTGGAAGGCCACCACTTCAACGGCCTGCGCCTGCCCGGCATTGAACTGCTGCTGGAGCTGCTGGGGTTGGTCGAACAGCGCCCGGACATCACCACCGGCGCACTGCTGGAGCATTTCGAGGGGCGCGAGGAACAGGCCTCCTTGCAGAAACTGGCCGCCCACACCCAGCCAGGCGACGAGGCGATGTGGACCGAGGAACTGCACGATGCGGTGGCCCAGCTTGAAAAGCAGCTGATGCGGCAACGCATGGATGAGCTTCAGGCAAAGCAGAGCCAGCAGGGTCTGGACGATACTGACAAGTACGAACTGCGCGAACTGCTCAAGGCGCGCAGCACCCTCCGCTTCTGACCAACGGAGCAGCCGTGGCCTCTCCCCGAGTGAACCCCGCCGCATCCTTCGCCCGCCACGTCCGCCTTGGCGCCCTCGCCGCCCTGCTGGCCATGGCACTGCCGGCAGTGGCCGACACGCTGCCCTTCGCGCAGCCGCGCCCCCGGCTGTACAGCGCCGGCCAGCCCAGTGCCGCCCAGCTGCAACAGGCCGCCGACGCCGGCGTCACCACCGTGATCGACCTGCGCCAGCCCGATGAAGACCGCGGCTTCGATGAAACCGCCGCCGCCGAACGCCTGGGCCTGCGCTATGTACGCATACCGGTGGCCGGCGCTGCCGGCCTGACCGACGCCAATGCGCACGCGCTGCGCACGGCACTGGCGCAGAGCAGCGGCCCGGTGCTGGTGCATTGCGCCTCCGGCAACCGCGCCGGTGCGCTGCTGGCGCTGTTGGACGCACGCGATGGCGCCTCGGTGGAGCATGCGCTGCAGCTGGGTCGCGATGCCGGCATGACCTCGCTGGAAGCGCCTACCCGCGCCCTGCTCGAACAGGCTGCCGCGCGTTGAGTCAGCGCGTGTTTCCCCTCTCTCTTTTCATCCTCACAGGAGCATGCCGCGCATGAAGCCCTGGTGGTCGCGCCTGCGGCCGGACAACTTCACCCTCGCCCTGCTCTGCACCGTGCTGCTGGCCTCGCTGCTGCCCATGCACGGCGCGGCGGCGATGGTGCTCGACGATGTCACCGACGTGGCCATTGCCGCGTTGTTCTTCCTGCACGGTGCGCGCCTGCCGCGTGAGTCGATCGTGGCCGGGGTGCTGCATTGGCGCCTGCACCTGACCATCCTGGCGTGCACCTTCGTGCTGTTCCCGCTGCTGGGGCTGCTGTTCAAACCGCTCGATGGCTGGCTGCTCACGCCCGAGCTGTACATCGGCGTGCTGTTCCTGTGTGCGCTGCCGTCCACGGTGCAGTCGTCCATCGCCTTCACCTCGATGGCGCGCGGCAACGTGCCGGCGGCGGTGTGCAGCGCCTCGCTGTCGAGCATCCTCGGCGTATTCCTCACCCCGTTGCTGCTGGCCCTGCTCGCCGGCACCGAGGGCGGCATGCACAACCCGGTGCAGGCCATCGTCAGCATCATGTTGCAGCTGCTGGTGCCGTTCGTGGCCGGCCACCTGCTGCGTCCGTGGATTGCCGGCTGGGTGGAACGCCAGCGCGCGCTGCTGCGCTACACCGACCAGGCCACCATCCTGCTGGTGGTGTATTCGGCATTCGGCGAAGCGGTCAGCGAAGGGCTGTGGAGCAAGACGCCACTGGTGTCGCTGTTCACCGTGGCCATTGTTGCCGCGGTTCTGCTCGGCATTGCGATGCCGTTGATCCGCTTCATCGCCCGCCGCCTGGGCTTCAACCGCGAAGACGAAATCACCATCCTGTTCTGCGGCTCCAAGAAGAGCCTGGCCACCGGCGTCCCGATCGCCAAGGTACTTTTCGCCGGCGGCAGCCTGGGCGCGATCGTGCTGCCGATCATGATCTACCACCAGATCCAGCTGATCGTCTGCGCGATGATCGCGCAGCGGTATGCGCGCGATCCGGTGGAACCGCTGAAGGGTGACGGAGGCAGTTGAGCTCGCTCGACTCCCTCCGTTTTTTGCACGTCAGTCCCCGTCTGCTCAAGATCAATCGGTGATTGCCGCGGCGATCCCCTGCAACACGCGCGCCTTGCCCTCCACGTCACTGTCGCCGGTTGCGGTAAGTGTGTACGCCTTGTCTCCAGCGGCCCACGACAACACCACGCGACCACGTCCCTGTCCGTCAACATTCATGTCGATCTGTGCGGGCAAGCCGTTGACGGCGGTGTTCTGGGCTTCGGCAATGACCTCGATGGTGGTGCCGGGAATGCGGAAGTTCTCCTCGTTGAAGGCGACGATGCCCACATCGGTCAACCGATAGAAGCGGGTCAGCCCGGACGATTTGACCCCATCCAGCGCACCGCTTGGCTCCATGCCGATCACCTCTGCAACGCCGAGCACGGTGCCCTGCAGGTTACTCGGCGGACTGGGCAGCCGCTGGCGAAGAACCGAATCGGGGCGCTGCACTTTGGGCAAGGCGGTGAGCAGTTCGGCCTGAGATGGAATGGCGCCAACAGGGACACGTACGGCACCTGCCCGACTGCGCGCGATCTGAGTGCGGAACGCGCTCTTGACCGTGTCGGGAGCGTCCAGATCGGCAAGCGGCACTATCCGGTAGGTTCCCTCTTCATCATTCTGCCGGGCACCGTGCAGATCGTCGTTGAGAGCGGCCCGCATGACGCGCTCCTGAAGCCATTGACCGATCGCATCGCCGGATTCCGCGTTGGCATGGGCCGACGATAACGAAGCAAACAGCGCGAGCGCGATTGAGATCTTCTTCATGTGCATCACCACTCGGTCAGGCTGCAGTCGGCGGTCGCGGTATTTCGCGTGTGCACGATCCGGTTGAGTACCCAGGTGTGGTACCCGCGCACGAGCATTCGCTCCGGATCGGATTGATCGCCTGCCCTGAACCGCCAGGAGAAGCCCCCGTTGTTTGGCGCACCGAGGACATGCTTTGCCTGGATGGCGCCCAACGGAATGTGCCTACTGGCCGCAGAGCCTTGAATGCTCCTGAACTGGGGCCTGTCGTAGGTTATCGATTCATTGACGAAGCCAAGACAGTTCGCTCGGCTGATGGCTTTTACTTCTGCTGCCGCATCCCCGCTCCCGAATGCGACCATCAACAGCAGCCCGGCGCCAAGGCGTCTGATTAGTTTCATTGCCGCTCCCTCACATGTTGGCGAGTCACCTCGCACCACCTATGTACGCCGCACGGTGAGGGTAAACGGTGCACTGCATTCCAACTCACCACGCATTGGGGCGTAGCGGACACTTCAACACGGCATATCCCGACGATGTTCCGATGAAGACCATCACCAAAGACCGCGCAGAGGCATCGCAACAGGGTAGCGACAGGTCTGACGCGACATCCGGCACTACGGGTCGGTCAGGGTGGCAACGCTCAAGGCGGGCATCCATATCCACAGGTCGTACTGCCGATCCGCTCCTGTATCTTCTTTCGCCGCGTGCGGCGGACGCTCGATCAGCGGTACCGCGCGGCACGGCTGAAAACACGCCCAGAAATGGCCGCGCAGCGCTTCCAGACGCACGCTGTACAGCGGCAGGTCCAGCAGGTGCGCGGCCATCATCTTCTGTTGCATCTCTGCGGGCGCATCGGCCGACCGGGTGCGCATGGCATGCACGTTGCCGGTCAGCACCAGCATCCGTGCATCGGCGGGCAGCGCGTTGAACTGCTGGCGCAGGTGCGTGGCCATGGCCGCATCGCGCTGGTCACTGCTGGTGGAGGCGCCGGTTTCGGTGTCATAGCCGGCCACGCCGACATCGCGGCCCTGGACCCGCAACACACGGACGGCCTCGATCAGCGCGAGCATGTCGCGGCTGCGCCGGCCGTCATGCTGATCGTCCTTCACCGCCCAGAACGGCGACGTGCGCAGCGTCTCGCGCGCGTCGGTACCACCGTCCGAGCGCAGGTAGCGTGCCAGGGCGACGTTCTCGCTCATCGGCAGTTCCAGTGCCAGCCGCACGGCGGCCGTGTCACGGCTGTAGCGCTCCATCAGGTCGGCCACCAGCAGCGGCGTTTCGGCGGTGCCGTGGTACTCGCCGAGCACGACCAGGCGGTGGTCGCCGGCGTGCCGCATGATCTGCGTGGCCGTCTCATCGGGTGCGGGCGCGGCCATCGCCGTGCTGCACAGCAGTGTCATGGCCAGTAATGCGCTTCGCATCCATCGTTTCATGCCGTCACGTCCTGTTCGGTCATGAAAGCAATGGCGACGTTTGCGGGAAATTCAACGTGTCGCGGCGCACGGGTTGGCGCGTCACGACCAACGGTCGTGACCTACCGCGGGTGAGCGCGCGGGCGCCATCACCGCCCCGGTAGGTACCGACCGTTGTCGGTACGGCACTCTACAACCAGGGCAGCATCCAGTGGTCCACCATCAGGAAGGCGAACAGCGCCATCAGGTAGACGATGGAATAGCCGAACATCTTCATCGAGAAGATTTCATCCGGCGGGTTCAGCATGCGCCACGCATACCAGAGGAAGACCGCGTTGAGCACGATCGCACCGCCGAGGTAGAACATGCCGCTCATGCCGAACACCACCGGCAGGATGCTGACCACGGCCAGTGCGATCGAGTACACCATGATCGACTTGCGGGTATACGCCACGCCGTGGGTCACCGGCAGCATCGGGATCTCGGCCTTGGCGTAATCCTCGCGGCGGAAGATCGCCAGTGCCCAGAAATGCGGCGGGGTCCAGATGAAGATGATCAGCACCAGCAGCGATGCGTAGGCCCAGTCCCATGGGCCCTGCATGCCGGTGATCGCCGCCCAGCCGAGCATCGGCGGGGTGGCGCCGGCCAGGCCGCCGATGACGATGTTCTGCGAGGTCGCGCGCTTGAGGTACACGGTGTAGATCACCGCGTAACCAATCAGCGAGGCGAAGGTCAGCACGGCGGTGATCACGTTGACCCAGACCACCAGGATGGTCATCGACAGGGCGATCAGCAGCCCGGCAAACACCAGTACCTGCCACGGCTTGACCTTGCCCACCACCAGCGGGCGCCACGAGGTGCGCGCCATCTGCGCGTCAATGCGCGCATCCAGCAACTGGTTGATGGCCGCGGCCGCCGAGGCCGCCAGCCAGATGCCGAGGAAACCGAGCGCGCCGTCCAGCGCCTGCTGTGCGGTGGGCAGCCCGGGGATGGCCAGGAACATGCCGACCAGCGCGGTAAAGACGATGAGGGCGACGACCTTGGGCTTGGTCAGGTCCCAGTACTGACGATAACTGGCCATGCCGTCAGCCTGCCTGCACGGCAGAAGCGGCACTACCGGCCTTGCCGTCCGCGTCCGGCGCGCGCAGGCGCGCCAGCAGCGTGACCAGCACGAACAACAACGCCACCGCGCCGCCACTGTGGGCCACGGCCACTTCCAGCGGCACCGCCAGCTTCACGTTGAGAATGCCCAGGGTGATCTGCGCCACCACCAGCAGGCCCAGCGCGCTCGCCCAGCCGCGCATGCTCGGCAGCTTGAACAGGCGCACCGACAGCCACAGCAGGTACACGGCCACCACGATCGCCATCATGCGGTGCGCCATCTGGATGGCAATCCGCGAGGCCCCATCGAGCACGCCGCCTTCGTAGTCCACGCCGATGCCGCGCCACAGGGTGAAGCCTTCCTTGAAATCGTGCTGCGGCCACCACTGGCTGACGCAGCGCGGGAAGTTGTCCAGCGATGCACTGCCGCCGCCGCAGGCGAGCGCGGCGTAGTTGGCGCTGACCCAGCCGCCCAGCGCGATCTGCAGCACCAGCACGGCCACGCCGGCGCGGATCAGCCACTTCAGTTTCGGCGCTTCCACCAGCGTGATCGGCATGTGCGTGGCACGCCATGCCATCCACACCAGCAGGCCGAACATCAGCATGCCCCCCAGCAGATGGCCCATCACCACGATCGGCTTGAGCAGCCAGGTCACCGTCCACATGCCCAGCAACGCCTGGAAGATCACCACCGCCAGGGTCAGCAACGCGGCGCGGGCCAGGTCGATGTTGTTCCAGCGCAGCGCGGCCACCAGCAGGATGGCCTCGCCGATGATCGCCAGGATGCTGGCCGGCACGTGCATGCCCATCATGTAGAGCGGTATGCCGGTGGCCACCAGCACGCAGGCAGTGACCACGGCAGTGCTGCCCCAGCGACGGCGGCGCGTGGCCAGCAGCGCCAGGGTGAGGATCTCGATGCCGAGCGCGCCGGCCAGGAAGCGGTGCACCTGCTCGCGCCACGCCTTGTGGGTTTCCAGCGGGCGGATCTTGGCCGCTTCGTGCCCGACCACGTCGGCGGCGTGCTGCGGCCAGGTGACGCGGCCATAGCAGGTGGGCCAGTCCGGGCAGCTCAGGCCGGCATCTGACAGGCGCACGAACGAACCGAACATGATCGTGCTGGCGGTCATGATCAGCGCAAACCACGCCAGACGGTGGAAATTGCGGTGCAGCACCGGGCGTGCGGAGAGGCTCATCTAAACAGAACTCACTTCAGTTTCAGCAGCGTGGCCAGGTCTTTGCGCAGACCGGCCATATCGAATCCCGGCGCATAGCGCATGATCACGAAACCGTTGGGATCGATCACATACACCGGCGTGCCGGCAGGGTCATCCACGGCGGGCAATGCGGCACGCAGGTCGGGCTGGTCGCGCAGCACGCGCAATGCGGGCACGCCCTGGACCTCGGCCGGCGGCGTGCCCAGCCACAGGATCTCGACATTATCGGCGTTATGCCCGAACAGCTGCCACACCTTGCCCAATCCCTGCGACAAAGTGACGCACGCGCTTGTACAGCCGGCAGACGGGGCCACCAGGATGCGCCAGGTGCGCGCTTCCGGATTCCATGCATACGGCTGGCCATTGGCCAGCGTGGGCGGCAGCGCGCGCAGATCGGCGGGGGGCTGCAGCAACTGGCCGCTGTTGCGGTGTGCGGTGGGCTGCCACCCCGAGAAGCGCAGCACACCGGCCAGCGCCATCGCACCGAAGAACAGGCCGAACAGGGCGATCAGCGTCCAGCGGCCGCGTGAGCGCGGGGACAGCCGTTCCGGGGAAGTGGCATTCATGGGTGGCATTTTCTCACGTTGGGGCGGTCAGCGCCGGGAGTCGGGGGAAACGCGGCGGCGTGAACGCAGCTCCAGTACCAGCGCGACCACCAGCACGGTCAACGCCAGCCCGAACCACTGCACCGCATAGCCCAGGTGACGGCTGGGCGGCAGCGTGTTGGGCAACAGGTCCAGGTCGCGGGCATAGCCGCCGGGCAGCGAAGGGTCCAGCCGCAGCACGCGGGTGGGCAGGCTGCCGGCGGGCAGCCCCAGCGCGCGCGCCACCTCGTCCGGGGGCATGCGGTTGGCCAGCCAGATCCCGGGCTGCACGGTGGTGGCCAAGGCCGGGCCCAGGGCGATGCCGCTGGCCGGTGGCGGCGCCAGCAGCCCGGCGATGCGGGCGTGGCCGTGTGGCGGCTGCAGGGGCGGCAGCACGCGGTCGGGCGGCATCGGCTGCCAGCCCAGGTCGACCAGCACGCGCGCGCCACCATCGCTCAGGAAAGGCTGGTACAGCTTGAAACCGGCGCGGCCCTCGCGGGTCTGGTTGTCCAGCAGCACGGTGCCAGGCAGGTATTGCCCGCGGTCTTCCACCCAGCGCAACGTTGGCGGCGCCGACAGCGCGGCGGCCAGGCTCAGCGCCTGCGCATGCGCCGGCACCTGCTGGTCGAGCAGCGCCTGCTTTTCATGCATGCGCTGCAGCTGCCAGTGGCCCAGCAGGCAGAAACCGGTGATCACCAGTACCGCGGCCACCCAACCGATCAGGCGTGTGTGCTTTCGCATCATGACAACGGCGGCCAAACGCGGTGATATAGGCGTACCCGCCCTGCCATCGAGCCGCGCATGAATGATTCGTTGAAGACCCTGCTGGTAATCGCGTTTCTGATCGTCATCGTCTGGAATCTGGGCGCCGGGCTGTATTACCTGCTGGTCGATCGCGGCCAGACCAAGCGCACCGTCAATGCGCTCACCCGCCGCATCGCGGTGTCGGTGGCGCTGATCGCGCTGGTGGCCATCGGCATCTACAGCGGCTGGATCAAACCCCACGGCATCGGCGGTTGACCACATTCCACTGACGCCGCACCCGGACAGGTGCGGCAGGTGTCGTCCCGACGCTACAGCACGTAGACGAACAGGAACAGCATCAGCCACACCACGTCGACGAAGTGCCAGTACCAGGCCGCCGCTTCGAAGCCGAAGTGGTTGTCGCGGGTGAAGTGCCCCTTGGCCGAGCGCAGCCACATCACGCCCAGCATGATGGTGCCCAGCAGCACGTGCGCACCGTGGAAGCCGGTGAGCATGAAGAACGTGGAGCCGTAGATGCCCGAGCCCAGGGTGAGGTTGAGTTCCTTGTAGGCGTGGATGTATTCCTCGGCCTGCAGGGTCAGGAAGAACACGCCCAGCACCACGGTCAGGCCCAGCCAGACCAGCAGCTGGCGGCGGTTGCCGGCCTTGAGCGCGTGGTGGGCGATGGTGAGGGTGACGCCGGAGGTGAGCAGGATCAGCGTGTTGATCAGCGGCAGGCCCCAGGCCGGAATGGTCTGGAAGTGGCCGCCGATGCTGCCCGGGCCATTGGTGGGCCACGCGGCGGAATAACCATCCCACAGCAGTTCGTTGGTCATCACCCCGTCGCCCTCGCCGCCCAGCCACGGCAGGCCCAGGTTGCGGGTGTAGAACAGCGCGCCGAAGAACGCACCGAAGAACATCACTTCGGAGAAGATGAACCACACCATGCCCATCCGGAACGAACCGTCCACCTGGCGGTTGTAGTTGCCGGCCTGCGATTCGCGCACCACGTCGCTGAACCACCAGAACAGGGTGAGCACCAGCATCGCGATGCCGGCGTAGAAGGTCCACTTGCCCCAGCCGGAATCATTGAGCCAGCTGGCCACGCCCACCATGGTCACCATCATCGCGATGGAACCGATGAACGGCCATTTGCTGTGCGTGGGCACGAAGTACACGTTGGCATCGGGGCTTTGCTGGGCCATGGTCTTGGGGTCCGGTGCGTATCTAGGGAGCAGCGTGTGCGTTGGCTGTTGCCGCCACGGCGGCAGGCAACTGCGCCGACAACGCGTCGTTCTTGTAGAAGGTGTAGGACAGGGTGATGGTCTTGATGTTGGCCGGCAGGTCCGGGTCGACGATGAAGCGCACCGGCATGTCGCGCTTTTCGCCGGCCTGCAGGGTCTGCGCGGTGAAGCAGAAGCATTCGGTCTTGCTGAAGTAGCCCGACGCCTTGGCCGGTGCCACCGACGGCACCGCGCTGCCCACCAGCGCGCGGTCGCTGTCGTTGCGGGCGTAGTACAGCGCCTCGTTGAGCTCGCCCGGCACTACGTCCATGGTCAGCTGTTCGGGATGGAACGCCCACGGCAGCTTGGAATTGACCCCGCCGTCGAACTCCACCCGCACGGTGCGCTTGCCCGGCGCGCTGACGCCCGCCGCCGCGGCGCCGGGACCACGCTCCAGGCGCACGCCGAATACCTTTTCGCAGGCGATGCGGTACAGCGGCACCAGCGAGAAGGTCAGCACGAACACGGCCAGCGCCACCCCGATCAGGCGGGGCAGGCCCGCTGTGCGTGCGGGAACGGCCGGGCCGGTGTCGCTCATCGCCCGATCACCCCGGTCAGGATGAAGCCGACGTACACCGCCACCGCCACCAGCCCGATCTTCCACGCGGTGCGGTGCGCACGACGGCGCTGCAGGGCCTGCATGTCCACGTTGTTGGGAGCGTTCGTCATGGCCACCTCAGTGGGTGATGTCGTCATGGGCCAGGTCGCCCGGGCGGATCACCGGCGGCGTGGTGAAGGTGTGCGCCGGTGCCGGCGACGGCAGCGTCCACTCCAGCCCGCGCGCGCCTTCCCAGACCCGGTCCGTGGCCTTTTCGCCGTGGCGCAGCGAGTGCAGCAGGATCGCGGCCATCATGAAGGGCGTGGCGAACATGCCGAACGCACCGATCGAGCTGATCAGGTTCCAGTCGGCGAACGCCACGCTGTAATCGGGGATACGGCGCGGCATGCCGGCCAGGCCCAGGAAGTGCTGCGGGAAGAACAGCAGGTTCACGAATACGATTGACCACCAGAAGTGGAACTTGGCCCACTTCTCGCTGTACATCCGCCCGGTCCACTTCGGCCACCAGTAGTACACCGCGGCGATCAGCGCGAACACCGCGCCGGTGACCAGCACGTAGTGGAAGTGCGCCACCACGAAGTAGGTGTCGTGATACTGGAAGTCGGCCACCACAATCGCCAGCATCAGCCCGGAGAAGCCGCCGATGGTGAACAGGATCACGAAGGCCACCGCCCACAGCATCGGGGCTTCGAAGGTGAGCGAACCGCGCCACATGGTGCTCACCCAGTTGAATACCTTCACCCCGGTCGGGATGGAGATCAGCATGGTGGCGAACATGAAGTAGATTTCGCCGCCCAGCGGCATGCCCACGGTGAACATGTGGTGGGCCCAGACGATGAACGACAGGAAGGCAATCGCCGCCACCGCGTAGACCATGGCCTGGTAGCCGAACAGCGGTTTGCGGCTGAAGGTGGGGATGATCTCGCTGACCACGCCGAACGCCGGCAGGATCATGATGTACACCTCCGGGTGCCCGAAGAACCAGAAGATGTGCTGGAACATCACCGGGTCGCCGCCGCCGGCCGCGTTGAAGAAGCTGGTGCCGAAGAACTTGTCGGTGAGCAGCATGGTCACCGCACCGGCCAGCACCGGCATCACCGCGATCAGCAGGAAGGCGGTGATCAGCCAGGCCCAGCAGAAGATCGGCATTTTCAGCAGGTCGATGCCGGGCGCGCGCATGTTGAGCACGGTGGCGATGATGTTGATCGCGCCCATGATCGAACTGATGCCGGCCACGTGGATGGCGAACACGCTGAAGGCCACGTTGTAGCCGCCCTGCAGCGACAGCGGCGGGTACAGCGTCCAGCCACCGGCAGGCGCGCCACCGGGCAGGAACAGGGTGACCAGCAGCAGGCTGAAGGCCACCGGCAGCAGCCAGAACGACCAGTTGTTCATGCGCGGCAGCGCCATGTCCGGCGCGCCGATCTGCAGCGGGATCATCCAGTTGGCCAGGCCGACGAAGGCCGGCATCACGCCGCCGAAGATCATCACCAAGGCGTGCACGGTGGTCATCTGGTTGAAGAACTCGGGCTTGACGAACTGCAGGCCCGGTTGCATCAGCTCGGCGCGGATGACCACGCTCATGGCCGCGCCGATGATGAACATGATGAAGCTGAAAAGCAGGTAGAGCGTGCCGATGTCCTTGTGGTTGGTCGAGAACAACCAACGCTCCACGAAGCTCTGCTGATGCCCGTGGTGCCCATCGTGGTCAACTGCGGAATGCGCCATCGCAACTACACCTCACTGGATCCGGTGGTACCCACGCCTGCCGGGTGGCAGGCGCAGCTCGATTTCAGGCGTTGCTGCCCGCTGCTGCCGGTGCCGGTGCCGGTGGCGGCGTTGCCTCCGGCGTGGCGGCAGGCGCGGCATCGGCGGGTGCCGGTGCTGCAGGCGTCGCTGCCGGCGCAGGTGCCGGTGCCGGTGCGGGCTTGCGTGAGGCCAGCCATTTCTGGAAGTCCTCCTTGGACACCGCTTCCACCACGATGGGCATGAAGCCATGGTCCTTGCCGCACAGCTCGGCGCACTGGCCGCGGTAGACGCCGGGCGTCTCGATGTTGGTCCAGGCCTCGTTGATGAAGCCGGGAATGGCATCCTGCTTCCAGCCCAGCGCCGGCACCCACCAGGCGTGGATGACGTCGTCGGAGGTGATCACGAAGCGCACCTTGGTATCCACCGGCAGCACCAGCCGGTTGTCCACTTCCAGCAGGTAGTGCGGGTGCGATGCCAGCGTGGGCACCGTGCCGCTCTGCCGCACGCGGTCGGACTCGCGGTCCAGGCGGCTGGTGAAGGTGACGTCCTCACCGAGGTATTCGTACTTCCACATCCACTGGTAGCCGGTGACCTTCACGGTCATTTCCGAATCGCGGGTGTCGTAGAACTTGATCAGGTTGGCCGTGGCCGGCCAGGCCATCACCACCAGGATGATCACCGGGATCACCGTCCAGATGACCTCGGCCTTGGTGTTGTGGCTGAAGGTGGCCGCGACCGCGCCCTTGGATTTGCGGAACTTGAACATGGCGTAGAACATCGCGCCGAACACGATCACGCCGATCACGGTGCACACCCACAGCGAGAACAGGTTGGATTCCCACGCCAACCGCGCGCTCTGGGTCACCCCCTTGCCCATGTTCAACTGCCACGGTTTGGGGTCGGCCGCCTGGGCCCACGCCAATGCGGGCGCCAGCAGTGCTGCCCCGCTCATTGTTGCTGTTGCGAACGTCCTGCCCCACTTTCTGCGTTGCTTCATTGCCTAGACCCTTAGCGTCGTCGGTTGCAGCCATTGCGGGCCGCGAGCAAGCCTTCTGGTTTTCCGGGCCGGTGGATTGGCCCCGAGCGGTCCTTCTCGCCACCGGCGCGGCACCATGCCCATTCAGGGCGGTGACGCACTCCGGCAACTACCCGGCGGCGGGGATGACCTCGCGCTCCGGGACCTTCAACACAGCAAACAGCAGGACGAACAGCGGGGGCATGGAGCGCCTGTGGGGGACGCAATTCCTGCTGCAGGAAACGTCTCGATGGTAGCCCTGCACTCGCGACAGTAGCAAGGGTCCATTCACATTTTCAGGAATGGTGCAACACAGCATGAGGTCCGGCGGTACTTTTGACGAAATCAGCACACTATTCACAGGCTACCTCGTTCCCGCCGAATCCCTTTGTATGAAAGGCTATGGGTGTGATCAGGCAGCGCCGTGAAAGTGCTTCCAAGCGCCAAAAAACGATTAAAATGGTCAAGTTCTCCACGAGCCAACCGGCATGACCGCACCTTCCGCACCGATTCCTGCCCCGGCCCCGTCCGGCGCTCTCCGTCCGCCGCTGCTGTCGCCTGAGCTGCGCACGCCTCCCCCTGCGTTCCGCCAGGCCATCACCGATGCCTGGATGAAGGACGAGGCCAGCCACGTGCGCGAGCTGTTGGCGCAGGCGCGCCTGCCGGCCGACGAACAGGCGCAGGTGCAGGCCACCGCCGCCGACCTGGTCAAGCGCGTGCGCGTGCGTGCCCAGGACCAGGGCGCGATCGAAGCCTTCATGCGCCAGTACGACCTGGGCAGCGAGGAAGGCGTGCTGCTGATGTGCGTGGCCGAGGCGCTGCTGCGCATTCCCGACCAGGACACCGCCGACAAGCTGATCCGCGACAAGCTGGGCGATGCCGACTGGAAGAAGCACATGGGCGGCAGCGACTCGGTGCTGGTCAACGCCTCCACCTGGGGCCTGATGCTGACCGGCCGCCTGGTGCAGATCAACGACGCCACCCGCGCCGACGTGCCGGGTGCGTTCGCGCGCCTGATCGGCCGCGTGGGTGAGCCGGTGATCCGCCTGGCCGTGCGCCAGGCAATGAAGATCATGGGCCACCAGTTCGTCATGGGCCGCACCATCGACGAGGCGCTGTCGCGCTCGCACAAGGGCGACAACGCCAGCTACCGCTATTCGTTCGACATGCTCGGCGAAGGCGCGCTGACCATGAAGGACGCCAAGCGCTACCTGGAAGACTACCGCCGTGCGATCCACTCCATCGGCGGCGACCACAAGGCCCGTGGCGGCCGCCCGGACGGCGACGTCAACGCGGCCCCGGGCATCTCGATCAAGCTGTCGGCGCTGTACCCGCGCTACGAGCATGCCAAGCGCGCGCGCGTGATGGCCGACCTGGTCCCGGGCGTGCTGGAACTGGCGCAGCTGGCCAAGTCCTACGGCATCGGCTGCACCGTGGATGCCGAGGAAACCGACCGCCTGGAGCTGTCGCTGGACATCATCGAAGCGGTGGTCAGCGATGCGTCGCTGAGCGGCTGGGAAGGCTTCGGCGTGGTCGTGCAGGCCTACCAGAAGCGCACCCCGTACACGATCGACTACCTGGCCGACCTGGCCCGTCGCATCGGTCGCCGCCTGCAGGTGCGCCTGGTCAAGGGCGCGTACTGGGACGCGGAAATCAAGCGCGCGCAGATCGACGGCCTGCCGGCCTACCCGGTGTTCACCCGCAAGCAGAACACCGACGTGTCCTACCTGGCGTGCACCAAGCGGTTGTTCTCGCATGCCGATGCGCTGTACCCGATGTTCGCCACCCACAACGCGCACACCATTGCCGCGGTGAAGGCGATCGCCAAGGGGGGCCAGTACGAGCACCAGAAGCTGCACGGCATGGGCGATGACCTGTACGCCGAAGTGGTGCCGGCCAATCGGTTGAACGTGCCGTGCCGCGTGTACGCACCGGTCGGTTCGCACGAAGACCTGCTGCCGTACCTGGTGCGCCGCCTGCTGGAAAACGGCGCCAACTCCAGCTTCGTCAACCGCATCACCGACGACGCGGTGGCCATCGATGACCTGATCCGCGATCCGGTCGAGGCGGTGTCCTCGTTCGCGTCCATTCCCCACCCGAAAATCCCGCTGCCGGTCGACCTGCTGCGCAGCCAGAACCATGACAGGACCAATTCCATGGGCGTCAATCTTGCCAACGACAACGACCTGCGCGCGCTGGCCGAGCAGCTCAACGCCGCCGTGAAGCCGTGGAAGGCCGCGCCGCTGGTGCCCGGCGCCACCCCGACCGGCGTGCTGTTGAACGTGACCAACCCGGCCGACACGCGCCAGGTGGTGGGCCAGTGGCAGCCGGCCGACAGCGCCACCGTCGAGAAGGCGCTGGCCAATGCCGTGGCCGCGCAGCCGGCCTGGAACCGCACCCCGGCCGCCAGCCGCGCGGCGATCCTGGAACACGCTGCCGAGCAGCTGGAAGCGCGCATGCCCGAGTTCATGGCGCTGTGCGTCAAGGAAGCCGGCAAGAGCCTGCCCGACGGCATCGCCGAAGTGCGCGAAGCGGTCGACTTCCTGCGCTACTACGCCAAGCAGGCGCGCGAGCAGTTCGGCCACGCCGAAAAGCTGCCCAGCCCCACCGGTGAATCCAACGAACTGCAGCTGCATGGCCGCGGCGTGTTCGTCTGCATCAGCCCGTGGAACTTCCCGCTGGCGATCTTCCTGGGCCAGGTGGCCGCCGCGCTTGCCGCCGGCAACAGCGTGATCGCCAAGCCGGCCGAACAGACCAACCTGATCGGCTACTACGCAGTGAAGCTGCTGCTAGACGCCGGCGTGCCCGAAGGCGTGGTGCAGTTCCTGCCGGGCGACGGCGCCACCGTCGGTGCCGCGCTCACCGCCGACCCGCGCGTGGCCGGCGTGGCCTTCACCGGCTCCACCGACACCGCCCGCGCAATCAACCGCGCGATGGCCGCACGCGATGCCGCCATTGGCGTGCTGATCGCCGAAACCGGCGGCCAGAATGCCTTCATCGCCGACTCCTCGGCGCTGCCGGAACAGCTGGTCAAGGACGCCATCGGTTCGGCGTTCACCTCGGCCGGCCAGCGCTGCTCGGCCGCGCGCGTGCTGTTCGTGCAGGACGACATCGCCGACAAGGTGATGACCATGCTGTCCGGTGCGATGGCCGAACTGAAGGTCGGCGACCCGGGCCTGCTGTCCACCGACGTCGGCCCGGTTATCGACGCCGACGCGCTGCAGATCCTGCAGGACCACGCGGTGCGCATGGAGAGGGAAGCGCGCCTGATCGCCGCGGCCGAACTCGACGAAGCCGCCGCGCATGGCACCTTCTTCGCGCCGCGTGCGTACGAACTGAAGAACCTGGACCAGCTGCACAAGGAAGTCTTCGGGCCGGTGCTGCACGTGATCCGTTGGAAGGGCGACCAGCTGGATGCGGTGATCGACCAGATCAACGCCACCGGCTACGGCCTCACCCTGGGCGTGCATTCGCGCATCGATGAAACCGTGGACCGCATTTCCTCGCGCATCAACGTGGGCAACGTGTACGTCAACCGCAACCAGATCGGCGCGGTGGTCGGCGTGCAGCCGTTCGGCGGTCAGGGCCTGTCCGGCACCGGCCCCAAGGCCGGCGGCCCGCACTACCTGCTGCGCTTTGCCACCGAAAAGACCGTCACCGTGAACACCACGGCCGCCGGTGGCAACGCCTCGCTGCTGACCCTGGGCGACTGATCCACGGCGCAAGGCGGCACTGAAAAGCCCCGCGAAAGCGGGGCTTTTTTTGTTGCGCCCGGTCCCTTGCCTCTGTGCCATCATCCGCACATGCGCACCCTCCTTCGGACAACCCTGCTGCTTCCCGTGCTCCTGCTCGGCATCGCGCAGGCCACCGCTGCGCCACCCGAGCGGGTGCTGGTGTTCACCCACACCGCCGGGTTCCGGCACGATTCCATCCCCACGGCCGTGGCCACGCTGCAGACGCTGGCCACCGGCGAGCGCATGGTTGCCGACCACAGCGAGGACCCCGGTGCGTTCACCGCTGCCAACCTCGCGCGCTACCGCGTGGTGGTGTTCGCCAGCACCACCGGCGATGTGCTCGACGCCAACCAGCAGGCCGCGCTGGAAGGCTTCATCGGCCACGGCGGCGGCTTTGTCGGCGTGCATGCGGCCGCCGATACCGAGTACGGCTGGCCGTGGTATGGCCAGCTGGTGGGCGCATGGTTCAAGGCGCACCCGCCCGGCCTGCAGGACACGCAGGTGCAGCCCGAGCGCGATGGCCGCGCGCACGGCACGCCGTGGCCGGTCCGCGACGAGCTCTACAACTACCGCGAGAATCCCCGCGGGCGCGTGCAGGTGGTGGCTACCGTGGACGAGCGGCGCTACGACGGCGGCAGCATGGGCGCGGACCATCCCATCACCTGGTGCCATCGTTTCGGCGGCGGGCGCAGCTGGTACACCGGCCTGGGGCATGACGAAGCGGTGTACCGCAACCCGCATTTCCTGGCGCAGCTGCGGCAGGGTATGCGTTATGCGGCGGGCCGCTCGCCGATCTGTTGAGTCGCTGATCGCCCCTGCATCCGCAGCCCACCGGATCTTCCACGTTCCACTGGTAGCGGCGCATACCGATCGACTGCCGATGGCTGAGTTACGCCCGTGCATCACCGCCTGGCATCGCCGCGCGGCAGGCAAACAAAAAGCCCCGCTTTCGCGGGGCTTTCTGCATTCAGACACGCAGTACTGCTACGGCGATCAGAACTTGTAGTTGAACGACGCAGCAATCACGTCGCCGCCCACATCGTACTTGCCCACCAGCTTGTTACCGGTTTCCGCGGTCGTGTTGACGCTCGGATCCTTGGTGAACAGGTGGGTGTAACCGAAGTTGTATTCCATGTTGGCCGACGGGGTCCAGCCCACGCCCAGCGACAGCCACTTGCGGGTGGTGTCCGGCACGCGGACGTCGCGGTGCGCGTCGGTGGTCGGGGTCTGGTCGTATGCCACGCCGCCGCGCAGGGTGACGGTGTCGCTCAGCTTGAAGTCCGTACCCAGCGACACGAAGGTGGTGTCGCGGTAGGCGAAGTTGAGGTTCGAGTCGGCCTGGTTGGAGGCGTAATCGATGGTCACCTTGTCGAACGAGGTCGACCACGCGGTGCGGGTCACATCGCCCATGACGGTCCAGCGGTCATTGACGTTGTGGGTGACGCTGAAGGTCGCCGAGGCCGGCATGGTGACCGTGGCGCGACCGCTGGTGTCCACGAACCAGCCCGGGCGCACGTTCGGGCGGCCCAGGATGGCGCGGGCGCGATCACCGCCGTCGAAGGTGGCTTCGCCGTTGGTGATCTTGTGTTCCACCTTCGACCGGTAGCTGATACCGATGTGGGTGTTCTCGTCCGGGCTGAACAGGCCGCCCACGGTCCAGCCGACGGCGTTGTTGTCGCCCTTGACCTTCAGGGTGCCGTCATCGGTGCCCGGTGCGAAGGTCGGCACGCGCAGCTGGCTGACCAGTGCGCCGTAGTCGATGGCATTGGTCAGTTCGATGGTCAGGTGCTCAACGAACACCGACGCGCCGAAGGACACGTACGGGTTGACGTCATAGGACGCGGCGAAGCCCAGGTCGATGGCCTTCAGGTCGGTCTTGATGCCGCTGTAACGGCCGACCCAGTTGCTGTCGTATTCGGTCTTGAAGCCGAACGGGGCGGTCAGCGAGACGCCGAAGTGGGCCTTTTCGCCGATCGGCATGTGGAAATAAGCAGCCGGGACCGGCGCGATCATGCCGGCGTCGCCGCCGTCACCGCCCGAGATCGGGGTGCCGGTGCCGGCACCGGTCGGGCCGGCGTTGCGGCCGCTGCCCTTGAAATCGGCCGAGAAGCTGATGGCGCTCAGGTCACCCTGGATCTGCATGCCTTCCAGCTGGCGCATGCCGGCCGGGTTGACGGCGATGATCGAGGCGTCGCCCTGGGCGCTGCCCGAACCGGCGAAGGCGCGGCCAAGACCCTTGGCGCTGTTTTCCTTCAGCTGGAAGGCGGCGGCGTGGACGTGGCCGGCGGCCAGGGCACCGGCGATGCCGACGGCCAGGGCGGTGACGCGGGCAAGCGAGGAAGCGGTATGCATGTTTGGTTCTCTCCGGAATTGCGGTGATGTTGGGCAACGCGCGCCTGCGTTCTTCCCTGCCCTGGGGCGGGAACAACGCGCCGGATTCCCCTCCCGACATACGACGCCGTATTGGAGTATACCCAGACCGGTTAATGAAACAATAACGGGCGTCGCCCTGGTGGCTATTCAGGCTGAACCCGTCAATCCCCCGTCCGAAGCGCCACCGCGCTAGGCTAGCGCACCCATGTTCGTGTCGATCCCTTCCCGCAAGAAGTCTGCCTTCCGCTGGGCTACCCCGCTGCTGTTCGCGGCGCTGTGGGTGGCGTTCCTGTGGTCGATCTCGCGGCCGGGGGACGCCCGGCGCAGCCTGTGGCTGGACTGGGGCGCGCTGTCGACCGGGCTGACCCGCCCGCTTGACTGGTGGGCCACCCTGCAGGACGGCAGCGTGTTGCGCTTGTTCACCGCCCTGTTCCTGCATGCCGACTGGTCGCACCTGCTGGGCAACCTGGTGTTCCTGCTGATCTTCGGGCTGCCGGCCGAGCGCGTGCTGGGGCCGTGGCGGCTGATGCTGCTGTTCCTGGTGGGCGGGGCAATTTCCAACCTGACCGCGATCTACACCATGGGCAGCCCGGACCAGATCATCATCGGTGCCAGCGGCGCGGTGTCGGCGTTGATCGGGGCCTACCTGGCCCTGTTCCCCGGCGCGCGGCTGGGTGTGGTGATCCCGCTCGGCCTGTTCCTGGAATTCGTGCGCGCCCCGGCGTACCTGCTGATTGGGGTCTGGGCGGCGCTGCAGGTCGTGTTTGCCTACATCGGGCCGAGCTTCGGCATGGTGGCCTGGTGGGCGCACATCGCCGGCTTCGCGTTCGGGCTGGGCTATGGCGTGTACGTACGCGCGGCGATCGCGCGGCGGCTGCGAAAGCGGCACGGCTTCTAGCGCGACCGCATCGGTGGTGCCGGCCGCTGGCCGGCTCCCCGCACAGTTGAATCCATTCGGTAGTGCCGGCCGCTGGCCGGCTCCCCGCGCAGTTGGATGACTGCAGAGCCGGCCAGCGGCCGGCACTACCGGTCAGGGTTTGGTCGGCACGTCCGTCGGCTTCGCTTCTGCAGGCTTCGCTTCTGCAGGCTTCGCTTCTGCAGGCTTCACCTCTGCCGGCTTCTTCGCGTCCGGCTTCTTCTGCGCCGCCGCCTTGGCGGCGTCCGCCTTCTGCTTGGCCACTACCGAACCGGGCTGCTTCAACTCGGCCAGCGCATCATTGATCGGGCCATCACCGGACAGCACGTCACCGGCCTTGTAGCCCTCGGTGCCTTCTTCGTCACCGCGCAGGTGGCCCGGCAGGGTCGCTTCGCTGTAGTCGGCCAGGCTGGCCGGCAGGTCGTCCTCACCCTCGCGCTTTTCCGGCTGCAGCACCACGTCGGGCACGATGCCGGTGGCCTGGATCGACTTGCCACTGGGGGTGAAGTAACGCGCGGTGGTGAGCTTGACCGAATCGCCGTTGTCCAGCGGCAGCACGGTCTGCACCGAGCCCTTGCCGAAGGTGCGGCTGCCCACCACGCGGGCGCGGCCGTTGTCGCGCAGCGCACCGGCCAGCACTTCGGAGGCGCTGGCAGAGCCTGCGTCGGCCAACACCACAACCGGCGCGCCCTTGAGCAGGTCGCCCGGGGTGGCGTCGAAGCGGGCATCGCTGATCGAGATGCGGCCGCGCGTGCTCACGATGTTGCCCTTCTCAAGCAGGTCATCGGCCACCTGCACTGCTGCGGTGAGCAAGCCGCCCGGGTTGCTGCGCAGGTCCAGCACCAGGCCCTTGAGCTTGCCGCCCGCCTGCTGCTGCAACTGGCCCACGTGCTTCTGGAAATCGGCACCGGTGTCGGCCTGGAACGTGCTCAGGCGGATGTACCCGTAGCCCGGTTCCAGCATGCGACTGCGCACGCTGGTCACGCGGATGGTCTGGCGGGTCACGGTGACATCGAACGGCTTGGGCTTGCCCTCGCGCACCAGGGTGAGGACCACCTTGCTGCCCGCCTTGCCGCGCAGCGGTTCGGTGGCTTCGATGGCGCTGATCGGCTTGCCGTCGATGGCGATGATCAGGTCGCCGGCGAGGATGCCGGCCTTGGCGGCCGGGGTGTCGTCGATCGGCGAGATCACCTTCAGGCTGCTGTTGTCGGGCTGCTGCTGCAGCTCCACGCCGATGCCGTCGTAGGCGCCGGTGGCCTGCTCATCGAAGGCCTCGGCGTCTTCCTTGTCGAAATAGGTGCTGTGCGGGTCCAGGTCCAGCAACAGGCCACGGATGGCCGACTGCATCAGCTTCTTGTCGTCCACCGGGTCCACATAGGCGGCGCGTACCGCGTTGTAGACCGCCACATAGCGCCGGATCTCTTCCAGCGGCACCCGCGATGTCACCGCTTCTTCGTTGCTGGCGGCGTCGCTGGTACTGCTGGCGGCCTCGCGGGTCTGCTGCGCCCATGACACGGCGGGCAACAGGGCCAGCAGCAAGGTGGCGGTACGGGCTACGCGCATGAAGCACTCCAGGTCGGCGGGGGACGGTAAACACGCACCAGGTGCGTCGCCCGATTATGCGCGAAGCGACGATAAATTCCCGTTGAACCCGGTGTGCGACAGGCGCCTGCCGTTGGGCTGGCTGTCAGCGACGCTGCAGCCAGCTGCCCGGATCCACCGGCTGGCCGTTGCGGCGCAGCTCGAAGTACAGCGCGGTCACGCCCTGCCCACCGGAGTTGCCGACTTTGGCCACCGCATCGCCCTTTTTGACCGTGGCGCCGGCATCACGCAGCAGGGTGTCGTTGTGTGCGTACAGGCTCATGTAGCCATTGCCGTGGTCGACGATCAGGATCATGCCGTAGCCGGTCATCCAGTCGGAGAACACCACGGTGCCATCGGCCACGGCGGTGACCGTGCTGCCGGCCGCGGCACCGATCAGCACGCCGCTGCTGGTACGGCCATCGGGCAGCTTGCCGCCATAGCGCGCCAGCAGGTTGCCCGACAACGGCCAGCCCAGCCCGCCCACCTTGGGCGGCGGCGCCGAGGCCACTGCCGGCGGGGTCTTGCCCGGTCGCGGCGGTGGGCGGGTGCCGTTGGCGGCCGCGGCCTTCTCCGCTTTCTCGGCGGCGGCCTTTTCGGCAGCCGCGCGGCGGGCAGCCGCCCGGCGCTCGGCCTCGGCACGGGCAGCGGCGGCACGCAGGTTGGCCAGCAGCGTTTCCAGCGCCTTGGCATCCTGGCCCAGCGCCTTTTCGCGCTCGCTGCGGTCCTTGTAGCGCTCGTCCAGACTGGCCACGGTGGCCGCGCGGTTGCGGCGGTCGTCGGCCAGGGTCGCCACCTGCTGCTTCTGCTGCTGGCGGGTGCCTTCCAGCGCCTGCCGGCGTTCGACGATCTGCGCTTCCACGGCCTGCAGTTCGGCCAGATCGTGGGTGAGCAGCTGGATGCGGCGGGCACGCTCGCGCTGCAGGTAGCGGTGGTAGGCCAGGCTGCGGTTGGCGTCGGCCACGCGGTCCTGCGACAGCAGCAGCTTCAACGGCGCGTTGTTGCCGATGCGGTAGGCCGACCGCAGCAGCGAGGCCAGTTCTTCGCGCTGCTTGGTCATGCCGGCCTGCAGGTCGCTGCGCTTGCGCTGCAGCTCTTCCATGGCGCGGGTTTCGCGCTGCAGGGCGGTTTCGGTCTGGGCCAGCACGCGGCCGGTTCGGGCCACTTTCTCGTCGGCGTCGCGCAACTGGCGCGAGGCCTGGCCGCGCTGGCCTTCCAGCGTGCGGCGCTCCTGCGCCACGCCCTTCAACTCCGACCGCAGCTTCTGCAGCTTGCGCTCGGCTTCCTTTGAACTCTGTGCCGACACCGGCCCCATTGCCAGGACCGCCAGCGCCAGCACCAGCCCGTGCGCCCACGCGCGCAGGACGACGGCCCCGCGGCGACCGGGCGTCGGTTTGTTATTCCGGCGTGAGGACAAAGCGTTGTGGCGCAAGGGCTTTCCAGTGACTTCAGGCAGATGCGGATTGTAGCGATGCATGGTGACATCCCAACAGGCGGCCTGCCAGCCGCACACCGGACATGAGGTCACCATGAAACATATTCCACTCGCGCTGCTGTTGGCCCTGGTGCTGCCGTGCGCACCTGCCTTCGCCAGCGAAGACATCAGCAAGGTCAACGGCAGCATCCGTGCGTCGGCCGGCCAGACCTACGGCGACCTGGAGACCGTCAATGGCGGTGTGACGGTCGAAGAGGGTGTGGTCACCCGTGAGATCGAGACGGTCAACGGCAGCATCCGGATCGACGACCGCGCCCGCACCACCGGCGTGTCCACCGTCAACGGCAACGTGCGGATCGGCCGCGACGTGGTCGCCGCCGGCAACGTGGAAACGGTGAACGGCAGCATTTTCGTCGACCGTGGCAGCGTGGTGGAAGGCAACATGGAAACCGTCAATGGCGGCATCGGGCTGGTGGAGACGCGCTTGAACGGCAACATCGAAACGGTCAACGGCGACATCACCGTCGGCGTCGGCTCGGAGGTCCAGGGCGGCATCCGGGTCAAGAAGCCCAACTTCAGCCTGTCGTTGACCGGCAACCGCAAGCCCCGCGTGATCGTCGGCCCCAATGCCAGTGTCAGCGGCAGCCTGCAGTTCGACCGTGACGTCACCCTGTATGTCCACCGCAGCGCGCACATCGGTCCGGTCAGCGGCGCCCAGCCGCAGACGTTCGATACCGACGCCGCGCCCCAGGATTGATACCCTCTTCCGGTGCCTGTCGGCACCGGCCCCTTGTACCCAGGAATCGATGATGCCCCGCAAACTTCTGTTGTGCCTTGCTGCCACCGCCGCGTTGACCGCGTGCAAGGGCGAAGCCACCGCACCTGTCGACACGGCCGCCGCGCCGGCGCCGGTGGCCGCCACTGGCCACGCGTTCTCGCCCGACATCAACGCCGCCGATTTCGGCGAGCTGGTCAAAACCCTCTCCTCCGACGCGTTCGAGGGGCGTGCCCCCGGCAGCAAGGGCGAAGAACTGACCGTCAACTACATCCGCGACCAGATGCAGCGCATCGGCCTGCAGCCGGGCAACGGCGACAGCTGGTTCCAGGACGTGGCCATGACCGAAACCAGCGCCGACGAATCGACGGTGCTGAAGCTGGTCCAGGCGGGCAAGCAGCGCGACCTGACGTTCGGCACCGACATGGTGATCGGCACCCGCAGCGGCCAGCCCGAAGTGAAGGTCGAGAACAGTGAGCTGGTGTTCGTCGGCTACGGCGTGGATGCGCCGGAGCAGAAGTGGAACGACTACGCCGGGCAGGACTGGAAGGGCAAGACGGTGGTGATGTTCGTCAACGACCCGGGCTTCCACGTCGACGATGCCAAGCTGTTCGACGGCAAGCGCATGACCTATTACGGGCGCTGGACCTACAAGTTCGAAGAAGCCGCCCGCAAGGGCGCCGCCGCGGCGCTGATCGTGCACGACACCGCCGGTGCTTCCTACGGCTGGGACGTGGTGAAGAACTCCTGGGCCGGCCCGCAGTACGACCTGCCGGCCAAGGATGACCCGGAAGCCCGCATCCCCGCACAGGGTTGGTTGAGTGCAGAAGCGGCCCGCCAGCTGTTCGCCGATGCCGGTCTGGATCTGGACAAGGCCTACAAGGACGCCAGCAAGCGCGGCTTCAAGCCGGTGTCGCTGAAGGCCAAGGTGTCCTTCGACCTGAAGAGCACCATCGCCGAGAAGAAGTCGCGCAACGTGGTTGGCGTGCTGCCGGGCAGCAAGCGGGCCGACGAAGCGGTGCTGTACATGGCCCATTGGGACCACCTGGGCAAGCACGAGGGTGAGCAGGGCGACAACATCTACAACGGTGCGGTAGACAACGCCACCGGCGTGGCCGGCATCCTGGAAGTGGCCGATGCGATGGCACACCAGCAGCCGCCGCCGGAGCGTTCGGTAGTGTTCCTGGCGGTGACGCTGGAGGAGTCGGGCCTGCTGGGCTCCAAGTACTACGTGAGCCACCCGACCTTCCCGCTGGACAAGATTGCCGGGGTGATCAACATCGACGCGATGTCGGTGGCTGGCCGTGCCAAGGATCTCACGGTGACCGGCTTCGGCAGCTCGGAGCTGGAAGACATCCTCAAGCCGCTGGCCGCCAACCAGGGCCGCACCCTGCACGGCGAGACCGCGGTGCAGAGCGGCTTCTACTTCCGTTCGGACCACTTCAACTTCGCCAAGGCCGGCGTGCCGGCCCTGTATGCCGACGGCGGCGAAGACCTGCGCGACGGTGGCGTCGAGGCCGGCCGCAAGGCCGCCGAGGCCTACGGCCGCGACCGCTATCACGGGCCGAAGGATGAGTTCGACGCGGCCACCTGGAAGCTGGACGGCACGGTGGAAGACCTGCAGCTGCTGTACGGCGTAGGCAAGGAACTGGCCGGCGGCGACCGTTGGCCGAACTGGTACGAGGGCAACCCGTTCAAGGCGGCCCGCGACGCGATGATGGCGCCGAAGGCTGGGGCGGCAGGTGCACCGGCACCGGCACCGGCCAGCAAGTAAGCCTCAGTCAGTGCTTGAACCAGAAACGGCGCCCTACGGGGCGCCGTTTTTTTGTGGATGGATGTCGCCAATGGGGCATCGGAAATGTGGCCTGGTAGGGTCGCATCCCGATCGACTGCCGTTGCGGCTGCCGCGCCCGGTAATGGCATGACAATGATCGGCGGAACGCGTGCGGTGTCAGGTGCGCGACATGAGACGTCCATGCGCCAATGCGATTGCGGACGTGGTCGGCGGTCGTTTGGGAACCGACCCTACCGGTGTATCGGCGGCGCGTGCATGTTCCGGTGATGAGGCATCCCGGCGTGGCGATGCGCAGAAATGTGGGTGGTAGGGTCGCATCCCAATCGACCGCCGTTGCGGCCGCCGCGCCCGGTGATGGCATGACCGTGATCGGCAAAACGCGTGCGGTGGCAGGCGCCCGGTATCAAAGGTCCATGCGCCAATACAATCGCAGACGCGGTCGGCGGTCGTTTGGGAACCGACCCTACCGGTGTATCGGCGGCGCGTGCATGTTCCGGTGATGAGGCATCCCGGTATGGCGATGCGCAGAAATGTTGGTAGGGTCGCATCCCAATCGACCGCCGGTGCGGCCACCGCGGCCGGTGATGGCATGACAATGATCGGCGAAACGCGTGCGGTAGCAGGTGCGCGACATCAGACGTCCATGCGCCAATGCGGTCGCAGAGGTGGTCGGCGGTCGTTTGGGAACCGACCCTACCTTGGTTGGCTATCCGCGGCGGGTGACGTTTCTGGCGTCATCGGCCAGCGTGACCAGAAATACGGGTACTCGCCTACGCTGGCGGCCAAGCCTGCGCGGACGGGGTTCTCGATCAGGTATCTCGCCTGCCTTTCCAGGGATTCGTCCGACCGCACGCAGTGATCGTAGAAACCTCGCTGCCAGACGCTGCCTTGCGCACCTGTGTGCAGGTTGAAGGCACGCGACGCGCGGGATTTGAATGCCTGCATGCAGCGGCTGATGTTGCCGTCGCGCAGCTGCATCAGCCAGTGCACGTGATCTGGCATCACCACCCAGGCGAGTGTTCGTGAGCGTGCCTCGCGATCGGAGCAACGTAAGGCCTCAACGACACATTCAACGCGTGCGGCATCGACGAACAGCTTGCGTCGATCTGCAACGGTGGATGTGAGCATGTAATAGGCGCCTCGGACAGAGCGGCGACCGATGAGAAGGCGTGGGCTGGACATGCCGTCAGGTTCGCGCCGACGGGGTCGCTCTGGTATCCGGTATTGAATGTGGGCCCTGTCGGAGGGAGGGTATTTGGCGTGTCAGGGGGAGTCCCGCCATACGCTGCCGAGAGCCAGCAGCCTTTGAGCGTGGGTCCATGCGTCAATGCGATTGCAGGCGAGGTCGGCGCTCGTTTGGGAACCGACCCTACCGGCGTCGTCCTTGCCTTTCGCCTTTCTCTGGGGCAAAGAAAAAACCCCGCTGCGTGAGCAGCGGGGTTTTGGGTGTAAACCCTGGCGATGACCTACTCTCGCATGGCTTGAGCCACACTACCATCGGCGCAGCTGCGTTTCACTTCCGAGTTCGGGATGGGATCGGGTGGTTCCACAGCGCTAATTTCACCAGGGAGACGGTTGGAGCAGCGCGTTGCGCCAGCTCGGCATGGGTCTCTTCCGAGAAACAGACACCTTCGAAAACCGGGTGCCTGCAAAAAAAGAAAAACCCCGCTGCGTGAGCAGCGGGGTTTTTGGGTATAAACCCTGGCGATGACCTACTCTCGCATGGCTTGAGCCACACTACCATCGGCGCAGCTGCGTTTCACTTCCGAGTTCGGGATGGGATCGGGTGGTTCCACAGCGCTAATTTCACCAGGGAGACGGTTGGAGCAGCGCGTTGCGCCAGCTCGGCATGGGTCTCTTCCGAGAAACAGACACCTTCGAAAACCGGGTGCCTGCAAAAAAAGAAAAACCCCGCTGCGTGAGCAGCGGGGTTTTTGGGTATAAACCCTGGCGATGACCTACTCTCGCATGGCTTGAGCCACACTACCATCGGCGCAGCTGCGTTTCACTTCCGAGTTCGGGATGGGATCGGGTGGTTCCACAGCGCTAATTTCACCAGGGAGACGGTTGGAGCAGCGCGTTGCGCCAGCTCGGCATGGGTCTCTTCCGAGAAACAGACACCTTCGAAAACCGGGTGCCTGCAAAAAAGAAAACCCCGCTGCGTGAGCAGCGGGGTTTTGGGTATAAACCCTGGCGATGACCTACTCTCGCATGGCTTGAGCCACACTACCATCGGCGCAGCTGCGTTTCACTTCCGAGTTCGGGATGGGATCGGGTGGTTCCACAGCGCTAATTTCACCAGGGAGGCTTTTGGAGTGTCGCCGCAGAGCGTGTCTTTGCAGGGAGCGGGCACGGATGTGCCGGCTTTACAAAGAGACGCGCCTGAGCGCCTGCCTCTCGTTTGGTCTTGTGACGTAGCGTGCACTTGGGCTCTATCGACATGTCATGTCGGCCAAGGCAACTTGAGGTTATATGGTCAAGCCACACGGATCATTAGTATCAGTTAGCTCAATACATTGCTGTACTTACACACCTGACCTATCAACCACATAGTCTATATGGTTCCTTCAGGGGGCTTGTGCCCCGGGAGATCTCATCTTGAGGCGCGCTTCCCGCTTAGATGCTTTCAGCGGTTATCGCTTCCGAACATAGCTACCCGGCAATGCCACTGGCGTGACAACCGGAACACCAGAGGTTCGTCCACTCCGGTCCTCTCGTACTAGGAGCAGCCCCTCTCAAATCTCCAACGCCCATGGCAGATAGGGACCGAACTGTCTCACGACGTTCTGAACCCAGCTCGCGTACCACTTTAAATGGCGAACAGCCATACCCTTGGGACCGACTACAGCCCCAGGATGTGATGAGCCGACATCGAGGTGCCAAACACCGCCGTCGATATGAACTCTTGGGCGGTATCAGCCTGTTATCCCCGGAGTACCTTTTATCCGTTGAGCGATGGCCCTTCCATACAGAACCACCGGATCACTAAGTCCTAGTTTCCTACCTGCTTGATCCGTCGATCTTGCAGTCAAGCACGCTTATGCCTTTGCACACAGTGCGCGATGTCCGACCGCGCTGAGCGTACCTTCGAGCTCCTCCGTTACTCTTTAGGAGGAGACCGCCCCAGTCAAACTACCCACCATACACGGTCCCCGATCCAGATTATGGACCCAGGTTAGAACGTCAAGCACGACAGGGTGGTATTTCAAGGATGGCTCCACTGCAGCTAGCGCCACAGTTTCATAGCCTCCCACCTATCCTACACAGACGAACTCAACGTTCAGTGTAAAGCTATAGTAAAGGTTCACGGGGTCTTTCCGTCTTGCCACGGGAACGCTGCATCTTCACAGCGATTTCAATTTCACTGAGTCTCGGGTGGAGACAGCGCCGCTGTCGTTACGCCATTCGTGCAGGTCGGAACTTACCCGACAAGGAATTTCGCTACCTTAGGACCGTTATAGTTACGGCCGCCGTTTACTGGGGCTTCGATCAAGAGCTTCGCCTTGCGGCTGACCCCATCAATTAACCTTCCAGCACCGGGCAGGCGTCACACCCTATACGTCCACTTTCGTGTTTGCAGAGTGCTGTGTTTTTGATAAACAGTCGCAGCGGCCTGGTTTCTGCGGCCCTCTTCAGCTATAGCTCGCATGAGCCACCAAAAAGGGCGCACCTTCTCCCGAAGTTACGGTGCCATGTTGCCTAGTTCCTTCACCCGAGTTCTCTCAAGCGCCTGAGAATTCTCATCCTACCCACCTGT